>DATHQE010000087.1:0-13743 GCA_035483035.1 Streptosporangiaceae bacterium | reverse complement strand
AACGTCTGCGGCCTGGCTGTTGCTGAGCGCGGTGAGGGTCTGCGCCAGCGCCTGGACGGCTTTGTCATGCGCGAGGTAGGTGCCCCAGTCCTCAAAGCGCTGGCGCCGATCGCGGTCGGCCCAGTCGGCCAGCGCCTGGTCTGCGGCCTCGGCCATGGCTGGGCTGTCGGCGCCGATTTCCTTGTCGACCATGGCGGCCGACTCCCGCAATGGGACCGTCAGGTCCTCGAGGAGCATCGTGCGCGCATGCACGTCGCCGCTGATGATGACGTGCCGGGCGCCGACCTGGTCGGCCGCGGCGATTACCTCGGCGGCCAGCTCCTTGGCGTTCTCCTCCCAGGTGTCCTCCGCGCGGCGCTGGTATTTGTCTTGTGCCCAGCCGCCGACCGAGACCTTGTGCACCGGCCACTGCCTGCCCGCCATCCAGTCACGCCAGGCCCCGCCGCTGCCGCCGACCGCGACGAGCTCGCCGCCGGTCCGGCTGGCGCTGACCCGCACGTGCGGGATAGGCGGCCGGTGCTGCGCGAGGAGCGGCATCAGGTGCGGCAGCGGCGCCAGCCGAGCGATCGCGCGCCGCGGCGGAGCGTCCAGGGCGCCGGTGAACACCACGGCGCCATCCCGCGCGAACACCGCTCGTCCCGGCGAGACCTCGTCACGATCGAGGATGACTTCCGCGACTGCGTCCAGCGTGGCCGGCGGTGCCCCCTGGGCCGCTAGTGCGCGCCGCGCGTCGTGCCACCGGATCTCCAGAGCCTCTGCCGAGTTCTTCTCGTAGACCTTGTCGGTGTCCAGGTAGACGGACACGTAATTCCCGATCTCGTCATAAAGTCGCCGCAAGAAGCCCAGGTCCACCGGGCGTCGCCTCCCCCCGTACAGCTCAGCCGGATGACCCTGCTGAGCACGCGGCCGACAGCCAGTCACAAGCCTGCCATAGCGGCTGCGGGCGCTTCGGTGTCGGTACCCAGGCCGATCGCCATGCGAGCAGGGGACGGGTCGCAGTTGTCCGCTCCCTTCCGGCGTTGTACAATAAGTTGTACAACGAAGGGGGTTTCTATGCGGACGATGACGTACTCCGAGTCCCGAGCCAGGTACGCCGAAACCCTCGATGCTGTCGTGGACGACCGCGAGGAAGTTATCATCACGCGGGCCGGGCACGATCCGGTCGTCATCGTCGCCCTCGATGACTACCAGTCGCTCAAGGAGACGGCGTACCTGCTGAAGAGTCCAGAGAATGCGCGTCGGCTGCTGGCGTCGATCGACAGGCTCGAGCACGGCGGCGGAGCCGAGCATGAGCTTGGCACATGAAGCTGATCTGGGACGAGAGCGCCTGGGCCGACTACCTTTGGTGGCAGATCCAAGATCGTAAGGTCCTGAAGCGGATCAACTCGCTGATTGCGGATATAGAGCGAAACGGTAACGAGGGCTTAGGCAAACCCGAGCCGCTTAAACATGGGTTCCATGGCTACTGGTCGAGGCGAATGACCGACGAGCACCGGCTCATTTACAAGGTCGTCGACGGCGAGATCCGGATTGCCTCCTGCCGGTATCACTACGGCCACTGAGACTGAGGTGGCTAGCGGGACTGCGACCGGGGCGACTTAGCCCTGGCTTTGCTGGGCTTGGGCGTCTTCGCCGGCATCGCGCTGACGTTGCTGAGTGCGCGGCCAACCCAGTCAGCGGCGAGGTCAGGATCGGCGCGCCAGGCTGGCGGCAGGCTCAGGTAGCCGCCCATGGGCCGCTCGGCCGGGCCGAACGGTCCGGTGCCGTCGACGGCCGCGAGTTCGTCCCGGTCGGCGTCAGCTAGCCGGACGCCGACCGCTGGGCCGAACAGCCCGGCGAACATGTTCCCGTGCACGAACGCGCCGAGGTTGCCGAACATCGGCTTCACCTCGACCTCGGGATTGTCGGGCAGCACGGACCGGAAGTACTCCCTGTCGGCCTCGGTGGGCTTGGGCATCTCCATGCTGGTGGGTCCTCTCGCGCTGCGCTGCCTCCCGCCAGCCTGTCACCGCTCGCTTGGGCGGGCCGTGCTAGACAAGCAGATTGAGCCAGGACGCGCATCCTGGCCGTGAACCCCCCGGCTAACGAAGAGGCATTTATGTCCGATGACGCACTGACCCTGGACCGAGTCCGGTCCGCCGCGGCGCGACTGAACGGCGTCGCGCACCGCACACCGCTGCTCAGCTCGACGACGCTGAACGAGCGCTGCGGCGCGACGGTCCTGCTGAAAGCGGAGCCGTTCCAGCGCAGCGGCTCGTTCAAGTTCCGCGGCGCATACAACCGGCTCAGCCTCCTGGATCCGGCCGCGAAGACAGCCGGCGTCGTCGCCTTCTCCTCGGGGAATCACGGCGGCGCCGTCGCCCTGGCGGCAAGACTCCTCGATGTTCCCGCTGTTGTGGTGGTTCCGGCCAACGGATCGGCCGCGAAGCTGGCCGCGATCGAGGGCTACGGCGCGCAACTCCGGCCCTATGATCCGGACACCGAGAGCCGCGAGGAGGTCGCCGCGCAGATCGCCGCTGAGCGGTCGATGACGCTGGTACGGCCGTTCGACGACTACGACGTCATGGCCGGGCAGGGCACCGCCGGGCTAGAGCTAGCCGAGCAGGAACCAGACCTCGACCTGGTGTTGCTGCCCGTCGGCGGGGGAGGGCTCGCGGCAGGCGTGTCGACCGCCGTGAAGGGGTTGCTGCCGCATGCGTCGGTGATCGGCGTCGAGCCAGCGATGGCGAGCGACACCAGCCAGTCCATTCGCGCCGGGCGTCGGGTGAGCATCCCCGAGCCAGTGACGATCGCGGACGGCCTGCGCGCCAGGGAGCCGGGGGAGCTGACGTTCGCAGTGAACTCGCGGCTGCTTGACGACATCGTCACGGTCTCCGAGGAGGACATCGTCGATGCCATGCGGTTCTGCTTCGCGCGACTCAAGATCGTGGTCGAGCCTAGCGGCGCCGTGCCGCTCGCAGCGCTGCTGTCAGGGGCTGTCAGCCCGGGCCGGCGCACCGTAGTCGTGTTGTCTGGCGGCAACATCGATCCGGCCGACTTCGGCGCGCTGACGGGCGCCACGCAGACGGCGTGACAATAGTCACTCGGCCCGGCAGCGGCTAGCCGGCGGCGCCAGCCAGGCGCAGCGCCATCTGTGCGTAGCGGTCCTGAAGATCGGGGATCCCGAGCGGATAGTGCTCAAGTGTCCACTCACTGATGTGCACGCACATGTTGGCGATGGTGCCCGAGCACAAGGTGGCGGACGCGGGATCGTTACCGCCGACGAGGCTGAAGACTCCTCGCTGCGCGCCGTCGAGCAGGATCTGGGTCATCCGGTCGCGCAGCTGGCGGCGGATAGTCCGGATCTCCTGCAGCCGGGTCCCAGTCAGCATGGTGAACTCGCGGTTCGCGACGCGCGACTGCTTCTTGAATCCGGCGGTGTGGGCGACGAGGAAGCGCACGGTCGCGGTCAGCTGCTCGGCAGGGTCGGGGCCGGCTGCCTCGGCGACCGCCGCCAGCTGCCCGACGACCTGTAGGTGTACGTCCCTGACCAGCACGTACAGCAGGTGTTCTTTCGAGGAAAAGTGGTTGTAGAGCGCGCCGGGCGTGAGGCCGCAGGCGCCGGTGATCTCCCGGACAGTGGTGGCCAGTGCGCCGCGGGCGTAAAACAGGTCGATTGCTGCCTCGGCGAGCTTGCACTGCAGAGGTGAGCCTCCGATCGGCAGGCGGCCGCCAGGCAGCGCGGCGCTGTCAGCGGTCATCTGGACCATCTCAGTCATCGGTGGGAGTCAGGTATGTCTGTCTTGGACGCGTATTCAGGTCGAATGGTTGTCATCCGATGGCTTGACAAATGATGGCTCGCCAGCGTACGACTGTATGGCTGTGTGAACGTACGTTTATGTCATTACAGCGCCTACGCGCGTCCGCTGTGACGGCCGCGGATGCGTGCCAGAAGGCCCGGGCCGACTCCCCTCCTCCCGGCCCGGGTCAGGCACGCCTGACTCATCAGGCCGGCGTCGGCAGGCCCGCGAGTGCCGTCTCAATCACCGTGTCGGTCAGCTCAAGATCCCGCAGTTCGCCCGACAGATAATCACCATAGGCCCCGAGATCGAGCAGGCCGTGCCCGCACAGCGCGGTCAGGATCACCTTGTCCTCACCGGTCTCCTTGCAGCGCAGCGCCTCCTCGATGCAGGCCGCGACGGCGTGGGCCGGCTCGGGCGCCGGCACGATGCCCTCAGTCCTGGCGAAGCGCAGCCCGGCGGCGAAGCACTCTGACTGCGGCTTGGCCACGGCCTCGATCAGGCCGAGCTCGTAGATGTGCGACAGCAGCGGTGACATCCCGTGGTAGCGCAGCCCGCCAGCGTGGATTGGGTCCGGGATGAACTCGTGGCCGAGGGTGTGCATCTTGAACAGCGGCGTGAAGCCGGCGGTGTCGCCAAAGTCGTAGGCATACACGCCGCGCGTGAACGACGGGCAGGCGGCCGGCTCGACCGCCCTGATGACGGGGTTGATGCGCCCGGCGAGCTTCTCCCGCAGGAATGGGAACGTCAGTCCGCCGAAGTTGGATCCGCCGCCGGTGCAGCCGATGATGACGTCCGGGGTATCACCAGCAGCAGCGAGCTGCTTGATCGCTTCCTCGCCGATGATCGTCTGGTGCATCAGCACGTGGTTGAGCACGCTGCCGAGGGCGTAGCGAGTGTCCGGGTCGCCGCCGGCGACCTCGACGGCCTCGCTGATGGCGATGCCGAGGCTGCCGGTGGACGCTGGGTGCTCAGCGAGCACGGCCCGGCCAGAGCTGGTCAGGTCCGATGGACTGGGGTGCACCGCCGCGCCGTAGGTCTCCATCAGCATCTTGCGGTAGGGCTTCTGGTCGTAGGAAGCACGCACCATCCAGACGTCCAGCTGGAGCCCGAACAGCGCGGCTGCAAATGCCAGCGCGCTGCCCCACTGGCCGGCGCCGGTCTCGGTTGTCAGCTTCGTCACACCCTCGGCAGCGTTGTAATACGCCTGCGGCACCGCGGTGTTGGGCTTGTGCGATCCAGCCGGGCTGCCGCCCTCGTATTTGTAATAGATCCGCGCTGGCGTGCCGAGGTCACGCTCCAGCCTGCGCGCTCGGAAAAGAGGGGTCGGTCGCCATAGCCGGTAAACGTCGAGGACGTCCTCGGGAATGGCGATGTGCCGTTCCGCCGAGACTTCCTGCGCGATCAGTGCGGCGGGGAACAAAGGCGCTAGATCCTCGGGGCCGACCGGCTGGCCGGTGCCAGGATGCAGCGGCGGTGGCGGTGGTGTTGGCAGGTCAGCGACTATGTTGTACCAGTGCTGGGGCATCTCAGACTCGGGCAAGAGGTACTTAACCTGTCGATCCATGAAAGCCTCCACTCGCACCGGAACTTGTCATTGCGAAAAACCCGACAGGCGCAACGCTAGTCGACACCCCTTACGGGCAGGAAGTACTCGCCCGTGCTGGCCCTGACGCTGTTCTGACGGCCCGCGCGCGGCTCTAGCTGCCAGGCGGACTCGTCCGGATCGCCGTGAATCGGGCCTGAGCACGGAATTCTGAACCGGATCTGGGTGCCGTCTGCGGCCTACCCGTCGGCTGAAGTCCCAGGCCAGAGCCCTGCTGACGGTTTCCATCTGGCTAGATGATGGGTTGCGGCACCCTCGCGCGCATGCGATCGTTGGCCGGTAGGCCGGAGCTTGGGGCGCGCGCCGGATTCAGTTCGCGGTGCGAGCGAACTTCGCGGTACGCGGGTGTGGAGGTAAGCGGTGCGCTGGAGGCGGGACGATCGCCAGCAGCCTGATGATCGCCCCGATCTCCCCGCCGAAGAGTGGCTGAGCGAATTCCGGCCGGTGCGGCCCGCAGCCCTGACGTCTGCCGATCGTGACGCCCGGCCGTCTGGCCAGCCTCCGCAGCAACAGCCGCCGCAACCTCCGCAGCAGCAGCAACTTCTGCGGGCTCAGCAGCAACCTCAGCCGGCCCAGCCCCCGGCTGGGCCGACTCCGCAGTCGCGTGTCCAGCAGCCACGGCCCCCGCAGCAGCAGCAGCCGCAGCCGCAGCCGCGGTCGCAGCCAAGGCCTGGCGCAGGCGGTCCACAACGGGCAGCCGAGCAGCCGGACGCCGGTCGTGCCGGACGCCGCCCGCGACCTGAACGGCCCGACGACAACAGGTACGGACCCCAGTCCAGCCACAGGTACGGACCTGAGTCCGACAACAGGTACGGACCTGAGCCTGGGAACAGGTACGGACCTGAGTCCGGTAACAGGTACGGACCTGAGTCCGGTATCAGGTACGGACCTGAGCCCGGCACCGGGCACGGACCTGATCCCGACGGCAGGTACACGACTCAGCATGGTGACGGTGGCAGCTGGGCAAGGCTGGCTGCGCGATCGTCGGGCATTGCCCCCGATCACCAAGAACGCGTTGTCGATCATCCAGCACACCCGGCCGCGCCTGACCGGCGCGAGGCAGAGTTCCGCGCGCCCGGCTGGCTAGGCCCGGAAGGCCACCAACCCGACGTCAGGGCCGGCCGTGACGTCGGGTCGGCCGGGCCGTCAGATCGGCCCGGCTCGCCCGGGCTTAACTCGTACCGTCCTGACGCCACCAGGCACCGGGATGGCTGGGCTAACCAGCGAGAGGACACCGCACGGCAGCAGGCAGTCGCTGATCGGAGCCGGCACGACAGCGATGGCCGACCGGACCATCGCGGCCGGCCGGGCGCAACCGGCCTCATCCCCGGCCCCGAGCGGCGGCACCAGGCTCAAGATGAGCTGGCCCGTGGTGGCGAGCACAGTGGTGGCGAGCAACGGGGTCGCGACCAAAGGGACGGCTACCAACTGGACGGGCCAGGCCAGTCGGCCAGGCCGGGCGAGTACCGCACAGACGCGCGAACGATGGCGCGCGTGCGCGACGCATTGCGGCCCGAGCGGCCGGGCTTCGAACCGCGGCGGGACGACAGGCCTGCCGCGGCGCTGGAGCGTGATGGCTTCCGGCCAGAGCGGACGGGCGCTGACATTGGTCCGGACGCCTACGTCGACAACGGGCGGGGCCCGGCCTCTGACCGGCACGGGTTCCGCTCCGAGCGAGCGAGCCTCGAGCCGGAGCGTCCCGGCTGGGACCGGGATCGCTCTGGTGGCAGCGCATTCGGGGGTGGCAACAGCCTGCTCGATCGGCCGCGCGGGCTGCACGCCGACGGCACGCTTGATCGGCCGCGCGAGCTGCGCGTGGACAGTCCTCTCGATCGGCCGCGCGGGCTACCAGGGGAGACCTCGCCGCGCCGTTCCGGGATCCTGCCAGACCGAGCTGCCGACCGCGGCGATCCGCAGTCGGCAGGCCGCGACCGTGCGGGGGCTGTTGGGGACGGAATCGGCCCCGTTCCCGGTCATCGGAACCCGGACGGGCAGGCGTCGCCAGTGTCGGGCGACCGCGATGATGACACGCTGACACGTCCGCTGCCGCGGATACTGCCAGGCGCGACCACGCTGCCGCGCCCCGAGCCGGTCGAGGCGCCACGCGGACCGTTCGAGCCGGCCCGGCCGAGTCAGCCGTCGCCGCGGCCTGCGAGTGTCACCGGGTCGGTCGAGCCTCCGCCCGCGACGTTCTCCGGACCAGTGCCGCCGCCGGCGCCAGCCGCGCGGGCCATGCCGGAAGCGGCTGTCGCCAAGCTCGATCAGATCAAGGACCTGTACCTCACCGCTGAGGCCATTGGCGAGGACGCGCTCGACAAGCATTTCGACCAGGTCAGCCAGCGGCAGCGGGAGCTGATTCGGGAGTTCTTCGATAGGTCGAAGCCCGGCGGCGGTGAAGCAGAGCGCTGAGCCGTGGTCCTGGCCGGCCAGGGCCTCTCGTCAGCTGATCGCCCGCTGCATGAGCAGTGTGCTGATCCAGCTGCCGTGCTTGAACCCGACGTCGGTGAGCCGCCCGACGTGAGCGAAACCGAACGACTCGTGCAAGCCGACCGATGCCGCCGACCCGGAATCGGCGATGACCGCGATGACCTGGCGAGCTCCGGCCGCCGCGCACGCCGTGAGCAGCTCGGCGAGCAGGAACCGGCCGATGCCCTGCCCGGTGTGCCCGGGCGCGATGAAGATCGAGTTTTCGACGGTGGCGCGGTAGGCGGGCTTGCGGCGCCATGGGCCGGCGTAGGCGTATCCAGCGATCCTGCCGCCGTCGTCGGCCACCAGGAACGGCAGGCCGAGCCCGCTGAGTTCGGCGGCCAGGGCAGCCCAGTCCGCCGCACTGCGCGGTGCTTCCTCGAAAGTTGCGACCGAGTTGACGGCGTACCAGCCGAAAATGTCGCCGACCGGGCCGAGATCGGCGGGCGCGAGCGGGCGCACGGTCACGGTCAACTCGTCCGGCTCCACCTGGCCCGGAATGCCTGGATGAGGTTGTCCGCCTCGGGCTGGCCGATCCTGACCAGTTCCGCGCTCAGGTCGCCGTACTCCCATTCGACGATCGCCGAGTCCAGCCGCCAGGTGAGGTCACGGCCGAGTGATTCATCGACAGGACCGGCTTCGGCGAAGGTCCGGCGCGCCAGGCCGGATGCGGCCCGGCTGGCATTGCCCGCCACGATGACGTAGTACTGCACTTCGCTCATCGCAGCTCCAGCCGGAAGTCAGTGATCTCCGTCCAGTTCGGCGGCGCGTTAGCGGCGGCAGCCGCCGTGACCTGCCGGGCCCGCAACCGGGCGCGCTCGGCTGGCGGCGTGGCCGGGTCGGTGATCTGCACATAGGCGCCGTAGGTCCGCCGCACCACCGCCCAGCTGGCCGGCGTATGGAACTGCACCTCGAAAGCGAGCTGATGGGCCGGATCGCGCCACTGCGTGAAAATGCCCTTGTACTCGGGGCTATCCCAGCGGTTGCGCCTGATCTCCAGGTCGAAGCCTTGTGACTTGAGCCTGCGATGCACAAGCCAGGTGCCTTCGACGTAATCGTCGGGCTCGAAGACGAACGCATAGCGAATGACGTCGCTGATCGCGGCGGCCAGCTCAGCGGCGGTCCGGCCCGGGTTGCGCGCGGTGAGGCGGGCAAGCTTGGCGGCGAGCCGGTCCGGCGATTTCAGGCTGTCGGCCTCGCTGCCAGGAGCCAGGCCGCCGAACGGAAGATGGGCCGAAACTCGCCGGATGACCGGGGTCAGGCCGCTGCTGCCGTAACCGCCAAGCGCGGTTCGTCCTTCCGCGGCCCGGCAGCTCGTCAGCATGCGCTCGACCAGGGCGTGCAGGTCGGACGCGGCGCGGCCCGGCGCTTCGAGCCGGCCGGCGTGCGCATGCGCACCACGACTCGGGCCGCTGTCAGGCTCGTGGCGTGGTCCGTTGTCAGGACGGGACCCGCTGTCCGGACGTCGCGCACCCGGCTGAATGGCCGGCTGCTGCACCGTGTCCTGGCGGGCCGCATCTCGCATGCTCGGGTCGAGCCGCTCCGGCCGCGGCTGGCTGGCGCGCTGGTGCTGGTTGGTGACATGCCCGTTGGTCCGACCGTGGCCGTTACCGTCGGCCGAGCTGAGGCCTTCCAGGCCGCTGCCCCGCCGCGGCGGGCCAGGTTGCCAGGGCCCGAGGTTGACCTCGGCGGGCACGTCGGATGATGCGTGCCCGTTGCCGTTGCCGTAGCTGGCGTAGGGGTTCCCCCACTCGGGTCGGCGAGGACGGCGACCGTCCCCGCTAAGGGCAGGGAACGGGGTTCGTCCGTCGTCCGCGGCGCCGTTCGGACTGAATCCAGGCGCCGGACTGGGTTGCGAGTCGGATACGGCGTCAGCGGGGGTCAGGCCGGCCGCCTCGACGTCCTCGCCGGTCAGCGGGTCGTCGGCGCTGGGCGCGCCGGCCGGCGTCGCGTCGTCGACCGCTTCCTCGTCCGGCTCGCCACTGTCAGGCTCGGCGCTGTCCGCTGCGGCGCTGTCCGGTTCGGCACTGTCTTGCTCGGCACTATGCGGCTCGGCACCGTGCGGCTCGGCACTGTCAGGCTCGGCACTGTCTTGCTCGGCAGGCTCAGGCAGCTGCGGCGGTGACAGATTCCGCTCGGGCGCATCCGGCTCCGGGAACTCGCCGACGACGGACTCGGTGCCAGCAGTCGCGGTCCCGGGCATGACGTTGCTGGCGGGCTCCCGCTCGGGCGCAGGCAGGCCAAGCTCAAGCAGCTTCAGCCGGATCGGCAACGGCCTGACCTGGCCTGCGTCGTCGTAGGGCGACGAAGGGTGGCCATCTGGCAACCTGGCCAAGCGAGACCTGAGCTCGGCGAGCGAGCCTCTCGGTGTGGTGCCGGATCGGGCGAGCCCAGTCGACTCGGCCGGCACGCTCGCCTGCCTAGCGGGTGGCCGGGCGCTGCCAGCGGTCGGGGGAGCCACCACGGGGCGCGACAGGTCGACGGTGCTCTCACGCGGGTCCTCGGACTGGTCCCACGGCTGAGTCGGCCCTGGCATAGCTGCATTCTCCCGCCTTCTGGCGATCCGCACATCGTAGTGCTAGTTCGTACCCCTCTTTCCGGCAGCTTCTAGCACAATCGGGGTAGGGCCGCGGCAAGTGACCGTGCCCTGCCAGCCGGGCGCCGCGGTACAGTCCGGTCCCATGCGGATCGGCCTCGACGGACAGCGCGCAGTGCTGACTGGGCTGGATGCCGTCGAGGCGTGGCTGATCGACCTGGACGCGCCGCCAGACCAGCCCGCGGCGAGCGACAGCTTTGGCTCAGCGCTCGCACCGGCCGAGCGTGAGCGCGCGACTACGTATCTCCGGCCGCGGGACCGCGAGAGATTCGCGGCCAGCCGGGCCTGGCTGCGGGTCGTGCTCTCCCGCTACCTCGATGCTGAGCCTGCCCACCTATCCTTCGCGCCTGGTCCGGACCGGCGGCCGGCACTGGCGGGAGACCACGCGGGCGCGCTTCACTTCAGCCTCAGCCGGAGCGCAGGCCTGGCCTTGATCGCCGTGTCGCGTTCGCCGGTCGGCGCGGATCTCGAGCTGCTCAGCGCACGAGCCGGACTGGCGGACCTTATCGGCGGCAGGTTCGCTCCAGCCGAGGCGGCCTGCATCGCCAGCGGTTGT
The DNA here is from genome assembly GCA_035483035.1 of Streptosporangiaceae bacterium. Lineage (GTDB taxonomy): Bacteria > Actinomycetota > Actinomycetes > Streptosporangiales > Streptosporangiaceae > JAJYUU01. The sequence continues at coordinate 2,740 of DATHQE010000087.1, read as the reverse complement.
GGCGGCTCACTGCTGCGCGGCTTCTACCGGCACTGGACCGCCAAGGAGGCGTACCTGAAGGCGACCGGCGCCGGCCTCGCCGGTCTTCGCGGCACTGAGCTGGTATGCGGGGTCCGCCCGGTGATCCGGTGCGACAGTCGGCTGGCGACCGACTGGGTACTGTCGCTGCCTGAGCTCCCGGCCGGCCACGCGGCCGCGATCGTGGGCGGCGGAGCGGTCACCTCCTATCGGGCTGTGCACTAGACAAGGCTCAGCAAAGTCCGCTTGCTGGACGCGAGTATGCCGAGTATTGTGCTCGGTATGATGCTTGGCATGGTGTCCTCGTGAGTGTCCCGCACGCCCTCCTGGCGCTGCTCACCGAAGGACCTAAGTACGGGCTGCAGCTGCGGGAGGAATTCGAGGCCGGCACCGGCGAGGTATGGCTGCTGAACGTCGGTCAGGTGTACAAGACCCTGGGCCGGCTCGAACGCGACGGGCTGGCTGAATCCGACGATGCCGGCCAAGACGGGCCGCAGAAACGGTACCGGATCACACCCCACGGCGCGGACGCGCTGGCCGCCTGGCTGCGTACGCCGCCGGACATGACCTCGCCGCCCCGCGACGAGCTGGTGATGAAGGTGCTGGTGGCCGCACGGTTGCCCGGTACCGACGCGCATGAGGTGATCCAGTCGCACCGCCTGTACCTGCTGGAGTTGATGCAGCAGTGGACGAGGCTGAAAGAGGGCGAGGCCCGCGATGATCTGGGCCTCGCGCTGGTGGTGGATGCCGAGTTGTTCCGGCTGGACGCGGTGATCCGGTGGCTGGACGCCGCCGATGCGCGGCTCAGGCGGGCCGCAGCCCAGCCGTCCCGGCCCGGCCCCGTCCCCGCTCCGGTTCCGCAACTGCGGCGGCTGGGGGCACGGCGGTGAGTCGGCCGGGACTGAGCGGGGAAGGCGTCGTTGCTTCGATGAGCGTGCTGCAGCTACGCGCCGTCTCCAAGACCTATGGTCAGGAGCCGGCCAGGGTGCAGGCGCTTGACGGCGTGGACCTGTCCGTGCAGGCCGGTGAGATGGTGGCAGTCATGGGGCCCAGCGGGTCGGGCAAGTCCACGCTGCTGACCATCGCTGGCAGCCTGGAGGAACCGACCAGCGGGGACGTTCTGGTCTGCGGCATGGCGCTGGCGGGGATGCCGGAGGGCCGCAAGGCCCGGCTAAGGCGCCGGGTGATCGGATATGTGTTCCAGGACTACAACCTGCTGCCCGGGCTGACCGCCGCCGAGAACGCCGCCTTGCCGCTGGAACTGGACGGCGTCGCGGTGCCGAAGGCGCGCACGGCCGCACTAGAGGCGCTAGAAGCGCTCGGCGTGGCTGACCGGGCCGGCCGGTTCCCCGATCAGCTGTCCGGCGGCGAGCGGCAGCGCGTCGCCATCGCCCGCGCGGTAGTGGGGGACCGCCGCTTGCTGCTGGCCGACGAGCCGTCCGGCGCTTTGGACTCGGTGAACGCGGACGAGGTGATGCGGCTGTTGCACGAGGCATGCCAGCGGGGCGTGGCCGCCGTCGTGGTGACCCACGATGCGCAGCTGGCCGCCTGGGCCGACCGCGTGGTCGTCCTGCGCGACGGGCGAGTGACCGGCCAGACCACCCGGCCTCCCGGCCCCGAATCCCTCCTCGTGCCAGAGGAGATCCGGTGACCGTCGCGCTGCGCGAAGCGCCCGACCTGGACGCGGGCACGGGCAGCCGCATCGTCGCCCGCCGCGCGGTGTTTCGCTGGGGCTGGCGGTTGTTCCGCCGGGGATGGCGCCAGCAGTTGCTCGTGCTCAGCCTGCTCACCGTCGCAGTTGCGGCCACGATCTGGGGCGCCGGTGTCGTCACGAACGTGCAGCTCGCTAATCCTAACCAGGCCACGTACGGCACCGCTGACGCAACGGCCAAGCTGGCCGGCAGTGACCCGCACCTGGCCGCCGACATCGCCAGTATCCAGCGCCGCTGGGGGCCGGCTGACGTCATCGACAATGAGAGGATCGCCACCGGCACCAGCCAGTCTGTGCAGCTCCGAGCCGAGAAGCAGCACGGGCACTTCAACGCTCCGCTGGTCAGCCTGGTCAGCGGCGCATACCCGGCGGGCCCCGGTCAGGTCGCGCTGACCAGCCAGGTCGCGACCCTGTACGGCGCGCACGTGGGCGGCGCCTGGCGGGCCGCCGGCACGACTTGGCGGGTGACCGGCATCGTGCAGGACCCGAGCAATCTGTCGGACGAGTTTGCGCTGGTCGCCCCTGGTCAGGTTGCACGCCCGAGCCAAGTGATCATCCTGCTCGGTCCCGCCGCTGCGCGCCTCGCGACCAGCAACGGCGACGTGACGCTACCCGGTGTGCCGGCGGCGGCATTGGCCGCTCCTAATGAGATGGTCAGCGGCTTCCCCCAGGCGGTCCTCATCCTGGTGGTGGAGGTAGTCGGCCTCGCGTTCATCGGCCTGCTGTCGGTCGCCAGCTTCTCCGTGCTGGCCCAGCGCAGGCTCCGCGCCCTCGGCATGCTGAGCGCGATCGGCGCGACCGAACGCCACCTCCGGCTGGTCATGATCGTCAACGGCCTGGTGGCCGGTGTGCTAGGCGCGCTGGCGGGCGTGGCGGCTGGCCTCGCGGCCTGGTTCGCCTACGCGCCCACGCTGCAGCGGGACACGGGCCACGTGGTGGACCCGGCCAGCCTGCCGTGGTGGGCAATCGCCATCGCCGGCGGCTTCGCGATTGCCACGTCGGTGCTGGCTT
>DATHQE010000086.1:0-2096 GCA_035483035.1 Streptosporangiaceae bacterium | reverse complement strand
TCAGCCGGCGTCCTGCCGAGACGGCAAGGTCGCTGGCGAGTTCATGATCGCTGGCGTTGAGTGTCAGTGCTGGGCTCCGGTTCCGTGCAGATGAATCTTATCCAACTCAGATGGGCCGAAATCGCCCACAGGCGACCTGGCCACACGGCTAGTGCATCTCGTTCTGCGCAACAGCCAGTCCGCGTTCCATCAGGAGCCGCGCTGAATCCGCGGCCCGGCCGAGGATCTCCGGCAGTTCCTTTCGCTCCCCGGCCGAGAAGTCACGCAGAACGAAGTCTGCCGGATCCATTCGCCCAGGCGGCCTGCCGATGCCGATCCGGATCCGGTGGTATTCCCTAGTGCCAAGCGCTGCGGTGACAGACCGCAGGCCGTTGTGCCCGTTGTCGCCGCCGCCGAGCTTCAGCCGGACCGCGCCGAACGGCAGGTCGAGCTCATCGTGAATGACGATGATCCGATCGGCCGGGATCTTGTAAAAGTTCCGCACCGCAGCCACCGGGCCACCGGACACGTTCATGAAGCTCATCGGCTTGGCCAGGACAACGCTCGTGCCTGCCATCATCCCGGTCGCCACGAATGCGCGCGACTTGTCCCGCTTGAACGTCGCGCCCAGATCGCCGGCGATCTCGTCACAGCTCAGGTACCCGACGTTGTGCCGGTTGCCCGCGTATTGCGGGCCTGGATTGCCCAGGCCCGCGATCAGCCAGCGGTCGGAAGTGGCCATGTCCGCGATAGCCATGGGCCGCCAAGCCAGCGGCGCCGTCAGCTACCTCAGCCGGATTCCCCAACCTCGGTCCGGCCACCATCGCCGGCGGGCGCGGCAGGCTCGGCCGGAGCGGCCGGAGCCGCGGCCTCGCCCTCGCCAAGCTCGGCCTCAATCTGCTCGGCCGTCGGGGATGCAAGGACGTGCACGACCAGCAGCTCGGGGTCGTCCGCGAGGGTCACGCCGGCCGGCAGCGGGAGGTCGCTGGCGTGCACGGACGCGCCGATCGCCATGCCCTCGACGCTGACCTCGATGCCCGTCGGGATGTTCGTGGCCTCGGCCTCGACCGAGATCTGCACCAGCTGCTGGTCCATCATGCCGTCGGGCGCGACCTCGCCGACGACGGTCACCGGGATGTCGACGGTGACCTTCTCGCCCCGACGAACGGTCAGCAGGTCGACGTGCTCGACGTAGCCCCTGATGGGGTCGCGCTGGACGGCCTTCGGCAACGCCAGCTGCGCGCCGCCCGACAGGCCCTCGAGCCGGATCAGGACGTTGGGCGTCCGCAGTGCCAGCAGTACGTCGTGGCCGGGCAGGGTGAGGTGCTTGGGGTCGGTATGGTGCCCGTAGAGCACAGCCGGGACCCGGCCGTCGCGCCGGATCCGGCGGGCCGGTCCCTTGCCGAACTCGCTGCGCAGTTCGGCGTCGATACGTACCTCGGGCACTGTAGGGCTCCTTGAGATGACAGAAAATCCTTGTGCAGTCTAGCGGATCCGCGCCGCTAGCTGCCCGGCGGCGGCGGTGACGGCCGGGTTGGCCCGGCTCCTCAGCTCTGGCCGTCGAACAGGCTGGTAACCGAACCGTCGCTGAAGACCTCGTTAATGGCCCTTGCGATGAGCGGCGCGATCGACAAGACCGTCAGCTTGTCGAACCGCTTCTCGGGCAGGATCGGCAGGGTATTGGTCACGATCACCTCGCTGACACGCGAGTTCTTCAGGCTGTCCACCGCCGGGCCGGACAGCACGCCATGGGTAGCGGTCACGATCACCTGCGCGGCGCCCTGGTCAAACAGGGTGTCGGCGGCCTTCACGATCGTCTGGCCGGTGTCGATCATGTCGTCGACCACGATGCAGGTCCGCCCGGCCACCTGGCCGACGACCTCGAGCACCCTGGCCTGGTTGGCTACGTCCGGATCGCGGCGCTTGTGGATGATGGCCAGCGGGCAGCCGAGCCTGTCCGTCCACCGCTCGCAGACGCGGACCCGACCCGCGTCCGGCGCGACGACGGTGACCTGCGAGACGTCAAGCCTGTCCTCCAGGTAGCCGGCCAGGATCGGCAGCGCGAAGAGGTGGTCGACCGGGCCGTCGAAGAAGCCCTGGATCTGGGCGGTGTGCAG
>DATHQE010000085.1:0-5074 GCA_035483035.1 Streptosporangiaceae bacterium | reverse complement strand
AGGCCGTGAGGTCGAGGCCAGGCGGCAGCGTCCGCGGCTGCCCGGTGACGGTCAGCTCAACCGGCAGGCCGGCGGCGACGACCCGGTCGACCAGCGACCGAAGGTGGCTCAGGCCCGGCTGGGGCTGCAGGGGCGCGGTTTCGGCCTCACCGGAGCCGGGCTCCGGCTGCATGCCTTCCACCGGGGAAAGCAGGCCAAGCAGGTGCTGCAGCTCGACCATGGCCGTGCGGCCGCTCGCCTCCACGGCCAGCAGCGCTTCCGTCGCGTCGTCCGGCGATTTAGCTAGGACGCGCCGGGCGGCGCCCGCCTGTACGACCATGACGCTGACATTGTGGGTGACGACGTCGTGCATCTCGCCGGCGATCCGCGAGCGCTCGGCAGCCAGGGCTCGCACAGTGGCAGCGCGGTGCTCGGCCTCGGCGCGCTGCAGCCGTTCCTGCGAGTCCCCAACCTGGTGCCGCCAGCTATGCACCGCATTCCCGACCAGCACGACCGGGACGAGTATGAACAGCGCGGTGAACCTGCCTGGCTGCGGGATCGTAGTGTCGGAGTATATGGCCGTGACCATGACCCCGGCGACCAGCACGCTCAGCACCGCCGCGCCGCGGTAGCGGCTGTGCACCACGGCGGAGTATGCAGCCAGCATGATCGCGCCGAATGAGATGAAGTTCGCGTCCTGGCTTTCAGCCACGATGCCGAGCAGCACCACCCAGAACACAGCAACCGGGTAGACGCGGCGCAGCGTTAGCGGGGCCGTTGTGATCAGCTGGGCCGCCAGCGCTGCCTCGCCGCCGGGGAGGCGCTCGTCGATCATCAGGGAGGCGATGACGGCGGCGAAGGCCAGCAGGGCATCGAGACCGACAGCCCGGTAACTCAGCACCGGTCGCGGCTCTGTCACCCGTGCGAAGGCAAGCAGCCGGGACGGCCAGGCACGCAGCTGCGAAAGGTTGAACATGGGCCTATTCTCGCGCTCCGCGGCCTTGCTGACGTCCACCGGTAGCGGTAGCCCGTTACCTCAAAAGGATGACGCTCGGCCCTGCTCCACCTGATGTGGTAGCGAGATTGCCGCATTCGGCGGACGCGCAGCGCGGCAGCGCCCGCCTACCGTGCACGCCATGGACGCACTGATAAGGCTCGACGATGTTACAAAGCGTTACGGCGGTGCCGGCCGGCCTGCCCTCGACGGAATCGGCCTCCGAGTCGCCGCCGGGGAGGCGGTCGCCATCATGGGACCCTCCGGCAGCGGGAAGTCAACCCTGCTCAATCTCGTCGCCGGCCTCGACCGGCCGACTCGCGGCGCCGTCACCGTCGGCGGGAAGCGGATCGACAAGATGACCGAGGCCGGCGTAGCCAGGTTCCGCCGCCAGCAGATCGGCATGATCTTCCAGTTCTTCAACCTGCTCGACGACCTGACCGTCCTCGACAACGTGCTGCTTCCGGCCCAGCTCGCCGGGGTGCGCAGGACCGACGCCACGGCACGGGCCGGCGAGCTGCTCGCCGCCCTGCGGATATCCCAGCATCAGCACGCCTATCCGGCCCGGCTGTCCGGCGGCGAACGGCAGCGGGTGGCGATCGCCCGGGCGCTGGTGAACAGGCCGGCCCTGCTGCTCGCCGACGAGCCGACGGGCGCGCTGGACACCGAGGCCGGCGACCAGATCGGTAACGTCCTGCTCGACCTCAACCGGGCTGGCCAGACACTGCTGCTCGTCACCCACAACCCGCAGCTGGCGGCTCGCTACGCCAGCCGGACCGTGCAGCTCGTCGACGGCACGATCGCCGCCGACGTCATGAACGGGGCACGCCGATGACGCGCTGGCGACCGGGCGCGGTGGCGGCCGCCGCACGCGGGGGCGTGGCGCGGCGCCGGGCAACCACCGTCGTGATCGGCGTCGTCGTGCTGGTGTCGACCGCCGCCTGCACGCTTGCCCTCGGCCTTATCGTCGACTCCAGCTCACCCTTCGACGCCGCGTTCGCGGCGCAGCGCGGCGCCCATCTGACGGTCACCGTCGATACAAGCCGGGCAACTCCGGCACGGCTAGCAGCGACCGGAAGGCTGCCCGGTGTCACGGCGTTGTCCGGTCCGTTCGGCGAGGTGACGGTCAATCCGGTCATTGGCGGTGGCCCTGGCAGGCCCGGCTACAGCGCGCCGCCGATCACGCTCGTCGGCCGGCCCTCGCCCGGCGGGCCGGTCGATGACCTGACTCTCATTCACGGCCGCTGGCCGCAGCGACCCGGCGAGTTCGTGCTGTCCAGCGACTCTGGCCTAGGCCTGGCGATCGGCGCGCACATCACCGCCCACGGCGTGCACGGGTCACCGGTGCTGACCCTCGTCGGTGTCGCCAACTCCGTCGGGCAGTCTGCGGACGGCTGGCTGCTGCCCGCCGAGGTCCCGGCACTGCGCGCGCCGGGCAGCCCGGCCACCGCGCAGCTGCTGTACCGATTCGCTTCCGCCGGCACCGCGGCCGCGCTGCATGCCGACGTCCGTGACCTGACCACGTCGCTGCCCCGTGGCACGGTCGTCGCGACTCAGTCGTACCTGGCCATCAAACAGCAGGAGGATACCGGCATCGCGCCGATCGTCCCGTTCGTTGTCGCCTTCGGCATCATCGGCCTGGTCCTGTCGGTGCTGATCGTGGTCAACGTCGTCAGCGGCGCCGTAGTAGCCGGTTACCGGCGGATCGGGGTGCTGAAGAGCATCGGCTTCACGCCCGGTCAGGTGGTCGCCACCTACGCGGGTCAGATCACCGTGCCCGCGCTGATCGGCTGCGCAGCCGGCGTCGTGGCTGGCAATGTGCTGGCGATTCCGGTGCTCAGCAGCACGGCGAACGTCTATCAGGTCGGCACCCTGGCGGTGCCCCCGTGGGTAGACGTCGCAGTCCCTGCGGCGATGTGCTGCCTTGCCGGCCTCGCAGCGATCGCTCCGGCCATCCGGGCCGGGCGGCTCAGTGCGGCCCAGGCGATCGCGACCGGGCGCGCTCCGCTTGAGGGCCGCGGCTATATAGCTCACCGCCTGCTGGCCAGGCTGCGGCTGCCGAGGCCCGTGACCATCGGGCTCGCCGCGCCGTTCGCCCGGCCAGCGCGCACCGCGGTCACCCTCGTGGCCGTCCTGCTCGGCGCCACCACCGTCACCTTCGCGACCGGGCTGACCGGCTCGCTGAATCGCGTGGTCGTCGGCCAATCCCACTCCCGGGCCGAGCCGGTGCAGGCTTACCTGCCGTCGGGCAATACGGGTGGCCCTAGCAACTTCGGTCCGGGCGGCGCACCGCGGGCCCTTCCGGTGGCGGTGGCCGAGCGCACGACCGAGGCGGCGCTGCGCGCCCAGCCGGGCACGCTGCGGTACGTGGCCGAGGCAGACGAGCGGGTCAGCGTCGTCGGCCTTACCGGTCACGTGGACCTGACGGCGTTCCGCGGCGACGCACGCTGGACCGGCTACGACCTGATCAGCGGACGCTGGTACAACCGCGCCGGTGAGGCGGTCGTTCCCACGAATTTCCTCACCGTCACCGGCACGTCAGTCGGGGACACGGTCACGATCAGCGACGCTGGCGGGCTGATTGCCGTGCGGATCGTCGGCGAGATCTTTGACACCAGCAACCAGGGGCTAGACATGCTCACCGACTGGCGGACCGTCGCGACCGCTGACCCGCGGCTCGTCACCGCGACCTACGACGTGGGCCTGCGGCCTGGCACCGACCCGCAGCGGTACGCCCAGGCGCTGGGCCACGCACTCGGGTCGGGCAGTGCCGTCAGCCTCAACACCAATGACCCGTTCTTCCTGACCCTGACGGCCCTGATCGCGTTGCTGACCCTGCTGCTGGCCGTGGTGGCCGGGCTGGGCGTCCTCAACACCGTGCTCCTGAACACCAGGGAACGAGTACACGACTTGGGTATCTTCCGGGCAGTCGGGATGACGCCGCGGCAGACCATCACGATGGTCATCTGCTGGGTCGCCGGGACCGGGCTTGCTGCCGGGCTTGTCGCCGTACCGGCCGGGGTGGCCGTGCACCGGTACGTGCTCCCGGTCATGGCACACGCCGGGGCCACCAACATCCCGGCCAGCTACATCGCCGTCTACAGCGGTCCGGAGCTGGCGGTGCTCGCGCTCGCGGGCCTGGTGATCGCGGTGGCCGGAGCGCTGATTCCCGCTGGCTGGGCTGCCCACGCCGCTGCGGCCACGGCCCTGCGGGCCGAGTGAGTAATCGAATGCGCATCAGGAGCACCAGATGACTGCCAAGTTCACCAGCCCGGCCGGCGAAGCGACAGTGAAGGCCCCGCTGTTGCGCTCGGCTATCTCGACGGCGGCGCGGCCGGAGGCGACTACGACGAGAGTTCAGCCCGGCGCGACCACCAGGCCTCGGCGGCGGTCATCGCGCCTTCGGCCTCGTGGATGCCGTTGCCCACGAGTCCTGCGGTGGCAGCCCAGTGCAGGGGTATAAGGGCCACAGCCCCGGGGAGCCATCGGTGCTCGTCGCGAGTCAGCGGTTCCGGAGCCGTGCTTTCGTAGGCGTCGAGCAGTTGTCGCGGCTCGAGCAATTCGCCGCTCGGTGCGACGTGGTGCAGGCTGCCCGCGATGTCGTACAGCCGCTCCCTGACCCTTGCGAAATCCAGGTCGAAGGTGGCCCATGAGCCGTCTGACAGTTCTCCCGCGTTGCCCAATTTGTAGTCCCCATGAATCGGAGCGCATGGCAGTTCGACCTCCTTCCGGAGCTTGGAGAGCTCGCCAGTCAGTTGGCGCATCCGATGCACGACCGGCTCGCCGCGGGATCCGAGCCTGCGGCGTGTGAAGCCGACCGAGTAACGCAGCTGGCCGAAGGTTCTGTGGTCGTCGAGGGGTTCGGGCGGACTGGGCTCCCAGACTGCTTTGAGCGCAGTGTGAACGCGTCCGAGCTCCTCGAATAGGCGGACGTAGGAGTCCTCGTCCGCCCGTGGCTGGACGTGATCGATGAACTCCTCAAGCTCAGCCCAACGATCAGCGACCCTCAGGAGGTCGCAGCCGGAAATCGGAATCGGCCGAGCGACGCGGACTTGCGTCCGCTGGAGCCGTTCCCGCAAGCGCCGCAGTCCCGCGACTCGC
>DATHQE010000084.1:0-3585 GCA_035483035.1 Streptosporangiaceae bacterium | reverse complement strand
CGGCACGTGCTGTCGAATATGCCGAAGACGGCATCGCTGCGGGCCAGTACGTGGAACTGGTTGGACCTGGCGGCATGGAAGGGCTCCATGGACCGCTCAGACGGGTGACCAGGAGCAGTACGGTGCGCCAGGCGCTCGAATCTGGACAAGCCGGACTGCGCGACACGGCTGGCTATTACCAACTGGCTGGAGAGGTGGTGGATGCCGAGGCATCAGTAGCACGCCGGCTCGCTGCGTCGGCAGATGCGCTTGCCGCGGGGCACAACGGCAGTCGCATTATTGTCGATTGCACGGCCACCGCCCAGACCCCGCAACAGCGGGACGCACTTGCACGCTACGAGCACCTGCTCGACAAGCAAATCATCCAGCAGCCCATTGCCGCTCTGTGTGCCTACGATGCGCGGGCCCTTAGTCTCCGTGCAATTGCCGAGCTCGCGTGCATGCATCCCTACGCCAGTCCTCGCACAACGCCATTTCAGCTATACGCCGAACACGATGCGGCGTTCGGTCTAGCCGGCACACTTAGCGACGGCTCTGTCGCCTTGTTCTTGACGGCGCTGCGTCGTCTCGGCAAGTCGACCAGATCCGACCTGGTGATTGACGCGCGCTCGGCCGCGTACATCGGCCGACAGGCTCTCATCGCCCTGAGCACGCACGCTCAGGAGTTGAACGTGACAGCCCTACTACGAATGAGCAGGCCGCATGCCTCGCGCATTGAGTTGCCATACCCGGCCCTGACGATCGCGGGCGCTTTATCCCGAGGGCCTAAGCAATACCAAGCAAGCAGAAAGTGGCTACCAAGGAAGATCTTGCCGGGCCTGGCACAACGGCTCGTGAGGGCTACCAAGCCCCTTGCACCTCGCGCCTGCCGCATGCGGTGACACCTGGTACTGGGCCATGATGACCAACATGGCGATGACTCTGGGCGAAGGCGAACCGGCGGCCGGGCCGTGGCAAGTCGTCCCCCTAGCCCAACTCGTTTGCATGCTCTGTCCTCGCGACGGCGCACCGTCGGGACGGCCGTGGGTCCTGGCGGTGGACGGACGCAGCGGCGGTGGCAAGACAACTCTCGCCGACCGGATCCGAGGCACGGTTGCGGCATCAACCGTGGTCCACACCGACGACGTCGCCTGGAGTCAGGCGATGTTTGACTGGGCTGACTTGCTGGCCGCAGGGGTCCTGACACCGGTTCGCCGCGGCGAGCCGGTGAGCTACCGGCCCCCAGCATGGCGGGAGCGCAACCGTGCTGGCGCGATCGAAGTCCCGCAAGGGCGAGACCTGCTGATCGTCGAGGGTGCGGGGGCGGCACGACGTGAGCTCATGGATCTGGTTGACGCCGTGGTGTGGGTCCAGTCCGACATGGCCGAAGCCCGGCGGCGGGGCATTGAGCGCGACGGCGGCGATGAGGCGGCCGCCTCGTTCTGGCACCTGTGGATGGCGGAGGAGTTCCCGTTCATGGCCCGACAGCGACCCTGGACACGAGCGAACGTCATCGTGGCGGGCACGCCGCGCGTTCGTCATGATCCAGCGAACGAAGTCGTCATCGCCCAAGCAGACAGCCGATCGCCGGCTCCGTAACCTGTCCGTCCCCACGCGAAGAACAGCCACAGCTCACCGGTGGCCCGGCTGGGCGCTACCCAGCCCGGCGCTAGGCGCCCCGCTTTTAAGGGCTGGCTCTGGCCTCGGTTTCCATGTCGCTGAGGCAGAAGCTGCCAGGCGCAGTGCCAGGATCTCGTTGATGCCCTGGATGATGCAGGTCCGAAACAGGGCCGGATCGGTGATGGCTGCGGCATCCGTGTTGATCCCTATGCAGCAGGTCCCGGCGTGGGAGATGAGAGTGATCATGGCGGCGCAGCCGGGCAGCGGGCCGAACGGGTACATGTGCGTGATCCTTGCCCCGGCCAGGTAAACGGGATAGGGAATGCCGGGCACGTTACTGACCTGTGCGTCATTGCTGGCGGTCATGCTGGCCAGAACTCGTGCCACCAACGCGCCTGGCAGATGACTGAGCACCGGGGAGAGCAGCGCTGCGGCGTTTACGGCAGGCTCTGCCCTCGTAGCGATCACGAATTCCCGCACTTGGCGCATGCGCTCCCGCGGATCGCGCTCGGCGACCGGAGCGGGGAAGCGGGCAGCAGCGAACCGGTTGCCGCCGGCCGCGTCCGTCGCGGTCCGCAGGCTGATCGGCATAGCGACCGGGATCGTGTCGACGGGTACGCCGAAGTGCTCGTGATAGCGGCGGAATCCGCCGAGCACCGCGGCCACGAACGCGTCGTTGACCGAACCGCCCGCTGATTTTGCCGCCGCCTTCAGGTCGGCCAGCGGAACCTCGGCGATCTCGAACCGCCACTCCAGGCTCCGCGGGCGCAGCAGCGGCGATGATGTTCCCGTCGCCGGGTTGGCGACGCGCCGTAGCGAGGACGCGAATGCGGCCGCATCCGATGCCGTGCGCGCAGGCGATCTCAGCGCCATTGCGGCGAGCCCGACAGCGGCAGTCGACTTCCGGATCGCCCATCCGGGGGCATCGGCGACCTGCCGTGCTGTCTGAGCCGCGAGTATCTCCACCGCTGTGCGCGTATCAGCTGGAGGCGCGGCAGGCTCTGGCCTGTCGCGCATCGGCTCACGGGTGCGGCTGTGCAGCATCGCCAGCAGCTGGACGCCGCCTATTCCGTCGGTGATGCAGTGGTGAGCCTTCAGGATGTAGGCGGCCCGGCCGCCTTGTAGGCCGTCGATGACAACGGCCTCCCACAGCGGCCGGGTCCGGTCGAACGGGCTCATGGCGACAGACTGCGCGATCTCGAGCACTTGGCTTAGCGTGCCTGGCGCCGGCAGGTGCAGGTGTTTCAGGTGGTAGTCGAAGTCGAGCTCGGCCACGGTCACCCACGCAGGCGCCCCCAGGGTCAGCGGTGGCTCGACCACCCTCTGCCGGAACCTGGGCACGATGCGGGAGGCCCAGTCGTGTGCCCTGAGGAGCCGGTCGACGTCCGGGACCTGGTCAAGGACCTCGACCAGCGTCAATGTCGACCGGAGCCGTGGGTCGGCCTCGGCGCGCCACATGACAGTCTCGAACGCGTCCATTTCCGCAGCCGCAGACCATTCCGCTCCGGCCGCGACAACATCGGACTGACGCCCGGTCATCGCGGAGCCGCCAGTCCTAGGGTCCCGACCAGCGAGTGGGCTGGCCAGCGTCTCGGCGGACAACGCGCGAACCTCGGCGACACCGTTGTTCAGCTCATCAGTCGTGCACACACCGGCCAGAACGCCGACAACTTCCGCAGCGAGCGCCATCGATGACCTCCGCCCGCAGCGAGGCATCTAGAAATCGGCGGTACGGACGCGCACGATTTGAGCACGCACGCACACCGAGGACTGCTCACGGCGCCCCGTCACGTCCACGCTACCCGGTTGGAAGAGGACCTGAGCCTCGGCAAGCGTCAACGGCTGTCGTTACGCGATCGATCACGGCCCGGCCTGCCTGTGGAACTCCGTCACTAGCCAGATCAGCGAAGCACTGCTTCAGGGCCTCGCCGCCGCCGACGTCGGACGCGCACAACACCATCCTCCCGGCATTGAGATTCGAGAAAG
>DATHQE010000083.1:0-1892 GCA_035483035.1 Streptosporangiaceae bacterium | reverse complement strand
CGGTCAGGCCAGTGCGACGGCCGCGGACGGGCGGCTGGCCAGCCACGGCAACTCGGCTACGCCCATCGGCGTCGTCGGCGGCGCCTGCATGAAGGGCCAGATCTCCTCAGCGATAGCGCGCCAGTTGGCCGTTGACTTCATCTCGCCGAGCAGCGCGAAGAGGCCAAGGTTGATTCGCTGCAAGACGACATACGACCGCGGTATCCGCGCGTACTGGGCCACCGGGCTGCGGACGTCGAAGAAACGACGCACGACGGCCGAGGCGTACTCGCCGGTCACGGTCACGGTCCGAGGCTCGCGGATCAGCTGGTAGAACACCGCCAGATGATCAGTGATCTCGTCGTCGCTCAGCGGAGCACCCGGCACCAGGAAGCCGGCCTCCTCCAGGCTCGCGCGAAACTCGGCCGGATCGGAGTCGACGCACAGGTTGCGCGCCATCTGCATGAGCGGCAGCAGGTCGGCGTCGCTGAAGTGCTTCACCATGCCGAAGTCGAGGAAGGTGATCTTCCCGCCCCCGTGGAAGATGTAGTTGCCAGGATGCGGGTCGCCGTTGAACGCGTGCACCTCGTACAGGCTGCGGAAGACGAACCGGTACAAGGTCTCCCCCGCCAGGTCACGCTCGTGCTGCGACCAGCCCACGACGTCGGCGAACCTCGCCCCGGTCACCAGCTCGCTGGTGACGACGCGCTGCGCTGACAGCCCGGCCACGATCGCGGGCACGCTGATCGTCGGGTGGCCGGCGAAGTACTCGTGCAGCCTCTGCTGATTGGCGGCCTCGCGCCCGTAATCGAGCTCTTCGAGCACGCGCTCCCTGAGCTCGGCGATCAGCCCGTCGACGTCCTGACTCGGCGCGGTCACTCGCAGCATGCGGCGCAGCAGCGAGACGTTGGCCAGGTCGGCCGTCATCATCTCGGCGATGCCCGGGTACTGCACTTTGACCGCGACCGCCAGGCCATCCTTGGTGATCGCCCGGTGTACCTGGCCGATCGACGCGGCCGCGATCGGCTCCGGATCCCACCGGGCGAACAGCTTCTCAGGCGGCAGCCCAAGCTCCGCCTCGATGACGCCGGCCGCCAGCTCCGGGCTCATCGGCGGGACGCTGTCCTGCAACCGGCTCAGGGTGCGGCGGACCGACGGTGCCAGGCCCTCATCGACGTAGCTGGCCATCTGGCCGAGCTTCACCATGACGCCCTTCATGGTGCCGAGCGTCGCGGTCACATCGTCGGCGGTCTGCATGGCCAGGTCGTTCCGGAGCTTCTGCCGGTTCTCGCCGGCGGCGACGAACAGGCGCGGCGCGCTGCCGGCGTAACGCAGCCCACCGCGGACAGCGAGCTGGGCAGCGGCCAGGCCACGCTCGAATCGCAGCCGCCCCACCCGGCGACGGACAAGCGCCAGCCCGGCGGCGGTCGCGACGGTGCCTGCCAATAGCGCGAAAAACGTGCGCCACAGGCTCCTCATGCGCGCACTGCGGCGCGCATCCGCAGGGTGATGCGCTGCCTAGCCTCCAGGACTCCTGGCTCGCCAAGGAAGACCGCGTCGAGTACGCCAAGCGCCTGCCGGATTTCTTCCCGGCGCACGTCGGTCAGCTTCGGCGCCGTGTAGCCGTACATCTGCCTGGCCCACTCCGGCAGCGAGATCAATGTCGCCTCCCTGATGTCCTGCCAGATCTCCGCGAGCTCCGCGTCGAGGCCGGGCGGGTCGAGCAGGTAGGCCATGGACTCCCTGGCGGCGGGCGTGCACAGCAGTTGCGGCTGCATCCAGGCCAGGTACTTGGCCAGCCCGGACCGGCTGTCGGGCACCAGCTCGGCCGGCACCCCGACGAGCTCCGCCGCGACCACCATCTCCTCGATGTAGCTGTCGGCCTCATCCGGCGTCAGCGCGGTGCCGAACAG
>DATHQE010000082.1:0-3400 GCA_035483035.1 Streptosporangiaceae bacterium | reverse complement strand
CCAGGCGGAAAAGAAGGCGGAGCAGTTGTCCGGCGGCCAGTCGCAGCGGCTGTCCATCGCCTGCGCGCTGGTCCACGACCCGGAGCTGGTCTTCATGGACGAGCCGACCGGAGCGCTTGACCCGCAAGCCCGGCGGAACCTGTGGGACCTGCTGCGGCAGATCAACGCCGACGGCCGGACCGTGGTACTGACCACCCACCACATGGACGAGGCCGAGACCCTGTGCGACCGGGTCGCGATCATGGATCATGGCGAGATCCTGCAGCTTGGCGCCCCGGCAGCGCTCGTCCGCGAGCTCGACACGCCGGTCCGGATCAGCATCGAGTCTGGCCAGCTGACCGCCGCCAGCGCCCAGGCACTGTCACCAGTCGCCGAGGTCGGCGATGACGGCGTCTCGCTGACCATCGCTACACGCGACCCGGCCACCGTGCTCGCCGGGCTCGCAGACCACCGTGCGCTGGCTGGGCTGCGGGTGCAAGGCGCGAATCTCGAGGACGTCTTCCTGACCCTGACCGGACGGGAGTACCGAGCGTGACCGCCACCACCACCTCCGTGCCGGCGACAACCACGTCGGGTTCGCAGCACTCACTCGGCCCGCTGCGCAGCCTGTCGCGGGCGATGTACCTCGGCTTCGTCCGAGACCGGCCCGCGCTGTTCTTCTCGCTGCTGATGCCCATCCTGTTTTTGCTGCTGTTCGGCTCCATCTACAAAAGCTCGAGCGCGCCGAGGCTGACCGTCGTCGAGGTCGGCCAGGTCAGTCTGCTGAACCAGGCGCAGACGGCGGCCCCGGGCCAGCTCGGCAAGGTCCTGAAGGTGACGCACTCGACTGACCTGGCGGCTGCGCTCGAGAGCGTGCGCAAGGGCACGAACGACGCCGTAGTGCAGCAGCTGGGCCACACCGTGGTGGTGCACTACTCGATCGCCGACCAGACGGCCGCCGGGATAGTGCAGGCGGTGTTCAGCTCTATCGTGCAGCAGGCCGACGCCGTGGCAGCGGGCAGCAAGGCCGCCTATCAGCTCACGACGCAGCAAGTCGAGGACAAATCGCTCAAGCCCATCCAGTATCTGGCTCCCGGCCTGCTGGGCTGGGCGATCGCATCTGGCGGGGCGTTCGGCGCCTCCATCACGCTGGTGAGCTGGCGGCAGAACAAGCTGCTTCGCAGACTGCGGCTGGCACCGATCAACGTCGGGACCGTGGTGCTCGCCCGCGTCGGCGTCAGTCTCGGGGTGGCGATGGTCCAGCTGGCGGCGTTCCTGGCCATCGCGACGCTGCCGTACTTTGGCCTGAAATTGTCGGCTAGCTGGTGGATGGCCATCCCGGTGGTGATCTGCGGCACGCTCGCGTTCATGGCCATCGGCCTGCTGGTCGGGTCGTTCGCCAAGACGCAGCAGGCAGCGACCGCCGTGGCGAACGCGATCATTCTGCCGATGGCGTTCCTCGGCGGGGCGTTCATCCCGCTTGACTACGCCCCGGCCTGGATCAGGGACGTCTCGTACGCGATGCCGCTGCGCTACCTTGTCGTCGGCATGCAGAACGTCATGGCGCGCGGCGAGGGGCCGGCGTCGGCGCTGCCGGCGATCGGCATCCTGCTGGGGCTCGCGGCCGTCCTGACCGTCATCTCGGTGCGGGTGTTCCGCTGGGACGCGGTCTAACACGCTGATCCTGGCAGGCGTGCCTATTTCCGTGAATCGCGAATGCCGTGCCGGACCGCAAGCCTGATCACCCAGTACAAGATCCACAGTCCGATGGCCGCTGGGGCGATGGCGAAGAGGAGATGCAGCGGCGCGAAAACCATGACGACCCCGTTTTCCCTTGCCAGTCGGCAATTCGTGCTGGCTGACATAACCACGAAAGCCCACTGCGCGACAAGAGGTAAGCTCGCAAGAAGCTGAACACACCCACCGGGAGAGTCTTCGCGCAGCCAGCGCGAGGCGCCGAAGGGGCAACCTCCCCGGAACCTCTCAGGCACCAGGACCGGGGGTGTGCGCACTCTGAAGCCCGCGGTCGCGGTCGACCCTTCCGCGGTTGACAGAGGGGGAGTCCGTCACCACATGCACGCGGGCGAGCAGCCCGCCTGGGGAGGCTCCCGTGGAATTCGCATCGCGTCACATCGGCCCCGCTGAGGCCGGCCAGGCCAGGATGCTCGAGGCTGTGGGCTATGCCAGCCTGGACGAGCTGACCGAGGCGGCACTGCCCGCCGGGATCGCCGACCGCACGCTCGGGCTGCCAGCGCCGCTGACAGAGGCCGAGGCGCTAGCCGAGCTGCGGCGGCTGGCCAGCCTCAACACAGTCGCCACCTCGATGATCGGGCTTGGCTACTACGGCACCGACACCCCGGCCGTCATCCGCCGTAACGTGCTGGAGAACCCGGCCTGGTACACCGCGTACACCCCGTATCAGCCGGAGATCTCGCAGGGCAGGCTCGAGGCGCTGCTCAACTTCCAGACCATGGTCGAGGACCTCACCGCGCTGCCGGTGGCCGGCGCGTCCATGCTGGACGAAGCCACTGCCGCCGCCGAGGCGATGACGCTGGCGCGCCGGGCCCGCGGCAAGGGCAGCGTGTTCGTCGCCGATGCCGACTGCCTGCCGCAGACGCTGGCCGTGCTGGCGACCAGGGCCGAGCCGCTCGGCATCACGCTCGTCACCGGCCGGGTCACACCGGAGCTGATCGAGGAGCAGCCGGCCGGCGAGCTGTTCGGCGTGCTGATGCAGTATCCCGGCGCAAGCGGCGAGGTCCGCGACCTCGCTCCCGCCATCGCGGCCGCGCACACGGCGGGCGCCCTTGCCGTGGTCGCCGCCGACCTGCTCGCGCTCACCCTGCTGACGCCGCCCGGCGAGCTCGGCGCCGACATCGCGGTGGGCACCACGCAGCGCTTCGGCGTGCCGATGGGCTACGGCGGCCCGCAGGCCGGCTACATCTGCGTGGCCGACGCGCTCAAGCGCCAGCTACCCGGCCGCCTCGTCGGCGTGTCCGTCGACGCCGATGGCCAGCCGGCCTACCGGCTCGCGCTCCAGGCTCGTGAGCAGCACATCCGCCGGGAGAAGGCGACCAGCAACATCTGCACGGCCCAGGTCCTGCTTGCTGTCATGGCCGCCATGTACGCGGCCTACCACGGTCCGGACGGCCTCGCCTCGATCGCCCGGCGGGTGCACCGCAAGGCCGCCGCCCTCGCCGTCGCCATGAAGAACATTGGCTACGGAACGGCGTCGGCTGAGTTCTTCGACACTGTCAGCATCGAGCTGCCCGGGCAGGCAGCACAAGCAGCGGCCAGGGCCGCCGCGGCCGGCTTCAACGTCCATCTGGCCAGCCCGGATGTCGTCCAGGTCGCGTGCGACGAGACCACGACTGACGACCAGCTGGTGGCCGTCGCTTCTGCGCTCGCCGGACAGCCGGTGGCC
>DATHQE010000081.1:0-4468 GCA_035483035.1 Streptosporangiaceae bacterium | reverse complement strand
AGGCGAGGGACGTGCTCGAGCGCGCCGACGAGGTCTTCAGCACCTGGCGCGCCGATAGCCCGGTCAGCCGACTGCGCCGCGGTGAGATAACAGCCGCGGAAGCTCCAGCTGACGTGGCGGAGGTGATCAGCGCCTGTCTGGCCGCCCGGCAGTTGTCAGGCGGCTGGTTCGACCCGTGGGCCATGCCCGGCGGCTTCGACCCCACCGGCTACGTCAAGGGCTGGGCTGCTCAGCGAGCCCTGGCGGCTCTCGATGGCCTCGCGATGTCGGGCGCCCTGGTGAACGCGGCCGGCGATATCGCGAGCATCGGCGGCCAGCCGTCCGGCGTACCGTTCCGGATTGGCATTGCCGACCCCGGCAATCCGCGGCGCCTGGCCGAGATCGTCGAGCTCACCGGGTGCATCGCGACGTCCGGGACTTATGAGCGGGGCAGTCATCTCATCGACCCGCGGTCCGGTCACCCCGCCGCTCGGGTCGCTTCGGCCAGCGTCATCGGACCCGACCTCGGCCTCGCCGATGCGCTGGCGACGGCCGTCGCGGTCGCCGGCGAGGCTGGCCTGGATATCGTCGAGCCGCTCGCGGGCTATGAAGCATTCGTCATCAGCACAGGCGGCCGCAGGCTGTGGACGAGCCAGTTCCCGTTTGCCTCGGCCGCACCGGAAACCCCTGCTCCACCGGAAACCACGGCTCCTCCGGAAACGCCTTTTCCACCGGAAACCACGGCGCCTCCAGGGACCACTGGCAACTGACGCGGGCCCGCTAGGACCGCGTCACGGCCGATCGATCCCGGCCACGACGATGTCCACCACCTTGTTGGCGAACTTGTCCGTCAGCGGCTGATGCCCGTGCAGCAGACGGTGGTAGGCAGCGCCGAACACCAGGTCCAGCACGACCTCGTAGTCCGTCCGGGCCGATATCTCACCCCGTTCGACCGCGCGATCCAGCATGATCTTGTGCTGGTCGCGGAGCCGACCGACGACGCGCTCCCGCCAGGCCACCGCGAGCTCAGGATCTCGCTGCGCCTCCGCGATCAGCCCGGCCAGGATCGGGCCTGCGCTGGTCCGCGTCACTGACCTGATCCACGCGCGAAGGGCAGCCAGCAGGTCGCCGCGCAGGCTGCCCGTGTCAGGCAGGGGCTGCTGACCCTGGAATTCCGTCAGGAACGCGTCCAGCGCCAGGGTCCCGCGGGAGGTCCACCGACGGTAGATCGTGGTCTTGCCGACGCCTGCCCTGGCCGCGACTTCCTCGATCGACATCCCGCCGAGTCCGCGCTCGGCCAGAAGCTCGGCGGCGGCCTGCAGTATCGAGCGGTCGGCCTGCTCGCTGCGCGGCCTGCCCCGCCGCGGCGCCGCCACGCCGGCGGGAATACGGATGTCCGCCATGACGCTGAAGCCTACACCGAAAAAATGGAAACGGTTCGTATCGTATCGCTGAGTGCTTCGGCGGACTTGACCCTCGATGGCCGCGTGAGTTGACGCTAGCGACCGCTGGATGGTGTAATTTCAATACGCTACGTTTCGTATAATATATTGGAACGAGGAGGCGTGCAGCCGATGTCAGCCGGCGAGTCTGGGGTCGTGAGCGCGAGTGACGAGCCGGCGAACGCCGCCGCGGGCCGACGGCAGGGCCTGCGCCTCGCACTTATCCTGCTGGCAGCCTTCATGGTCGTGCTCGACTTCAGCATCGTGAACGTGGCGCTGCCATCCATCGAGCGCGAGCTAGGCATGACCGCCGCCGCCGCGCAATGGGTGATCACTGGCTACGCGATCGCCTTTGCTGGCTTGCTCATCCTGGGTGGCCGCGCGGCGGACCTGCTCGGGCGCCGGCGCATGTTCATCATCGGCTTGCTGGCCTTCACGGCCGCCTCCCTGTCAGGCGGTCTCGCGCACGATCCAGTGCTACTCATCACATCCCGCGTCGTCCAGGGCGCCGGAGCCGCCGTGGTCGCGCCGGCTGCGCTGTCGCTGATCACGACCAGCTTCGCCGACGGCCGGGCGCGGACCAGGGCGCTCGGCCTGTACGGGGCGACCGCGTCGATCGGGTTCGTGGCCGGCCAGGTCCTCGGCGGGGTCCTGGTGCAGTTCACCAGCTGGCGAGCGGTCTTCCTCGTCAACGTTCCGATCGGGCTCCTGGCGGCGGCCATCGCGCCACGGCTGCTCGCAGACTCGCGCGGCCCGTCAGCCGGCCGCCGGCTGGACGCCAGAGGCGCCCTTCTCATCACCGCCGCGATGGCTGCGCTGGTCTACGCCGTCTCGCAAGCCGACGTTTCGGGCTGGCGCTCCCCGGCGATCCTTGGCGCGCTGGCCCTCTGCATCGCCAGCACCGCCGCCTTCGTCGTCGCCGAGCGGCACCACCCAGATCCGCTGCTGCCCACCGCGATCATCAAGCGGCCCGCCCTGCGTACCGCCACCGTCCTGAACGTGCTTCTTGGTCTCTGGAACGGCGGCGAGATGCTGATGCTCTCGCTGTACTTCCAGCAGGTCCTGAAGGATTCGCCGCTGATGACCGGCCTGGCCATAGCGCCCCAGGGAATTGTCGGCTTCATCGCCGGTGCGTTCGGCGCCCGGATGGCGAGCCGGATCGGCGTCCGGCGGGTGCTGATCATGACCGGTGCGACGGCAGCCGCCGGATTCGCCATCCTCACCCGGCTGCCCGCCACCGGCCACTACAGCCCGCTGCTGGCCGCGGTGATGCTGGTCGGATTCGGCACGGCCGGCACCGCGTTCGGCACCATGGTCATCGCGACCGCCGGGATCGCCGGCAATGAGCAAGGCGTAGTCGGCGGCGTAATCAACACCAGCCGCCAGGTCGGCGCCGCGCTCGGCGCCGCGGCGCTCCCGGCCATCGGCGCGGCCGTCAGTCATGACCCGGTCGGTGCCACGGCCACCGGCACCAGGTACGCCATGTTCGCCGCGGCTGTCGCCGCCGCGGTCGCCGCGCTGATCGCGTGGCTCAGCAGCGCCGCGCCACCGCGGCACGCCGCGGCTACGGCCGACGGCAACCTCGACGGAAGGGATCGTCATGAAGTACACCGTGCTCGGCCGCACGGGCCTGCAGGTATCCCGGATCGCGTTCGGTACCTGGCAGCTCGGCGGAGACTGGGGGCCTACCGACGAGGCGGCCGCGACGGCGGCCATCCGGCGGGCGGCCGACCAGGGCGTGACGCTATTCGACACCGCCCAGGCCTACGGCTTCGGCGCCAGTGAGCGACTGCTGGGCACTGCGATCACCGGTCTGGACCGCAGTTCGCTGGTGATCGCCACCAAGGGCGGCCTGCGGCCAGGCAAGCTAGGCGGCGGCAACCGGGACTCCAGCCCGGCCTGGATCCGCGCTGGCGTGGAAGCGAGCCTCCGCGCCCTGGGCACGGACTACATCGACCTGTACCAGGTGCACAGGCCTGACCCGGCTATCCCGTTCGCCGACACGGCGGGCGCGCTGGCGAAGCTCGTCGCTGACGGCAAGATCCGGCACGTTGGCGTCTCGAATTTCGACGCCGCCCAGCTGGCAGAGTTCAGCGCCACCTTGCCGGTGGAGTCGCTCCAGCCGCCGTATCACCTGTTCCGCCGCGACATCGAGACCGAGGTGCTGCCGTACGCGGCGGCGCACAACATTGGCGTCCTGGTGTACGGACCACTCGCCCACGGGCTGCTGACGGGCCACCTGTCCGCGGACACGAAATTCCCACCGGGCGACTGGCGCAGCCGGAGCGACATGTTCACCGGCGCAGGCTTCCAGCGCAATCTGAGGGCAGTCGCCGAGCTGGACAGGCTCGCGCATGACGAGCTTGGCGCGTCGGTCGACCAGCTCGCGACCGCGTGGACGCTGGCGAACCCGGCGGTCCACGTCGCCATCGTCGGCACTCGCCAGGCGGGGCACGTGGATGCCGCCATCGCCGCGGCTGACCTGCAGCTCGATCCGGGCACGCTCGCGGCTATCGACGAGATCGTGCGGTCGTCGCAGGACCCGACCGGGCCAAGTGCCGACAGCGCCTGACAAGGACGTCAGTACGGTCCGAAGCGGACTCGGCTGTCCGCAGGTTGGTAGCCTGTGCCGCTATGGATCAGGTCTCGGGGCCGCTGGCAGGCCTGCTCGTCGCCGACTTCTCCCGTGTGCTGGCCGGGCCGTACTGCACGATGATCCTCGGCGACCTCGGCGCCGAGGTCATCAAGGTCGAGGGACCGGGCGGCGACGACACCCGCCACTGGATGCCGCCGGTACGCGACGGCATCTCGACGTACTACCTGTCCATCAACCGCAATAAGCGGTCGATCCAGCTCGATCTCCGCGACGAGGGCGACCGCGCGGCGGCCGCCGAACTGGCTAGGCGTGCGGACATCATGGTCGAGAACTTCAAGCCAGGCGGCCTGCGGCAGTTCGGCCTGGACTATGCCAGCGTCCGGGCCGCGAACCCGGCCGTGATCTACGCGTCCATCACCGGCTTCGGCACCGGTGGTGGCGCGCACCTGCC
>DATHQE010000080.1:0-4806 GCA_035483035.1 Streptosporangiaceae bacterium | reverse complement strand
CAGCAGGGTGGGGAGGCAGGCGGGGAGGATGTCGGCCTCGTTCCTGGCCGGAACGACTGCCGTCACCGACGGGAGCTGGCCGGCCTGCCGGTCACCTGGCGGCAGCCGGTGCCCGGTACGCCAGTAGCCGCCGTGCAGGGTCAGCAGGTACAGCCACGCTAGCGCCGCAGCCGACGTCAGCGCGCAGATGGTGATGACGGCGGCCTCCTGCAAGCTTGCGTACGAGCCGATCAATGGGAGTCGCGTGCGACCTGGTCGCCGCTGGCGCCGACGAGGAAGTCCAGGTCCGCGCCTACCTCGGCGCCGAGGACGTGATCAACGTACAGCTTCTCCCAGCCGCGGGTCGGGCGGGCGAGTGCTCCGTCGAAGGCTGGCGACGGCTGCCGGGCGTCGAGTTCATGGTCAGGTACCTCGACCGAGAGAGTCCGCTGCGGGACGTCGAGGCTGATCCACTCGCCGGTGCGGATCTTGCCCAGCGGGCCGCCGGCGGCGGCTTCCGGCGCGACGTGCAGGACGACCGTGCCGTAGGCGGTGCCGCTCATCCGCCCATCGCACACCCGAACCATGTCCCGGACCCCGAGCCGCAGCAGCCTGGTCGGCAGCGGCAGGTTAGCCACCTCCGGCATGCCCGGGTAACCGCGCGGGCCGCAGCCGCGCAGGACCAGCACGCTGTCGGCGTCAACATCGAGGTCGGGGGAGTCGATGCGCGCGTGCAGGTCCTCGACCGAGTCGAACACGACCGCCCGGCCCCGGTGCCGCAGCAGGTGCGGTGACGCCGCAGCGGGCTTGATGATCGCGCCGGCCGGGGCGAGGTTGCCGTAGAGGACGGCGATCCCGGCGTTCGGCTGGAACGGGGTCTCGCGGCTGCGTATCACGTCCCGGTCCCAGATCTCCCCGGCAGCGACCGACTCCGCCAGCGGCCTGCCCGTCACGGTGATGGCGTCAGGATCGAGCAGATCGGCTATCTCGCGCAGCACGGCTGCGAGTCCGCCGGCCCGGTGCAGGTCTTCCATCAGGTACTTGCCGGACGGCTGCAGGTCAACAAGAAGCGGCACGCCGGCGGCGAACCGGTCGAAGTCGGCGAGGGTCAGCGGTACTCCGAGCCGACCGGCGATGGCGAGAAGATGCACGACGGCGTTCGTCGACCCGCCGATCGCGGCGAGCGCGACGATCGCATTGCGGAACGACCCCATGGTCAGGATCTGGCTAGGCCTGCGCCCGGCGGCGACCATCTCAACGATCAGCGCGCCGGTCTCGTGCGAGCGGGCCAGAAGGCGGCTGTCAGGGGCCGGGATCCCCGCCGTTCCCGGCAGAACCATGCCGAGCGCTTCCGCGAGCAGGCCCATGGTCGACGCGGTGCCCATGGTGTTGCAGTGCCCGCGGCTGCGGATCACCGCCGACTCTGACTCCAGGAATGCATCCTCCGTCAGCGTCCCGGCCCGCACTTCCTCGCTGAGGCGCCAGACGCTGGTGCCGCACCCGAGCGGGTTACCGCGGAAGGTGCCGGTCAGCATCGGGCCGCCCGGCACAACCACGGCCGGCAGGTCGACCGAGGCGGCCGCCATCAGGAGCGAGGGAATCGTCTTGTCGCAGCCACCCAGCAGCACGACGCCGTCGACGGGGTTGGCGCGCAGCATCTCCTCGGTCGCCATCGCGGCCATATTGCGCCACAGCATCGCGGTCGGCCGGACCTGCGTCTCGCCCAGGGACACGACTGGCAGGTTCAGCGGCACGCCGCCGGCCTCCCAGATGCCCCGCTTGACGTGCTCGGCTACCTCGTTGAGGTGGCTGTTGCACGGAGTCAGATCAGACGCCGTGTTGGCGATCGCGATCTGCGGACGACCCGCGAACGCGGAGTCTGGCAGCCCCCGGCGCATCCAGGCACGGTGAATGTAGGCGTTCCGATTCGCGCCCTCGTACCACTGGGCACTGCGCAGCTCAGGCATTCCGGTACGGTACTCCCGTGCAGCGCCGCGCGGCAGTCAGCGTATCGGCGGCCACTGTGCCGCGATGGTCAGCGACGGCCGCTTCGACCGATGTATTCGGCCTCGGTGAAGGCCCGCTATGGGACGCGCCGCGTCGTCGGGTCTTGTGGGTCGACATCGAGGCGGGCACGGTCCACGCAGGCGAGCTCACTGCCGGGCAGGTCCTCCGCCGCCGATCCTGGCAACTCGACCGGACGGTCGGCGCCGTGGTGTGCTCCGCCGCCGGCGACCTGCTGGTCGCGGGCGCGCGGGCACTGATCACCGTCACCGAAGCCGGCCAGGTTACTGGCCCGGCCATCATTAGAGAACCCACCCGGCGCCTGAATGACGGCGGCTGCGACCCGGCGGGAAACTTCCTCGTCGGGACGCTCGCGCTCGATGGTCGTCGCGGGCACGAGACGCTCGTCCGGATCGAGCGGGACCAGACGGTCACCGTTCTGGACCAAGACCTGACGCTGTCCAATGGCCTCGCCTGGAGCGCCGAGGGCACGCTGCTGTACAGCGTGGACAGCGTTCCCGGCACCATCTGGATCCGCTCCTACGACGCAGCCACCGGAACCACCGGCCCTCGGCGGGAGTGGCTCCGCGTCACCGACGGCGTTCCCGATGGGATCTGCATGGACGCCGAGGGCTACCTCTGGGTCGCGATCTGGGGCGCGGGTCAGGTGCATCGCTACGCACCCGATGGACAGCTCGCGGGGATTGTCGACGTGCCGGCTCCCAACACGAGCAGCGTTGCATTCGTCGGCGATGGTCGCGATCAGTTGCTCATCACCACTGCGGCCGTCGATCTGGCGGCGAAGCAGCTGGCCGCGTTCCCTGACTCGGGACGGCTGTTCCTCGCCGACGTCGGTGTCAGCGGCCTGCCGGTGACCTCATGGTCGGGCGGGTAGGCCATGCGTGCCCTCGTCATCACTGGGCCCGGCGAGGCCGATATCCAGGACGTCGCGCCACCCAGGCCACGTGCCGGTGAGGTCGTTGTCGATGTCGAGCGGGCCGGAGTTTGCGGTACCGACATGGAGTTCTTTACCGGAGAGATGAACTACCTGCATACCGGTCAGGCCCAGTACCCCATGCGGATCGGGCATGAGTGGGCGGGAACCGTCTCCGTGCTCGGCGACGGCGTCGAGCCCTCCTGGCTTGGCCGCAGGGTGACCGGCGACACGATGATCGGTTGCGGCCGGTGCGCCCGGTGCCTGACCGGCCGGCACCATGTCTGCGCCGATCGGTATGAGGTCGGCATCCGGAACGGCTGGCCGGGCGCGCTTGCGGAGCAACTGGCTGTCCCGGTGAGTGCCGTGCACGAGCTGCCGGGCACCGTCGACGCGACGCTTGGCGCACTCGTCGAGCCGGGCGCCAATGCCCTGCGCTCGGTCGAGGGCGCGGCCGTGGGGCCGGGCGACCGGCTGCTAGTGCTGGGTCCTGGCACCATCGGCCTGCTCGCGGCGAACATGGGCGTCGCGCTGGGCGCCGAGGTACACCTGGTCGGGCTGACCAGCACATCGCTGGACTTCGCTACCTCGATCGGCTTCAGCCACGTCTGCACCCTCGAGACCCTGCCGGACCTGCCGTACGACGCCGTCATCGACGCTTCGAACGCGGCTCTCCTGCCAGCTCTCGCGGTGGACCTCGTCGAACCCGGCCGGCGCGTGGTCTACATCGGGCTCGCCGGTGAGCCCAGCCTCCTCGACACCCGCGCGCTCGCGCTGAAGGACGTCACCGCAGTCGGCATTCTCGGTGGCTCGGACGCGATCGGTGCGACGATTGAGCGCTACGCCTCCGGTGCGATCGATCCCCGCCCGCTCGTCGCCGCCACCGTCAGCCTCGAAGACATCACAGCGGTCCTGGCTGGCGAACGCCGTCCCGAGTGGCGTGGTGGCCCCAAGATCCATGTGGATCCTCGGTGACCCTCACGATCGTCTTGAGCACGCCGGGGTTAGTGCGTCCCATCTGCAGTGCCTCCTCGGCCTGCCCGAGGGTGAGCCGCGCGCCGACGAGACCGTCGAGCGGCAAGCGGCCCGCTGCCGCCAGAGCGATCGCCGCGGGATAAGCGTTGGCATAGCGGAATGTGCCGGTCACGGTGAGCTCGCGGGCTTGGATCAGCGCCACCGGCAGCGGCTGGGCTGGCTCGGCGCCCATGCCGACGAGCACGGCGATGCCCGCGGGCTGCAATGCGCCGATGCCATCGGCTACGACCGAGCTCACTCCGGTGCACTCCAGCAGGATGTCCGCCGCCAGGTCGGCCAGGCTGTGCCCCGCTGCGACGGTGCCGATCCCCAGATTGGCGGCGAGGGCGAGGCGAGTGGCATTGACGTCAGTAATCGTGACGCTGCTGGCTCCATTGGCCGCTGCGACCAGCGCGCACAACACGCCAATCGGGCCGGCGCCGGTCACCAGGACTCGGGCGCCGGGCGCGGTACGGGCCTTGCGGTTGGCCCAGATCGCCACCGAAAGCGGCTCGATCATGGCTCCGGCGTCGTCGCTCAGCTCGGCGGGGAGCGGATGGGCGCAGTCCTCGCTGACCGTGACGTAGCGCGTCAGCGTCCCGTCGACCGGCGGCGTCGCGAAGAAGCGCATGTCCGGGCACAGGTTGTAGCGACCGGTCCGACACTGCAGGCAGTGACCGCACGGCACGCCGGGCTCCAGGGCAACGCGCTGCCCGACCGCGAGCCGGCTGACTGCGCTGCCAGTGGCCCGGACGACGCCCGAGCTCTCATGCCCGAGAATCATCGGCGCCGCGACGACGAAGTCACCGATGCGCCCGTGCTCGTAGTAGTGCACATCCGAGCCGCACACGCCGACTGACCGGATCTCGATCAGG
>DATHQE010000079.1:0-2582 GCA_035483035.1 Streptosporangiaceae bacterium | reverse complement strand
GCTTGAGCTGCGGCCGCCACCCGCGCATGGGGCCGGCCTGGCCGGTGCATCGCCTGTGGTCTGTCACACTGGTTGCGCCATGGTTGAAGATCTCATCATCGCTGCCATCGTCGTCGTCGTTGGCGGCGGCGCCGCAGGCCTTGTCCCGTTCGTGCGTTCGCGCCGCAAGTCGCTGCCACCTGGCAGTCAGGGCAACGCGGGCGGCGGTGTCGGCACGCTCGAGCGAGGCGACGACTCCGCCACCGGGACTGGCACGCTGGCGCCGCCCGAGCCCGCGGCGCCGCCGAGACCACCCGCTGGCCCGCCCGACGGCATCGCCCCACCGGATATCGCGGAAGTCCCTGGCGTCGTCGTCGAGCGTCCGCCGCCGTCGGCTGGACGCCTGGCCCGGCTGCGGAGCAGGCTCGCGAGGTCCCAGTCGGCGATGGGCTCGGTGCTGCTCAACCTCATCTCGTCCGGCAAGCTCGACGAGCAAGCCTGGGAGGACATCGAGGACACGCTCATCAGCGCGGACATGGGCGTCGGCCCGGCCCGCGAGCTGGTCGAGAAGCTGAAGACCGAGGTCAAGGTCGTCGGCACGCAGGACCCCGCCAAGGTCAAGGCGCTGTTGCGGGCCGAGCTCATCGCCATGATCAACCCTGACATGGACCGCACGCTGCACCTGGCCAGGCACGGTGACAGGCCGTCAGTGGTGCTCGTCGTCGGTGTCAACGGCACGGGCAAGACCACCACGTGCGGCAAGCTGGCGCGGGTACTCGTCGGCGACGGCAAGACTGTCGTTCTCGGTGCTGCCGACACCTTCCGGGCCGCCGCCGCCGACCAGCTCCAGACATGGGGTGACCGAGTGGGCGCGCAGGTTGTCCGGTCGGACCGGGAGGGCGCCGACCCGGCGAGCGTGGCCTTCGAAGCCGTCAACGTGGGCATTCAGCAGGGCGTCGACACGGTCATCGTCGACACGGCTGGCCGCCTGCACACCAAGGCCGGCCTGATGGACGAGCTCGGCAAGATCAAGCGCGTGATCGAGAAGCACGGCACGGTGGACGAGGTGCTGCTCGTGCTCGACGCGACTACCGGCCAAAATGGCCTGCGGCAGGCACGCGTCTTCGCCGAGGTTGTCGACATCACCGGGATCATCCTGACGAAGCTCGACGGGACCGCCAAGGGCGGCATCGTCATCCAGGTCCAGCGCGAGCTTGGCGTCCCCGTCAAGGTCGTGGGGCTCGGTGAGGGTCCCGATGACCTGGCGTACTTCGATCCGGACGTCTTCGTCGACGCGATCCTCGGTTAGCGATTGCTGGCCAGGAAAGGCCAGGATCGCGGCCGGCCTGCGGGCCTGCACCATTTCTTCATGACGCCGTGACATTGCACGGTTGGCGCCATTGCACGGATCCGGCGAAATTGCATAGGCAACGCGAAATTTCATGGACACTGCGAAATTGCATAGGCAGTGCGAAAGTTAGCAGTTAGTAGCGGTCATGCCCGATCAATGACCTTCTTACGGTTAGAAACCGTCCATTCGGCAAATGCCTGACTCATTACGCTTCCAGCCCTATGCTGAGCGAAAGCGCCAACCGGCCGGTGGAGCGGGCGGCGGCCGGATCAGCTCACGCGCTGCAATGCGAGCCGCTGGGCCAGGAAAGGGAAGGGAGTTTGTTGTCTCCCTGGCGCACTGGACCTGGCAGGCCGACCGCTGCCGGCGGGCGTTGACTGCATGTCCCGCCGACCTGATGCCGCGCACGCCAGCACGCTGCCCGCGTCCGACGGGAGCCTGGCCAGCCAGGCTGCCTCCGACCGGAGGGCGCTGCCCTGGTGGCGGCTGCGGACCTGGCGTAAGGACCTCGACGCGCTTACCCGGCTCCGCGACGGCCTGCAGGACATGGCCGTGGACGACCCGGCGGCGACGGCCGGGGCAGTGGATGCCGACACCCAGCCCGCCGCGGCCGGAGCCTCGACAGACGGCAGCGCTGGCGGCGCCGATCCAGCCATTGTCGCGATCAGGGACACGTTCGCTCACGTGGTCAATGCCGGCGACGAGGCCGTCGGCTACTTCTACGCGTGGCTTTTCCTGCGGCGGCCCGAGCTGCGCGAGCTTTTCCCGCCAGCCATGGACGAGCAGCGCGATCGGCTCTTCAGGGCGCTCGGGCGCATCGTGGAGACCCTGAGCACGCCGGAGGAGATGGCGCGCTACCTGAGCCAGCTGGGACGTGATCACCGCAAGTACGGCGTCAGTCCCGACATGTACGACGCGGTTGGTGAGGCTCTGATCGCGACGCTGCGGGCGTTCGCCGCGTCGGCCTTCACCAGCGAAGCGGAGGAAGCCTGGACTCAGACGTTCGCCGCCGCGGCCGCGCTGATGATCCGGGCGGCGGAAGAGGACGCGCTTGTCGCGCCGCCCTACTGGACGGCCGAGGTCGTCCAGGTCGAACGGCTGGCCGGCGACGTCGCCGTCGTTACCGTCGCGCCGGACCGCGTCCTGCCATATGAGCCTGGCCAGCACCTGACGCTCCAGACGCCGCGGTGGCCGCACGTCTGGCGGCCGTACTCGATTGCGTGCCGGCCACGCGAGGACGGCCTGATAACCC
>DATHQE010000078.1:0-21678 GCA_035483035.1 Streptosporangiaceae bacterium | reverse complement strand
ATCCCGATCACGACGATGATCGCGATGATGGCGTACAGCGCTTCCATGTGCCGAACACCTTCTTCCCAGAGCCCGCAGGCATGCGGACTGTCACCATCTAGCCTAGTGACATTCCGCCGCAGGCCAAGTACCGGCAGATAGCGGACATCCCAGCGTGAGCCGCTGGTCGGCCAAGGTCCGTCAGGCCACCTGGGCAAGCTGGCCGGCCGGTCCGGATAATCTCCAATCGTGGCGACGCGTGACACCGACTGGGACGGCGTGCGGCTGCACGTTGTCACCGGCAAGGGCGGTACAGGCAAGACCACCGTGGCCGGCGCCCTGGCTCTGGCGCTGGCCGCCGACGGCAAGAACGTGCTGCTCATGGAGGTCGAAGGTCGCCAGGGCATCGCACAGCTCTTCGATGTTCCGCCGTTGCCGTACGCCGAGCGCCGGATCGCGGTCGGTCTCGGCACTAGTGCGCACAAGGGCGGCGACGTCTTCGCGCTGGTAGCCGACCCCGAATCGGCCCTCCTCGAGTACCTCGAGATGTTCTACAGCCTCCGCCACGCCGGCACCGCGCTGGCCAAGCTCGGCGTGATGGATTTCGCCACTACGATCGCGCCGGGCCTGCGCGACGTGCTGCTCACCGGCAAGGCAGCCGAGGCCGTCCGGCGCAAGGACAACAAGCGCGGCCGGGTCTACGACGCCGTCGTGATGGATGCGCCGCCGACCGGCCGGATCGGCCGTTTCCTGAACGTCACCACCGAGGTCTCCGACCTGGCCAGGGTCGGTCCGATTCGCGGCCACGCAGACACCGTGCAAAAGGTCATCCGCTCGCCCCAGACCGTCGTGCACTTCGTGACCGTGCTCGAGGAGATGCCAGTCCAGGAGACCCTGGACGGCATCGCCGAGCTGCAGTCGCTCGGCGGGATCAGGGCAGGCGGCATTATCGTGAATATGACCAGGCCGCTGGAGCTCGCACCCGGACAGCTGCAGGCGGCAGCGGACGGCGACATCGACCAGGCACAGCTGGCACTTGGCCTGAAATCGGCCGGCCTCGACGACACCGCGGTGCTGGCCGCCGCGCTGGCCGCGGAGCTGTCTGCGCAGGCGAAGACCGCCCTGGGCCAGGAGCTGCAGCAGCAGCGGCTTGATACGGCCGGGCAGCCGTGTTACCAGCTGCCCTGGCTCACCAGCGGTATCGGGCTCTCGGGCTTGTACCGGCTCGCGTCGGCACTACGCGAGCAGAAGGCGGCGTGATGGCCGAGCGCCGCCCGCCCAAGCTCGACGTCGACCGGCTGATCGACGACGGCCGGACCCGGATCATCGTCTGCTGCGGCTCGGGCGGGGTCGGCAAGACCACGCTGGCCGCCGCGATCGGCCTGCGGGCCGCCGAGCGAGGCAGGCACGTGGTGGTCCTCACCGTCGATCCGGCCCGCCGGCTCGCCCAGTCGATGGGCTTGACGTCGCTGGACAACACCCCGCGCCTGGTACCGGGCGTACGGCCGGCTGCGCAGGCTGGGAACGGGGCCGAGTCGGCAGGCAGCCTGCACGCCATGATGCTGGATATGAAGCGGACGTTCGACGAGATTGTCGAGGCGCACGCTGACCCGGACCGCGCTGCGCAGATCCTGGCCAACCCCTTCTACCAGTCGCTGTCGTCCAGCTTCGCGGGGACGCAGGAGTACATGGCCATGGAGAAGCTCGGCCAGCTGCGGCGCGCCGACGAGTGGGACCTGATCGTCGTGGATACCCCGCCGAGCCGGTCCGCGCTGGACTTCCTCGACGCGCCGCAGCGCCTGTCCAGATTCCTCGACGGCAGGCTGCTCCGGCTGCTCACCGCGCCCGCCAAGGTCGGCGGCCGGGCCTACCTCCGGGTGCTGAACGCCGGCTTCGGGGTCGTGACCGGCATGCTGACGAAGATCCTGGGGACCGCGGTGCTGAAGGACGTCCAGACGTTCGTCTCCGCCTTGGACACCATGTTCGGCGGATTCCGCGAGCGGGCTGACTACACGTATCAGCTGCTGCGAGCCCCGGGCACGTCGTTCCTGGTCGTAGCGGCGCCCGAGGATGACGCGCTGCGGGAGGCGTCGTATTTCGTCGAGCGCCTCGATCAGGAGCGGATGCCGCTGGCCGGGCTGATCGTTAATCGGGTGCAGCTGCTGCCAGCGGCGCACCTGTCGGCGGCTCGTAGCCTGGCCGCCGCCGAGACGCTCCAGGCGGCGGGGCCTAGTCAGCGCGTCGGCGGCCAGCGGACAGCTGGCGGCGAGCGGCCGACTGGCCAGCAGCCGGAAGACGCAGGCCGGCTACTCACTATCGCGGCGCTGCATCTGCACGCGGACCGGATGGAACAGGCGGCAGCCCAGCGCCGAACGGCAGAGCAGTTCACGGGGGCGCACCCGCTGGTGCCCGTGACAGAGATCCCCGCTCAGGCCGAGGACGTTCATGATCTTGATGGACTGCGCCGCATCGGGCAGGCCTTCGGCCCGGCCTAGCCGGTGAGTTGTTGCGCCCGTGCTGGCTGCAACCGTGCTGGCTGCAACCGTGTTTGCTGCGGCTGCGCGAGGTAACGGCAGAGCGCGAGCTCAGCTCGCGACGAGCTCGTCGTCCCCGGTGCGCTCGTAGTGATTGCGCGCGTTCTCCAGCAGATCGCGCCAGGAAGTTACGTCGGGCCGGCGGCGCAGCAGCGCTCGCCGCTCGCGCTCGGTCATCCCGCCCCACACGCCGAACTCGATCCTGTTGTCCAGCGCATCTGCGAGGCACTCAGTGCGCACCGGGCAGCCCCGGCAGATCAGCTTGGCCCGGTTCTGCGCTGCGCCCTGGACGAATAGCTCGTCCGGGTCAGTTCCCTTGCACGCGGCACGCGCAGTCCAGTCCGTGATCCACATCTGGCCCAGCTCCTCTGATCGTCACGCCCGCGGGGGGTGATCACGCCCGGGTGGCGTTCAGTTGCGGTCCGGAGCCGACTCGGGGCGACCGACTCCGGCAAGTGATGGTCGCGGAAGAGTAACTTACGGAAGTCCGGCGCGCAGCGCTAGACCCCAGCCGGCCCATTTCGCGAATAGCCCAGTTGAGCTATACAGACGGAAGCGACGAGTAGCTACACTGTCGCCGCTTGTGCACGGGCCGCTGTGCCGACGCCGTCGTCGGCATCACGTCGGTGACTGGCAGTGACCTTTGGGAAGCTCTGCGGATAGCCCGCGGCACCTTCGGCTTGTCTGTGGCTGGTTGTTGACGATGCAGCGTAGCCTGTGCAGGTGCAAATCCCCTGGCGCCGCGCCGGCGCGTTGTCTGGCACGCTCGGTCGGATCGTAGTGATGGCGGCGGTGGCGGCGTTGCTGATCGCGGGAGCGGCAGTCCCGGTCGTTGGCCTCGCCGGCGTCGCCGCCCGCGATGTAGCCAACACGTTTGACACGCTGCCGGTTGGGACGGTCGGCGTCCCGCCATCGCGCTCGGTGATCTATTCGGCCGATGGCAACGTGATCACCTACCTGTATCCGAACCACATCTACCGGATACCTGTGACCTACTCGCAGATCGCTCCGGTCATGCGCGACGCGATCGTCTCGATTGAGGACAGCAGCTTCTTCCAGCAAGGCGCCCTCGACCCGCGCGGCACGCTGCGGGCCTTGCTGCACAACAGCGGCGGCAGCGGGCTTCAGGGCGCCTCTACCCTGGCGCAGCAGTACGTGAAGAACGTGCGCGTGCTGCAGGCACAGACCCCGGCGGAGGTACAGGCCGCGACCTACCCGAACCTGCAGCGCAAGATTCAGCAGCTCCGGCTCGCGGCCGACGTCGAGCACGAGATGACGCAGCAGCAGCTGCTCGCCGCTTACCTCAATGTCGCCTTCTTCGACAACAGCGCTTACGGCATCGAGGTCGCGTCCCAGGTCTATTTCAGCGTCTCGGCCTCGCAGCTGACGCTGCCGGAGGCGGCGCTGCTCGCAGGCCTCGTGCAGTCCCCGACGACATACGACCCGTTTACGAACCCGGCGAACGCCCTGCAGCGGCGGTCCGAGGTACTCGTGCGCATGTGGCAGCTGCACTACATCTCTAAGGCGACGGAGCAGGCCGCGATCAAGTCACCGCTCGGGCTCAAGCGGTCGTACGCGCCGGTGGCCTCCGGCTGTGCCAGCCCGCAGGCCGCGTCGTCAGCGTTCTTCTGCGACTACGTGCAGCACGTCCTCGAGATCAACTACCCGTCGGTCTGGAAAGAGCTCAACACCACCGGCGGGCTCGCGATCTACACGACGCTGAACACCAGGGATCAGCTCGCGGCCGACGCTGCCGTCAACTACGTCCAGCCGCCGTATAACTCCGGGGCGAACCCCGGCCACAACGCCGATACCGAGGTGATGATCAAGCCTGGCACCGGTGACGTGGAGGCCATCGCCGTTAACAGGCCCTACAGCACGAACGCTGACGAGCTCGACTACGCCGTCAACACTGAGTACGGCGGTGGAGCGGGCGTGCAGACCGGTTCGTCGTCCAAGCTGTTTACCCTGATCACGGCGCTGGAGCAAGGCAAGCCATTCAGCTACCCGATCAAGATCAAGGCCCCGGCGACCGTTGGGCCGTACACCAACTGCAAGGGTGGGTACGTGCCCCCCGCGCCGTTTGTGAACGCCGAGGGAGGGACCAACGGCCAGCAGATCTGGATGCTGAACCAGGCCACGGTCGACTCCGTCAACTTGTACTTCGCCAATCTCGAGCAGCAGGTCGGCCTTTGCAACGTGGTCAAGACGGCGGTCGACATGGGCATGACGAGGGCTGACGGCACATCGCTGCTGCAATACGACCCCAAGATAGGCGGGTCGGCGGGCGACTCGGCGGACAACTTCCCGAGCTTTACACTCGGCTCGGTCTATGTGTCACCGATGAGCATGGCCGCTGCCTACGCTTCCGTTGCGGCGCGCGGCTGGTACTGCAGCCCGCAGGCCATCGTCAAGATCCAGGTCATATCGTCGGGCCAGCAGCTGCCGGTGCAGGCGGCTCAGTGTCATCGCGACATGCCCCAGGGCGTGGCCGACGCCGCTAACTTCATCCTGCGGGGCGTGCTGACGCAGCCGGGTGCAACTGCCGCGGGCCGCACCATCCCCGGTCACGACGCGGCGGGCAAGACCGGTACCGCGAACGGCGGCTTCTACGCGGCCTTCGCCGGTTACACGCCCACGCTGGCGGCTTACGTGTCCGTGTTCAACCCGACCAATCCAACCGGCGCGGGCGCAATGATCGGCTACAGGTCCTGCTACCGCGACGTATACGGCGAGAGCTGCCCCGGTCAGATGTTCGGCGACAACGCGCCGGCGGCGACGTGGCTGTACTCGTTCCTGCGCGCAGACCTTGGCCCAGACGTCACCTTCGTGACTCCGCCGGGCTCCTTCTTCAGCGGTGGCAACGGGCTTGGCGCGCCGAAGACCGTCGGCGGCAAGAAGAAGCCCAAGAATGGGGGCGGCGGCCCGGGCGGCGGCGGCGGACCGACGCCGACGCCGACGCACTGAGCTGGCCCTGATCGCCAGCGGTGGTGAGGCCGATCGTTAGTCGTTCAGCTGGCTGCGCACCAGCGCTGCCACGCGGCTGCCGTCGGCCCGCCCCGCGACCCGCGGCGTGACGACCTTCATGACCTGGCCGATCCCGGCTGGCCCAGCGGCGCCAGTCTCGGCGATGGCCGTTGCCACCATCGCAGCCAGCTCATCGTCATCGAGCTGTTCGGGCAGGTAGCCAGCTAGCACCTGCTCCTCGGCACGCTCTGCGGCTGCCTGATCGTCTCGGCCCGCATCCGCGAACGCGGCCGCGGCTTCGCGCCGGCGCTTAGCTTCCCTGGTCAGAATCTTGATGACCTCGTCGTCGGTGAGGTTGCGGGCCGCCGAGCCGGCCACTTCCTCGTTACTTATCGAAGTAAGGGCCATGCGAAGCGTCCGGGTCCGCGTTTCGTCCCGCGCCTTCATCGCGTTCGTGAGGTCGGACCTCAGCTGATCCTTGAGTGTCGGCATGAGCTATATCCTGCCGCTCCGCCGGGTCGACTCGGACCTTGGGCGTCCAGCGCAGTGCCCTGGACATGGCACCATGAATGGATGCGAGCGCGAACCCTCCTGAAGGCCACCGTCCTGGCCGGCGCCGCCGGCGTGGGCTATGCGTCGGTAATTGAGCGGAACTGGTTCGCTTTGCGGCGACTCGAGGTCCCGGTCCTGGCGGCCGGGTCGGCTCCGCTGCGCATCTTGCATATTTCCGACGTTCACCTGACACCGGGACGTCACCGGCTGATGTCGTGGATCCGGACGCTCGACGCTCTCGAGCCGGACCTGGTCGTCAATACCGGGGACTCGATCGCGCACCCGCAATCCGTGGAGCCGTTCCTGACGTCCCTCGGGCCGCTGCTGGACCGGCCCGGCGTGTTCGTCTACGGCTCGAACGACCTGTACTCGCCAGTGGTCAAGAACCCCACTCGGTACTTGTGGCGCACCAGCGCGGACGAGCACAGGCGTCACACCCCGGACCTGCCGTGGGCCGAGCTTGGCGAGGGCATGGAGAGCGCTGGCTGGCTCGACGCTAACAACCGGCGCGGCCGGATCAAGGTCGGCGAGCATGACATCGAGGTAGGCGGCGTGCATGACTCGCACATCACGCGCGACCGCTACGAGCAGATCGCTGGCCCGGCGGATCCGACCGCCGACCTCCGGCTCGCAGTGCTGCACTCGCCGGAGCCATTGGTGCTCGACCGGTTCGCCGAAGACGGCTACAACCTCCTGCTCGCCGGGCACACTCACGGCGGCCAGCTGCGCCTACCCGGCTCCGGCGCGCTCGTGACTAACTGCGGCATCCCCCGGTCAATGGCCAGCGGCCTGCACCGCTACCCGGCCGGGCAGGGCGAGGCTGACCCGTGGCTACATGTCTCGGCTGGACTCGGTACCTCGCCAAAGGCCCCGATAAGGTTCTGTTGCCGGCCGGAGGCTACGCTGCTCACGCTGGTAGCCGGGATCAGCTAGACTTCTCGGGCAGTCAGCGGGGTGTGGCGCAGCTTGGCAGCGCGCTTCGTTCGGGACGAAGAGGCCGCCGGTTCAAATCCGGCCACCCCGACCAAGTCAGAGGGTCGTTTCTCATCATGAGGAGCGACCCCCTTCTTGTCGGGCGGTCCTCGTGCCGTTCACCGCGAGGAGCAGCGGATTGGCGGTCGATAGCCACCGGCGGAGCGGGTAGGTCCTTAAGCGAGTCAGCACGGCCCGAGTTTGGGGGCATCGATGCCGAAATACATGATCTCGATGAGGTACTCGCCCGGTTCCTGGGCACGCATGATCACCAGCCACGGCGACCGGACCAAGGCGCTGCGACGCATGATGGAAGCCCTCGGCGGCAGCCTTGAGAGTATGTACTGGCAGTTCGGGACTGAAGATTCAGTGGCCGTCGGGCAGCTTCCCGACTCGGTTTCGGCAAGTGCGCTGCACGCAGCTGTGATCAAGACGGGCGCCTTCATGAAGGTGGAAACGCATGAGCTGCTCACCCAGGAACAGCTCCTGCAGTGCCTGGACCTGGCCAGAGACACAGCGGAGGTTTTCGAGGTACCCGGCCAGCAGGGCTGATCTTATGCGCGGTCACTAGTCAGAAAAGAGACCGTGACGACACGGTCTGGCACGAGCCGCGCCCAGGCGATGAAGACCGCCGCGTTGCCGGATTCCCGTGCATGCCGCTCCATCTTGGCGTGGTCGGCCCGTTGGACGACGGCCGCCTCCGAATGCGTGCTGGCGGGCGCGACGTCTGCCGTCGCGTTGCTGGACGGGTACTAGCGGGCCTTGACGACGGGTTCCTAATTGCGTCGACCGCTTCGTGACCCTCTGCAAAGATGTGGCCGGTGGGATGGGAGGCGCTCGAGCAGTGGGGTAACGACGTCGTTCGCATCGAACCGCTCACTGGCGGAGTGGGCGTCAACGAGGTGTGGAGCCTGCGCGTCAACGGGCACCTCGCGGTCGGTCGTCTCGGCCGGCGCGGCGACGCTGATCTCGCCTGGGAGACCGACCTGTTGCGACACCTCGACCGCCAAGGGGTGGCGGTGCCGGTGCCGATCCCAGCCAGGGACGGCCGGCACTTCGTGAACGGTCTGGTGGTAATGACCTACGTGGAGGGCAGATCGCCCGAGACCGAAGCCGACTGGCGTCGCGTTGCCGACACACTCCGCCAGTTGCATCGGTTCACGCACGGCTGGCCACAGCGCCCGGGCTGGCGATCGTCGACCGACCTTCTGCACGCCGAGACCGGGACGAGGGTCGACCTCGGTGAGCTGCCGCCTGAGGGTGTGGCTCGATGCCGAGCAGCGTGGGCGCGACTCACCGGTCGCACGACGTGCGTCGTTCACGGCGACCCCAACCCGGGCAATATCCGCATGACCGCGGATCGCGTCGCGATGATCGACTGGGACGAGTCGCACGTCGACGTCCCCGACCTCGACCTGGCGCTGCCGTACGACGCCGCCGGTCTCGGCGACGACGCGTACGACGTCGCCGCGCAAGCGCGGGCCGCATGGGAAGCCGCCGTCTGCTGGGATCCCAGCGGAACCGACCAGTTCGCGGTCAATCGGCTCGCCGAGGTTCGAGCGGTCTGAGCAGCAGCGAATCGCAAGAGCGCACCTAACGCTGCACGATCGCGCACGTCCTATGCAACGACCCCGGTGCGAGGAGACCTGGTGGCGCCGCCCCACCGCCCGGGGCGATGGCTGACGGCCACCGCGATGACCACGATCGCGCCAACTAGCTGCCTCCGTTGACAGGACGGCGAGGCCCTTGACCTGGCCCGCCTGTGCCTTCCGCCAAGCTGGCCGTGACCCAGACCCCGAGCCTGATGCAGCCAGTGCCGTCCTGTCGCAGACGCGGGTGTCGGTGAGGGGTAAGACAGCAGATGGCACGGGTCCGACGCGCCAGCCAGTACATCTGTGCCGCCGCCATGCGGGCACATCCGAGAGAAGAGGAGGTCCGATGTCAACGGAAGCTGAAGTTCGCCTCTTTCGTGCCGATTTTCCGGACGCGGACGTCACGGAACCGGTCCGGACCGGTATATCGAGCTCCAGGAGGGCACTGCCATGACGGGACGCTGGCGCGCGCCCGCGGGGCTACACGGAGCCTCGGCCCGGCTGCCCGATGAGGGCGAGCTGCCTTCGCTCGACGGCGCGACTGGCTGGCTCAATTCGCCGCCGCTGACACCAGCGGGGCTGGCCGGGAAGGTTGTCCTGGCCAGCTTCTGCACCTATACCTGCATCAACTGGCTTCGCCAGCTTCCCTACCTGCGCGCTTGGCACGGCAAGTATTCCGACCACGGGCTAGTGGTGCTCGGCGTGCACACGCCGGAGTTCTCCTTCGAGCACAACGTCGGCAATGTCCGGGAGGCGCTCCAGGACATGGAGATTACTTACCCGGTCGCGACCGACAATGACTACGCGGTATGGCGTGCCTTCGCCAACCACTACTGGCCGGCGCTCTACTTTTCCGATGCACACGGCCGTATCCGGCATCACAATTTCGGGGAAGGCGAATACGGACAATCGGAAATGGTCATCCAGCAGCTGCTGGCCGAGGCCGGATCCGTCGGCGCGGGGACTGAGCTGGTCTCGGTGGAAGCCTCCGGCCTTGAAGCCCCGGCCGACTGGGCCAGCCTGCGATCACCGGAAACCTACACCGGCTACGGGCGCACAGAGAACTTCGCCTCACCGGGCGGCCCTGTGCCCGGCGATCCACACACCTACGTCATCCCGGGGCAGCTGGGGCTCAACGAGTGGGCCCTTTCGGGGGACTGGACTATGGCCGAAGAGGTCACCACGCTGAACTCGGCGAACGGGCGCATTGCCTGCCGCTTCCACGCTCGCGATCTCAACCTCGTCATGGGCCCGACGGCGCCAGGAGCCCTCGTACGGTGCCGGGTCTTCATCGACGGACAGCCTCCCGGCGAGACCCACGGAAGCGACGTCGACAACGCGGGCAACGCCACGGTCACCCAGCAGCGTGCGCATCAGCTCATCCGACAGCGCGGCCCCATCACCGACCGCACCGTCGAGATCAGCTTCCCCGATCCAGGGGTCCAGGCCTACGTATTCACCTTTGGCTAGAGAATCACGTCGACGTGAGGTAGGCGCCCAGGGACTGACCCGCCGGCCGGCGCGGGCAGCGAGGCAGCTCGTTGCCAGCGTGCTGCTGGCCAGGGCTTCGGGCGTCACCTCGGCGCCGACGCGACGGTGCGACGGTGCGAGGGTGCGCAAAGTTGCTGGATGGCCGACTCGCGTAAACCTACAGCGGCCCGAAACCGTCACATATAAGGTGCGCTGCCGCGGCTTCCTGCGCAATCCTTGCGGGCTGCACGGGGCGAGGGCTGGGGCCCGGCTACGGCAGCGCGCCAGCCAGGTGCCCGTTAGCGGTGCCTGCCACGACCACCTTGGACACGAAGTCCGATGGGCTTCGCTTTGGCTGACTGGGAGAGCGCCAGGGCGCAGTTGACCCCTCGGCGTCTCCGGCTGATTCGAGTCTCGGACCCGCGACTTGAGCTACGCACATAGGCAGAACGGATGGCCGGCCGGGTCGGCGAAGACCCGGAACTGCTCCCCACCACCCCCCAGCCGCGACGCACCCAGCTCCACAGCGCGCGCCTCGCCGGCATCCAGGTCGTCGACGAGTATGTCCAGGTGCGCCTGCTGAGGCTGTGCCGCATCCGGCCAACTCGGTGGCTTGTACTCACTGACCTGCTGGAACATCACGCTCTTGCCGTCTCCTGCGATCAGCGCGCCCTCAGGCCCCTCGTACGTGACCTCCATGCCGAGCAGGTCAGCGTAGAAGCGCGCAAGCGCGGATGCGTCGGCCGTGTCGATGGTCACCGCGAACAGTCCCATCCCGGGGCCAGCGCCGTCCCGCTGACAGATGTCGAACGGATGACCGGCCGGATCGGCCAGAGTTATCCAGGTCGGGCCGTCAGCCAGCCGGGTGGCGCCGAGCTCTACGGCTCGCTGTGCAGCCGCCTCGTGCCCGTCGACTAGCAGGTCGAGATGGAACTGCTGCGGGAGATCCTGCCCTGGCCACTGCGGCGCGACGTGGTCGGGGGCCAGCTGAAAGGCGACATCCTGGCCGTCCCCGGTGCGCACCACGATCCAGTCGGATTCCTTCCGGGTAATCGTCCAGCCTGCCAGCTCGGCATAGAACGAGGCGAGCTTGTCGATGTCCCGCGCGTCGAGCGCGACGAGTTCCAGGCGTCCTGTCACAGTCATAGGCCCATCTTGCCCTGGCCCTCTGACAATCTCGCGTGTGGGCCGGGCGCCTCGGTGTGGGTCGGGTGCGATTACCGATGCGGGGCCAGGACTGCGTGGTGATCGGCGCCCGCAGGGGCCTGCGGATCGGCGTGCACAAGCGCCGCGGTCAGCCGCGGAACGGCGTGCAGCAGATTGTGCTCGGCGTCGACCGCTACCTGGTGCGCCTCGACGGCACTAGCCGCGGCGTCGACGACCACCTCGCACTCGGCACGCAGCTGATGGCCGATCCACCGCAGCCGTACCTGGCCGACGTCCAGGACTCCGCGCGTAGCCCGGAGCGTCTGCTCGGTCTGGTCGACAAGCTCGGGGTCCACGGCGTCCATCAGGCGGCGGTAGATCTCCCGCGCAGCCTGCCGCAGCACGGCGAGGATGGCCAGCGTGATGAGCAGCCCCACGGCTGGATCGGCCCAGTTCCATCCGGCGGCAACACCTGCCACGCCGAGGAGGACCGCGAGCGACGTGAACCCGTCGGTGCGGGCATGCAGCCCGTCAGCTACCAGCGCCGCCGAGCCGATCTTGCGGCCGACGCGAATGCGGTACCGGGCGACGCTCTCGTTGCCGATGAACCCGACGACTGCCGCAACGCTCACCGCGATGAGATTCGACACCGGCCGCGGATGCGCGAGCCTGGCGGCAGCCTCGTAGGCAGCCAGCGCCGAGGAGGCCGCGATGACCATGACAATGGCCACGCCGGCGAGGTCTTCAGCCCGCCCGTACCCATAGGTGTAGCGCCGATTCGGCGGCCGCCTGCCAACCAGGAACGCCACTCCGAGCGGCACCGCTGTGAGCGCATCCGCAGCGTTGTGCAGCGTGTCACCCAGCAGGGCGACCGAGCCCGAGATCGCCACCACGACCGCCTGGATAGCGGCGGTGGCGCCGAGGATCGCGAGCGACAGCCAGAGCGCCCGGATCCCTTCAGCGCTCGCCTCCAGGGCCGCATCGACCTTGTCCGCAGGCTCGTGCGAATGCGGCCGCACCAGATGCACGAACTTGCCGATGACGCCCGGCTTGCCGTCGTGGTGATCATGGTCGTGCTCGGCCGGGTGGCGGTGATCGGCCGCATGGTCGTGGTCGGCCCCCCGACCATGGCCGGCCCCGTGGTCGTGCTCAGCCCCGTGTTCGTGCTCAGCTCCGTGGTGATCCACAGCCCCGCGGTCATGCTCAGCCGCATGGTCGTGGTCAACCGCATGGTCGTGGTCGCGGTGATCGGGACCGGTGTGTGGGTGGCTCATAACGCTCAGGATGCTAGACCTGAGGCGTTCGGTCCTAGCGGCGGGCGCCCGGCCGTCCCACGTTGTGCCGACTGAGGTAGTCAAATTTGAGCACTCGTGTTTTACTGAACGCATGAACCCCACACGTCTGTTCATTCTCGGCGCGCTCGCCAAGCACGGGCCGATGTACGGCCACCAGCTGCGACGCGACGCTCGCATAGACAGGACCGACATGTGGTCAGAGGTGCAGCCCGGATCGCTCTATGGCGCGCTGCACAGGCTCGCCGCCGAGGGCCTGATCGAGCCGCTGCGGACCGAGCAGGACGGCCAGCTCCCGGCTCGCACTGTCTACGGCATCACCGCAGAAGGCCATCGCGAGCTGCATGTACTGCGCGCCGAGGCGCTCCAGGAGATCAGGCTGCTGCCGGACCCGGTTGACCTTGCGCTGGCGATGAGCGGCGACGTGAGCGAGGACACGCTGCGCGGCTACGTCGAAGACCGGGTCCGCGCGCTGTCGGCACGCGCGAGCCAGCTCCAGCATCAGCGAGAACGCAGCTGGCCCGACCAGACCGTGGCAGACGACCTGGTCATCGAGCACGTGATGATGCGCGTGCAGGCCGAGCTCGACTGGCACCAGCTCGTCATCGACCGGCTTGGCAAACTCGCCGCCGACAGCGGGCAGCAGATCAGGGCATGAGCGTCCGCCCGCTGCGCTACCTGGGCGATCCCGGGCTACGGACTCCCTGCGATCTGGTGACGCGGTTCGACGACGCGCTGGCCAACCTCATCGCTGACCTCCTCGACACCGTCCAGGAGCCCGGACGGGCAGGCCTTGCCGCGAATCAGATTGGCTCTCGCCTGGCCGCCTTCTCCTTCAAC
This sequence comes from Streptosporangiaceae bacterium, assembly GCA_035483035.1. Classification (GTDB taxonomy): domain Bacteria; phylum Actinomycetota; class Actinomycetes; order Streptosporangiales; family Streptosporangiaceae; genus JAJYUU01. The sequence continues at coordinate 8,334 of DATHQE010000078.1, read as the reverse complement.
GTCGACGGCCAGCTCGGATACCTGATCAACCCCAGATTCGTCGAGCTGGCTGGCGAGGCCGACGGAGCGGAGGGCTGCCTGTCCATCCCGGGTATCAGCGCAATGCGCCGCAGGGCAGCCCGCGCCATAGTGGCGGGAGTCAATCTCCAGCAGGAGCAGGTCATCGTGTCCGGTACCGGTGAGCTGGCCCGATGCCTCCAGCACGAGACCGACCACCTGCACGGCGAGCTATACATCGACAAGCTCGACAGTGACGAGCGCCGGCGAGTCATGCGGCAGATCAATGCCGAGCAGCTCGCAGGTAGTCAGCAGTCATGTGACTGACAACGCGGCCGGTCATGCCGGCCGCGGCTAGCGCAGTGACCGGCGATAGCGCACCTCACTCAGCGCGAATCCGCGGCTGTCATCGACCGCGCCGTCGGGCCGAAGTCCGGCCGCCTCGTAGATTGCCTGAACCTCACCGACGTCGTCCGCAGCGTCCTCGTGACGTGATGCGTGCGCGCTAGCAAAGCCCACCACGTGCCCGACATCATCGGCGACGACGCAGGCACCGCATGCCCTACTGCCATCGCACCGATCTCCCGGCCAGCGCCACCGTGGGCAAACGCATCGCGCCAGCTAGGCTCGTGCTGCCATGAACGCACTCGCTGTCCTGGACTGGCGCCGCAAGGTCGCGGCCATGTACGCGGACGTCCGGGCGAATCCGGACCCTGAGGCTGCGCACCGAGCGTGGCAGGTCGCACGCAACCACCTGCTCGCCTCACACCAGGAGTCGCCGGTCCCGCTAGCCGAGCGGGCGACCTTCACCGGCGTGCCGGTAGCTCCGTATGACCCGCGACTGCGATTCACCGCCCGCGTGGACACCGACGTCGACCCAGTCCGGATCGAGGTGAACACCGCGACCGACGGAATCGTCCCCTTCGAGCGAGCTGGCGTCGCGCACCTGCCTGGCGTCGGGGATCTCGACGTGTGGTGGCTGGCCAGTTACGGCGGCGGCATCTTCGTGCCGATCCGCGATACCAGGGCCGACGGCGCCACGTACCCAGGCGGGCGGTACGTCGTCGACACCGTCAAGGGCGCCGACCTCGGCGGCGACGACGGCCACCTGGTGCTGGACCTGAACTTCGCCTACAACCCGTCCTGCGCCTACGATCCGGCCTGGTCCTGCCCGCTGGCGCCGCCAGGCAACGTCGTCCCGGTCGCTGTCAACGCCGGCGAGCTCATGCGCACCGACCATGGACCGCATTCCTGACCGATATGCCCGGCTCGCCGGGGACATAGCCCCGGCCCGTTGTGGCACCGGTTCACTACCGATGCCACAAGAAGGGCACCACTAGCAAACCCGTGCCCTTTAGAGCCGGAACGGGCCCGTGCGCAACCCCGCCAGCACAAGAGCGCGGCCCGGCGAGTCCGCCCCGGCCGCACGAGACCCGGCCGCCGGGGCCCGGCCGCCCGAAAGCTGCCGCGTCAGCCGGAGAGCTGCTGTCAGCCGCAGAGCTGCTGCGTCAGCCGCCGAGCTCGGGTGCCAGCAGCTCGGCGATCTGGGCGGCGTTGAGCGCGGCGCCCTTGCGCAGGTTGTCGCCGGACACGAACATGTCGATCGCGCACGGCTCGTCCAGGCTCTGCCGGACGCGGCCGACCAGCGTCGGATCGGTGCCGGCAACGTCCGCAGGGGTCGGGTAGACACCCGACTCCGGCTCGTCTACCAGCACGACCCCTGGCGACTCCCGCAGCACCTGCTGCGCTTCGGCCCGCGTGACCGGGCGCTCGAACACCGCGTGTAGTGCCAGCGAGTGGCCGACGACAACCGGGACGCGCACGCAGGTCGCCGTGACGCGCAGCTCCGGCATGTCGAGAATCTTGCGCGTCTCGTTGCGGAGCTTCAGCTCTTCTGACGACCAGCCCGCATCGCGGAGCGACCCGGCCCAGGGCACCACGTTCATGGCCAGCGGCGCCCCGAACGGCCCCCCGTCACCGAGCGCGGCTCGGATGTCGCCGGGGCGCTGCCCGAGGGTCCGGTTCCCCGCGACCTTAGTCAGCTGGTCATAGAGCGCATCGGAGCCCGCCTGTCCAGCACCAGATGCTGCCTGGTAGGACGCTGCCACCAGCTCGCGCAGCGCGAAGGCGCGATGCAGCGCCGCGAGCGCAGCGATCATCGACAGGGTGGTGCAGTTCGGAACCGAGATGATGCCTCTCGGCCGGACCCGCGCCGCGTCCGGATTGACCTCGGGCACCACCAGCGGCACCTGCGGGTCCATCCGGAACGCGCCCGACTTGTCGATCACCACCACGCCGCGCGCGGCTGCCACCGGCGCCCACTCCGCCGAAACCTCGTCCGGCACATCGAACATCGCCAGGTCGACGCCGTCGAATACCTCGGGCGTGAGCGCCTGCACGATCACGTCCTCGCCGCGCACCTCGAGTCGGCGGCCGGCTGACCGGGCGCTGGCCACCAGCCGGACCTCGCCCCAGATATCGGCCCGCTCGGACACGATGCTGCGCATGACGGTTCCGACCGCGCCCGTCGCCCCGACGATGGCCAGCACGGGACGGTGAGCAACGGTCCGGCCAGCAGCAGTGCCGGTGCTCATCGGCCGCTCCCGCCGTAGACGACCGCCTGCTCCGACCCGTCGCCGAGGTCAAAGGCCTCGTGAGCGGCGGTGACCGCGACGTCGATGTCGTTCTGGTCGACGACGACGGAGATCCGGATCTCGGACGTGGAGATCATCTCGATGTTGACGCCGGCCTCAGCGAGGGCGCCGAAGAACGTGGCGCTGACGCCGGGATGCGAGCGCATGCCGGCGCCGATCACCGACACCTTGCCGATCCTGTCGTCGTACAGCAGCGAATCGAAGCCGACCTCGGCCTTGAGCTGGCCTAGCCGCGACATGGCGCCGTGGCCGTCGTCGCGCGGGAGCGTGAACGAGATGTCCGTGCGCCCGGTGGCGGCCGCGGAGATGTTCTGCACGATCATGTCGATGTTGATGCCGGCCTCGGCGATGGCGCCAAAAATCCGTGCTGCCTCGCCCACCTTGTCGGGCACGCCGACGACGGTAATTTTCGCCTCGCCGCGGTCCTGTGCCACGCCGGAGATGATCGCCTGCTCCATCGCCTCGCCTTCCGCTTGCCCCGCGTCGATGACCCAGGTGCCGTCCCTGTTGCTGAATGAGGACCGAACGTGGATGGGGATCCGATAGCGGCGCGCGTACTCCACGCACCGCAGCATCAGGACCTTCGTGCCGCAGGCCGCCATCTCCAGCATCTCCTCGTACGAGATGCGCGGCAGCCGGCGCGCGCCTGGCACGATCCGTGGGTCGGCGGTGAAGACGCCGTCCACATCAGTGAAAATCTCGCAGTAGTCCGCGCCCAGCGCCGCTGCCAGCGCGACGGCGGTCGTGTCCGAGGCACCGCGACCGAGCGTGGTGATGTCCTTGGTGGTCTGCGATACGCCCTGGAACCCGGCCACGATCGGGATGGATCCGTCATCGAGCGCCGCCTGGATGCGGCCGGGCGTGATGTCGATGATGCGGGCCTTACCGTGCGTGGAGTCGGTGATCACGCCCGCCTGCGACCCCGTGAACGACCGGGCTTCGAGGCCGAGGTTGGCGATGGCCATCGCCAGCAATGCCATCGAGATTCGCTCGCCGGCCGTCAGCAGCATGTCGAGCTCGCGGCCAGGCGGTGCCGGGCTCACCTGATTCGCCAGGTCCCGGAGCTCGTCGGTCGTGTCACCCATGGCCGACACCACGACGACGACGCTATTGCCGGCCTTACGGGTCGCGACGATCCGCTGCGCTACCCGCTTGATACCGTCCGCGTCAGCGACTGACGATCCACCGTACTTCTGCACCACCAGGGCCACGGCTGTACCTGCACCTCATTACTGGCTCGCGACGCGCCTGTCGATAGTCCGGCCCAGCCGGGCCCGGATGCGACTAGCCGAACCCTGAGTCTATCGAGGCTCGGCGTGGCTAGTGCGGCGCTGGTTCCTCGGCCACGTCGAGCCGGGCATGCGCCACCACCGAGTGCAGCGCGCGAAGGGCCGCGCCGCAGTGGGTGCCCCAGTGGTTGACATAAGAGAACTGCCACCACCAGAGTGCCTCGGCGACTCGTCCCGCCTCGTGATGTTTCAGGCCGTGGATGAGGTCGGCGGCCACTGCTGCTAGATCGTCAGAGAGCCGGAACGGGGTCGCTTGCGTATCAGCAAAAGGATCGAAGATCTCGGCGTAGTCGTCGAATCCGGCCAGCCGCGCGGCCAGGCCAGTCCGCAGTGCGTCCAGGTCCACGTCGGGGTCCGCGCCGACGTCGGGCTCCCAGTTGCCGGGCAGGATGACGTCCTGGCTGGCGCCGAGCTGGGCCCCGGCCAGCATCATCTGGGCGGTCTCTAGCAGCAGCAGCGACACTGTGTCGTCAGCGCCCTCGCCGCGGGCGACCGCGGTCAGGCCGTCAAGGAAATCCCGCGCATTCCCGGCTATCCGGTCGGCTAGGGGCCGCCACTCGTCGGGCGGCTGGCTCGCCGCCACCGGAACCGCGCCGGCTCCGTTGCCGATGACGGATGCCCCGTGCCCGCCCAGTGACTGTCCGCCCAGTGACTCAGACATCTAGCAGCCTCCGTCCCTCGAATGCCCGCCCCAGCGTGACCTCGTCGGCGTACTCAAGCTCGCCCCCGACGGGCAGGCCGCTAGCCGGCCTGGTGACCCGCAGCCCGAGTGGCTTGATCATTCGTGCCAGGTAAGTCGCCGTCGCCTCGCCTTCCATGTTCGGGTCGGTGGCGAGAATGATCTCCGTGACGGCGCCGTCGGCGAGCCTGGCCAGCAGCTCGCGGATGCGCAGGTCATCGGGTCCGACCCCGTCGATCGGGCTGATCGCGCCGCCGAGGACGTGGTAACGCCCGCGGAACTCGCGGATCTTCTCGATCGCCGCGACGTCCTTGGGCTCCTCGACGACGCAGATCACCGACAAGTCACGGCGCGTGTCCTTGCAGATGCGGCATTCGTCGTCCTCGGCGACGTTGAAGCAGACGCGGCAGAACTTGACCTTCTCGGTGACCTCGACCAGGACCGCGGCGAGCCGCCGGAGATCCACAGGGTCCGCGGACAGCAGGTAGAAGGCGATGCGCTGCGCGCCTTTCGGCCCGACGCCTGGCAGCTGGCCTAGTTCATCGATCAGGTCCTGGACGACGCCCTCGTACACCGCGGGCCCGCCTACTTCTCGCTGGCCGGGTCGTCCTCGGCTGGCGGCTCATCAGGACCAGGCTGGCCGGGAGCGCCCGGCAGCCCAGGGAAGCCCGAGAAGCTACTGAGATCAGGCATACCGGGCAGGCCCCCGCCCCCGCCAAAGCCGGCGGCGAACGGGGCCATCGTCTCCTGCTGGAGCTCGTCGACCGCGTGAACCGCGTCCCGGTAGGCGGCAAGCACCAGATCCGCCAGCGTCTGGGCCATCTCCTCGCGATCGTCGCCGTCGATCGCCGCGGCCGCGATTGACAGGTCGACAAGCTCGCCCTGTCCGTTGACCGTGGCGGTGACAAGGCCACCGCCGGCCGTCCCCTGAACCTCGGCCTCGGCGAGTTCGGCCTGCGCGGACATCAGCTGGCTCTGCATCGCCGCGGCCGCTTGGAGAAGCTGCTGCATATCAAGCTGGCCACCGGGCTCCACGCGACCCTCCCATGTTCCTTGCGGCTGTTCGTTGCGGCACTGTCTGTTCCTAGCGGCACTGTCTGTTCCTAGCACTGCTGTGCCGCGCTCGATATCCCGAGCCTACGGCCTCCGCCACCGCAGGGTACGGTGCGGGCACTCCCAGGCCGCGTCGGCACGCCGGCGCGCGCAGATCCGGCGAGCAGCCCGTTACGGACCGTCGAGCTCCTGGATGATGCGGCCGCCAAGTTCGCGCTCGATCAGGTCGGTCCCGGTCAGCACGTCGGGAGCCGGCCGGTCACCGGGCGCTGGCTCGTTGTCGCCCGCGCGCGCTGACACCGGGCTGGCCGACGCTGAGCTGGCCGACGCAGCACGGGCCGACGCAGCACGGGCCGACGCAGCACGGGGCGACCCAGCACGGGTCGACGCTGCGCTGGCCGACACCGGACGCGACGAATCCGGCCGGGCCGAGGTGCCGCGCGCGCTTGCCTGCTGCTGCGCACGGCCCGTCCCGCCGCCGCCGGGCTCGGCTGCGCGAGCCGCCGTGCCCGGCCCACCTGTGTCGCTTGGCGAGCCTGGTTCGCCGTCGGCTGGCGAGGGCGCGGCCGGGCGCTCGGCAGGCCTGGCCGAGTACGCCGGCCCCGGTCCCGAGTCTGCGGAACCGCCGGTCCCGACAGAGGTACTGATCGTCGGCGTCACCCCGAACAGGTCCGACAAGACCTGGCTGAGGTCCTTGTCGTAGCCGCCGGTGACAAAGCCCTTGGCGATGCCGGCCTGGGCGAAGGCGAGGGTCAGCACCCCGTCGGCGAAAGACTCGACGCTTGCGTTGCTGAGCTGCATCCACGCGACGCGCTTGCCATGGCTCTGGACCCGCGCGAGCACGTCGGGCCACCGAACGCGCATCGCATGCGTGTCGGCCGGGACCTCGCCAGTCCCGGCGCTCGCCGCGGGCGCAGCTGGGTTCGCGGCAGGCGGCACGGCCGCAGTCGCGGGCGCGAGTCCCCGGGCAGCCTGCACCTGCGATTCACCCGCCGTTGGCTGTGCCGGCTGCTGCGCGGCTCTCGGTTCGGAGGTGGCAGCTGTGCGCGTGCTCGCGGCCCGCGTACTCGATGACTCCGTACTCGGTGACCCCGTCTTCGACGACCCCGTTTTCGATGGCCCCGGGCTCGATGACCCAGAGCCGGATGACCCAGGGCTCGATGATGCAGAGCCCGATGAACCCGTGCCCGGTGCCCGATGCGCCGCCGGGCTTGATGCTGGCGCAGCGGCTGCCGCAGCCGCCCGCCCGCTGGCGGTCAGCATGCGCTCCAGCCGGTCCAGGCGCTCGGCCAGCCCGGCCGCGTCGGCGCCCGCCGCCGGCAGCAGCACCTGGGCGCACATCAGCTCAAGGAGCAGCCGCGGGGAGGTAGCGCCGCGCATCTCTACCAGCCCGGCGCTGATGATCTCCGCTGCCCTGGTCAGCCCGGCCCGGCCGAATGCGGCGGCCTGCTTGCCCAGCTCTTCCACCCGATCCGGCGGGGCGTCGATGAGGCCACTGGCTGCCGCGTCCGGCACGGCCGAGATCACGATCAGGTCGCGCAGGCGGTCAAGCAGGTCAGCGGCGAACCGGCGCGGATCGTGCCCGGCCTCCACCACGTGGTCGATTGCGTGGAAGACCGCGGCACCGTCGTCGGCGGCGAACGCGTCGACGACCTCGTCGAGCAACCGGTCGTCGGTGTATCCGAGCAGCGCGATGGCCCGGTCGTAGCGCAGGCCGCGCTCGTCCGAGCCGGCCACCAGCTGGTCGAGCACGGATAGGGCGTCCCTGACTGAGCCGGCGCCGGCCCGGATCACGATCGGCAGCACGGCGGGCTCGTACGGGACGCCCTCGCTGGCCAGGATCTGCTCCAGGTGCTCGCGCAGCACTGCGGGCGGGACCAGGCGGAACGGGTAGTGGTGCGTGCGCGACCGGATGGTCGCGATGACCTTCTCGGGCTCGGTGGTGGCGAAGACGAACTTCAGGTGCGGCGGCGGCTCCTCGACGAGCTTGAGCAGCGCATTGAAGCCCTCACGGGTGACCATGTGGGCCTCGTCGATGATGTAGATCTTGTATCGGCCAGCGACCGGGGAGTAGAAGGCCCGCTCTCGCAGGTCCCGGGCATCGTCAACGCCGCCGTGCGAGGCCGCGTCGATCTCTATCACGTCGATGCTGCCAGGCCCGGCGGGAGCCAGGGCGACGCAGGAGGCGCAGACGCCGCACGGATCGGGAGTCGGGCCCTGCTCACAATTGAGCGAGCGAGCCAGGATCCTGGCGCTCGATGTCTTACCGCAGCCGCGCGGCCCGCTGAACAGGTACGCATGGTGCACCCGGCCGCTGCGCAGCGCCTGGCGGAGCGGCTCGGTGACGTGGTCCTGGCCCTTGACCTCGGCGAAGCTGGCCGGGCGATATCGCCGGTAGAGCGCCAGGGGCGCGGCTGACGGGCCTGACCGCGTGCTGTCTGCCTGGTCAGGGCCTTGACCTGGGCTGCCCGTACCTGGGCTACCTGGACCGGGACTGGGGGCGTCGCCTGCCATGACCTCATCCTCGCCGGGATTGCTCGCCGGGACGGTAAAGGACCCCCCGCACACCCGACAGAGCCCGCGTACCCTTGCTGCCTTCCGGCCCTGGGGGGGTTGGCGGGATGAACGCCGTGCGAGGGGTCTGGCAGCCAGTCTAGCCGCG
>DATHQE010000077.1:0-2101 GCA_035483035.1 Streptosporangiaceae bacterium | reverse complement strand
ACCGCGGACACCAAGGACGGCATCATCACGCTGACCGGCCATGTCCGCACCTTGGCCGAACACGACGCGGTGGTCGGCGCCGCGTTGATGGCCCGCGGGGTCATCGACATCCGCGACGAACTCCAGGTCACCGGCTGACCGGCATCGCCAAGAGCCGGCAGCGGCTGGCCTCCGCGGTGTTCCTGCCGGTCCTCGCGGCGTGCACGAGCACGGCTGGCTGCCCGGGCCTCGGAACCGGGCGCGGCTGACACCTCGGCCGGGTCCGGTCCGGCCGCACCGGGCGGCCTGAGGGCGGCGGTCCGGCACGCAGTCGATGGAGTTCAGCGAGCTCAACGTCGAATACGGCTACTGCTACGAATCCGCTGCCGTCGCGCCCGACGGCAGCGGCGCGCCCGCGCGACCGACGACATCCGCGTGTGAGCCGTCTATCCGCCCGGGTGCTCGCTGCAGCATGCGTGGCTCGATGACCAGGACGGGCGCCGCCGCCAGCGACCCCGGGCCGTCCTCACCGCCGCGCTCAGCCAGACCCTTGGGCGCAGACCGTTTGCTCAGCCAGGGTCGGCGGGTTCCTGATCGGCGCGGGTACTGCGCAGCGCTGATGACAGTCTGCCGCCAGGGTGGACCCAGTGCTAACGTCCGATAAGTGGCGGCACAGACCAAGCCCGCCTCGCCAGGAACAGGCGGGCACAAGACACCCGACCTGGGCGCACATCCGGCTCGTGAGCAAAGCATCGCGGCAGGCAAGGCGGCACGCCAGCTAGCCCCGCTGGAGTCCCACCGGGACTTCGCTGCCGCGGCATCCAGGGACCCGGTAGGCCTGCTCCTGGGCCAGGCCGAGTCCCGCGTACCGGAGCTGGTCCCGGTGCGCCACGGGCGAATGCTGGCGTCGCCTTTCGCGTTCTACCGGGGTGCTGCGCTGCCGATGGCCGCCGACCTGGCCGGTACGAGGTCCTCAGGGCTACAGGTGCAGTTGTGCGGTGATGCTCATCTGTTGAACTTCGGTGCCTTCGCCTCACCCGAACGGCGGCTGGTCTTCGACCTGAACGACTTCGACGAGACGCTGCCCGGCCCGTTCGAGTGGGACGTCAAGCGGCTGGTCGCGAGCATGGCCGTGGCAGGCCGGGAGAACGGCCTGACCGCCGGGAAACGGCGCAGGGTCGCCGTTGCGACCGCGGCGGCTTACCGCACCGCGATGCGGGAATTCGCCGCCATGTCGATCCTGAACGTCTGGTACGCCCACTTCGACGTCGAAGACGCCCTCGCCCGGCTCAAATCCGACATGCCCAAGAAGGCGGTGCGCCGGACCAAGGCTCAGATCGCGAAAGCCCGTACGCGGGACAGCACGCAGGCGCTGGCAAAACTGACGACCGTCACGGACGGGCAGCACCGGATTATCAGCGACCCGCCGCTGATCATTCCGCTCGAAGAACTGGCCGACCACCTCGACGTCGACGCTGTATCCTGGTTCCTCCGCCGACTGTTCAGCGGGTACGCGCGGACCTTGCCGGCCCACCAGCGTCGGCTGGTGGAGCGATTCGCCTTGACCCGCGTGGCCCGCAAGGTCGTCGGCGTAGGCAGCGTCGGCACCGAAACCTGGATCTTGCTGATAGAACCCGACGACGGCTTCGATCCGCTGCTCCTGCAGGCCAAGCAGGCCCAGCGCTCGGTGCTGGCCGACTACGCTGGCCAAAGCGGATACCGCAACCAGGGCGAGCGTGTCGTCGCCGGTCAGCACCTGATGCAAGCCGTCAGCGACATCTTCCTCGGCTGGCAGAGCGCTGCCCCTCCTGGCCGCCGCTCTGCCGACTACTACTTCCGCCAGCTGCGCGACTGGAAATACTCCGCCGAGATCGTAGGCATGAACGCCGCCGCGATGACCGGCTATGGCCGCATGTGCGGCTGGACACTCGCCCGCGCGCACGCCCGGACCGGGGACCGCATCGCGGTCGCCGCCTACCTCGGCGGGTCGGACAAGTTCGACCAGGCCGTGGCCAACTTCGCGGAGAGCTATGCCGACCAGACCGAACGTGACCACGCGGCGCTGGCTGACGCGATTGCCTCCGGGCGCGCGCAGGCCCGGGTGGGCGTCTGAGCCCACCCG
>DATHQE010000076.1:0-3559 GCA_035483035.1 Streptosporangiaceae bacterium | reverse complement strand
AGAAGCGAGTGCGTTCGGCAGCCAGGTGCCGCGTAGTGTGGCCTGATGAGCCTGACAAGCAGGAGCGGGTGGCTCCTGCTCCGGCCAAGACCATCTCTTAATCGAACGTCTTGCTGAAATAAAGTGTCTGACAGCACCATTAGGTGGGCGCAGCAGGTTTCGAACCTGCGACCCCTCGCTTGTAAGGCGAGTGCTCTACCGCTGAGCTATGCGCCCGCTCGCGACCGCGCACAAGCGTACCGGTCCCGCACAGATCGTGCGTCCGTCAGCCGCACCTCAGGCAGCAGGCGCGATCCGATAAGTCGATAAACCGATCTAGCGACAAGTCGCCTCGCCGCCGAAAGCCGACCAGGCCCTAAAGCAGCAGCCGACCAAGCTATGCCGTACCTGACCTAGCCCAGATGCGGCATGGCAAGCGCAGCCACTTCGTCCGCCACCCTCATCCGACGCTGGAACCCCGCCAGCCGGGCATCCATGACCGGTCCGGTAACGCCGTCGGACAGCGCTAGCTCAAGATGGATCGCTCCGTCGACCGCCGCAGTGAACTTGACCGCGTCCGGCAGCAGCGCCAGCTCGGCCGCACTCAGACGGCGCTCCGCTGCGTATCCGCGGGCGACGGCCTCGATGCGATCCGGCGCTGGCGAGATCAGCCACGCTTGCGGGTCCGGCGCCGCCGCGTCCACGTGACACTCCAGGAGGCAGTTGCCAAGGTCGACCACCGCCAATCCAAGGCCGCCCGTCTCCCAGCCGACGAGCACGACGGGGCCGGTCGCGCCGACTGGGCGAACCGGACCGGCCGGGCGATCGGGGCCAGCCGGGCGATCCGGGCCCCCACCACCCGGCAGCACTGCATGCCGCGCCCACGCGTCTGCGTGCACCACGGACTCCCGCGCTGCGCTGGCACCAGCTGCAACGGCGAGCACTGTCTCCCGGAACGCCGACGCCAGCGGCACCCAGTCTGCCGGCAGCACGCTGGCGACCCCGTCGAGCCGGGCGAGGGTCATCGGCACTGCAATGGCAGGATGCCGGGGCGCGAGCCGGCGTCCGCCACCACCTGCGATGACGCGGTGCAGCCGTCCGAGCGACTCGCCGAGTGCCCGCAGCTCATCGAGCGTCGGCTCCAGCACGACACCCGGCACATGGGTGGTCGCCCACGCCAGCCAAGGGCCTGCGACGGCGATCAGCTCGCCGGTCCGCGTCCGGACCGGGCGCGGTGCGGGATACCCGCTGGCCCCGAGCACGTCCAGCGTTTCGGCGCGCCCGAGCAGCCAGTCCGGGACGGTCTCGGTGAACGGCCCTAGGGCATGCACCGGCACGGCCCCGTCAGCGCGGTAAGCGCGGATCAGCTGACCCGACCCGTCGGGCAGTGTCAGCTCATAGCTGATTCGAGCTTCCTGGACCGAGCCAGCCACGATCTGGATGTCTGCAGGCGGCACCGACCGCTCGTGATATTCGTCCAGCAGCCGGCCGATGACCGCGACATCGGTCACCGGCGGGCCACCGCCAGGCTCAGGAGCAGACCTGCAGACCAGATCACGACATCGCGTACGGTGGCCGCTGCCTGCTCGGGCCTAGTACCTTCGCCAGCGCCCGCTCGACCTCATCGGCCAGGTCGGCGACCGCGGCCTCGGTCATGAGGCCGTTGTCACCGAGCCCAGCGTCGGCCGGGCGGCCAACCGCGGGCCGGCCGACGGCGCCGCAGTCGCGGCACTCGACCTCGCCGAGCCGCCGGACGAGGTGCACACTGCTGCACACCTGGCACCGGTCAAGCTCCGCGCTCCAGTCGATCGCCGCCTGGCAGCCCGGGCAGATGAGTACCTGCCGGTCTCCGCGCACGCCCCGGCGCCAGGGAGTCTCGCCCCGGTCAGGGTCCACCTGCCGTGTACCACACCGATAGCAGGGCATCCAGCCTGTCCCGATTCTGCCGTCGCCACCACAGGGCGTCGGGGCCAGCCGCGAGGCCAGCCCCGCGCACGAGCTAGCTCAGCTCGGCGAGTGCCTTCTGGTAGTCGGCGATCTCTCGTGCCTGCGGGATCGGGTTAACGACCTTCCACCGCACGACGCCGTCTTTGTCGATGATGAACGTGCCACGGGTAGCGACGCCCATCTTGTCATCGAAGACACCGTAGGCCTTGGCGACCTCGCCATGCGGCCAGAAGTCAGCGAGCAATGTGAAATCGAAATGATCGCGCTCGGCCCACGTTCGCAGTACGAACGTCGAATCGACCGACACTGCGAGCAGCTCGACGTCGTCCCTAGTGATCTCCGGGAACTGGTCCCGGATGGCGCAGAGCTCGCCGCTGCAGACGCCGCTGAAAGCCAGCGGGTAGAACACCAGCACAACGTTCTTCCTGCCCCGGAAGCTGGACAGGCTCACCGGCGTGCCGTGCTGGTCCTTCAGCTCGAAGTCAGGGGCCTTATCGCCGACTTCAACCGCCATGTACTGATCCTCTCAGCGCGGGGTTCGCGAACGCACTCAGTGTGCCACCACCCGGGCGCGTCCCGAGAACCGCCTGGGCCGGATGAGCGGGCAGGCACATCCGGGCCCACCGGGCCGATCAGCCAAGCAGGACGACAGGACTCAGCGGCGAGCCTTAGGCGCGACCAGGCGGCTGGCGGACCAGTTGCGCCCGGCGCTCACAGTGGAGGTCTGCGAGAGCCCTGCGGTAGGAGCGGCCTCGCCGATCTCACTAGGCTCGACGTGCCCGTCTCGACCCGTTTTCGGCGTGAGCAGCACGATGTAGCCGCCGTCGGCCAGCGGCGTGAGCGCGTCCACCAGGGCGTCGACGAGGTCACCGTCGCCGTCCCGCCACCACAGCAGGACGCCATCCACGACATCGTCGTAGTCCTCGTCGACGAGCTCCGCGCCTTCTAGCGCCACGACAGAGTCGCGTAGCGACTCGTCGACGTCGTCGTCGTATCCGATCTCCTGCACCACGTGGCCTGGCTTGATGCCAAGCCGCTCAGCCAGGTCACGCTGGTCCTGCGCCTGGCCCGCGGTCGCGCTCACTGAAGTCCTCCCGATCCTTTCCGCTCCGGCTGTCCTGACCGGACAGGTCCCTAAACTCGGCACATGCCCAGGTCCGGTTCCGGCTAACACAGCCGCAGCTTGTCGCTGTCCTTGATCGGACAGTTCACACTGGGTCGGCGCGGTGCGCAAGTCACAATTAGGTGGCACGACGAATTACCTGCCCGGGAGACCATCCAGATAGCCTCTGAGTAGACACGTGGGACCGTTATAGGGGATACGCGCCCTATGTGACCCGCCTCACTCCATCCTCGACCGGGCCTGTTACCAGTCGGTAGAGATGCGTTAGCCGGCATCACTTGCGAGGATTGGAGCAGGACAACCGACTGGACGTGGCCAACGGCGGCCGCGTCCGACTATGCCGACGCGCGGCGCCAGCAGGCGCTGCCTGCCCGCGGAATGCGAGGAATCACCCGTGGCCTCCGGACGCCAGCGTTTCTCCATCATCAGCGACGGACTGCCCACCCAGCTGCCGGACATCGATCCGGACGAGACCAGGGAATGGGTGGAGTCCTTCGATGACGTGGTCCG
>DATHQE010000075.1:0-5360 GCA_035483035.1 Streptosporangiaceae bacterium | reverse complement strand
TGGACCGGGCAGCCGCTGCGCAAGCTCGCCCGTGACCCGCTGTGGCGGGTGGTGCAGGCGCATCCGAGTGCAGTCACGTTCCCCGGCCCGGGTGGCGAGTCGATGCTGGGGATGCAGCAGCGCGCCATCGCTGCGGTCCGGCACTGGAACGCCCGGCTCGGACCGGACGCCACGTACCTGGTCTGCTCGCACGGCGACGTCATCAAGGCCATCCTGGCCGATGCCCTGGGCATGCACCTGGACATGTCCCAGCGCATCCAGGTAGATCCCTGCTCGCTGAGCATCATCAGGTACACCACGCTGCGGCCGTTCGTGCTGCGGATGAACGACGTCGGGGGTGACCCGGCGGCGCTGGCCGGCCTCGCGCGCGCCGCCGCGAAGCCGCGCGCCGAGGCCGAAGCCCAGATCGGCGGGGGAGCGGGCAGCGGCAGCTAGCGGGGTCGGACGCCGGTAGCCTGACTATGGGACCGGGCTGGCAGCCGGCCGTTTGCGCGAGAGGATAGGGGTCATGCCGGTCTACACGTACGACCCGCCGGAGCGATTCGTCGCGGGCACTGTCGGCCAGCCTGGGGAGCGGACGTTCTACCTGCAGGCGACCGTGGGCACCAGGGTCACGAGCGTTGCCCTGGAAAAGGGCCAGGTGAGCCAGCTCGCCGAGCGGCTCGACGAGCTGCTCGACGAGGTAGCACTTCGCACCGGGGCGGTGTCAGATGCTGGCAGCGAGATCGACGACGGCCCGCTCGACCTCCCGCTCACGGAGGACTTCCGGGTCGGCGCGATCGCGCTCGCCTGGGACCACGACGGCGAACGCGTCATCATCGAGGCGCAGGAGGAGAGCGAGGAGCCGCTCGAGCCCCTGGCCGACGATGTCCCCGAGGATGGCCCGGCCATTCTGCGCGTGCGCATCACCGCGGAGGCCGCGCGGGCGTTCTCCCGGCGCGCCATCCAGGTTGTGGGGCAGGGCCGGCCGCCTTGCCCGCTATGCGGACTGCCTCTCGAACCGGCTGGCCACGTGTGCCCGCGGCAGAACGGCCACCGGGTCGGGCATGCCTGAAGCCTCGGCCAGCAGGGATGCATCGGGCAGCAGGGATTCGCCGGGCAGGAGAGCGCGGCGCGAGCAGCGGACCAGAGGCGGCCGCCCTGCTACCCCGGCGCCGGCGAGCGTCGAGTCAGCGAGCGCGCCGACCGGGCTAGGCGGCGCGCCGCGGCATCCGACGAGCCCGGGCGACGAGGCCGCCATCCTCGACCTGCTTACCACCGGGACCCTTGACGTCAAGGGCCGCCTCGTCGATGCGTCGAACGCGACGATGTACTGCACGATCACCGCCGACGGCACCGAGACCGCCTGTGTCTACAAGCCGGTCGCTGGCGAACGGCCGCTATGGGACTTCCCTGACGGCACGCTGGCCGGCCGGGAGCTTGCCGCGTACGTGGTCTCGAGGGCCGGCGGCTTCGATGTGGTGCCGCCGACCGTGTACCGGGACGGCCCTTTCGGCCCTGGCATGTGCCAGCTGTGGATCGACGCCGACGACACGGTCGACCTGGTCGAACTGGCCCGCAGCAATGACCCCCGGCTGCGGCAGATGGCGGTGTTCGACGCGGTGGTGAACAATGCTGATCGCAAGATCGGCCACCTGCTGCCGGTCGCCGACGGCGGGCTCTATGGCTGCGATCACGGCGTCTGCTTCGGCTCGGAGTACAAGCTGCGCACCGTGCTCTGGCAGTGGCGGGGCAAGCGCCTGACCAGCGATGCACTGGCGAAACTGACCGGGCTACGCGACCTGCTCGACGGCGGGCTGACCGCCGAGCTGGGCAGCTGGCTGACCGGGGCCGAGGTCGCCGCGACGACGAGGCGCGTAGAGATGCTGCTGGCGCACCAGGTACACCCACTGCCGCCTGCCGACTGGCCAGCGGTGCCCTGGCCGCCTATCTAACTGCGGCCCCTGTTAGCACCCGGCGCTAGCGACCACCGTGCTCGCCTCGGTCACCGCGGCGGCGAAGGTACCGCTCGAACTCCCTGGCGATCGCGTCGCCGCTCGCTTCAGGCAGGTCTGTAGCGTCCTTGGCTTCTTCGAGGCTGCGCACGTACTCGGCCACGTCGCTGTCCTGCTCGGCGAGCTCGTCGACGCCGCGCTCCCAGGCGCGCGCCTCGGCCGGCAGGTCGGCCAGCGGCAGGGAGATGTCAAGGATGTCCTCGACGCTGCGCAGCAGCGCGAGGGTGGCCTTCGGGCTCGGCGGCTGCGCCACGTAGTGCGGGACCGCGGCCCACAGCGAGACCGACGGCAGGCCCGCCGTCGCGCACGCCTGCTGGAGCACGCCCACGATCCCGGTGGGGCCCTTGTAGTCGACCGGCTCGACGTGCAGCTGGGCGGCCAGCTCCGCGCCCGAGGTAGCGGCCGTGACCTGCAGCGGCCTGGTATGCGGTGAGTCGGCGAGCAGCGCGCCGAGCAGGATAACGAGCTCGACGCCGAGGTCTGTGAACGCGCTGACCAGCTCAGCGGTGAAGCCGCGCCAGCGCATGTTGGGCTCGATCCCGTGCAGCAGGATAAGGTCACGCCCGGCCTCAGGCGGCCTGGCGATCGACAGCCGGGTCGTTGGCCAGACCAGCTCCTCGGCATGGCCGTCGGAGACTTCCATCACCGGCCTGGTGACCTGGAAGTCGTAGTAATCCTCCGGGTCGATCTCGCCGATGCCCTTCGCGTCCCACGCTGTAGTCAGCTGCGTGATCGCGCTGCTGGCGGCTTCGCCAGCGTCGTTCCAGCCCTCGAAGGCAGCGATGAGTGCAGGCGAGGTGAGTTTGCCTACAGCGTCGAGCTCGATCGCCAGCCACCTCCCTTAGTCCGGACGCCCCCGTTCAGGTCAAGCCTATGTGCCCTGAACCAGGGGACAAGAAAAGACTGCCTTGTCGTAGTCAACCAGAGGCGCTCCCTAGGATGGGCTCATCATGTCGCGATCTGGACACCACGCTGGCTCCCACTCGGCCTCCCCACCGGCCTCCCGCACGCCCCCCAGGGGCGAGCTTCCGCTCCGGGCGGTCACGTTTGATATGGATGGCCTCCTGGTCGACTCCGAGCCCCTGTGGTTCGAGGCGGAGAGCGCGGTTATGCAGCGCCTGCACGGCGCCTGGGCCCAGGGCGACCAGGATGCGCTGGTCGGGGGTTCCATGCCGACGACCGTTGCGTACCTGCTGAGTAAGGGAACGAGGCCGGCTGAGCCCGCCGCCGTAGCCCGCTGGCTGCTTGAGGCCATGGTCAGCCTGCTGATGACGAGTCCGGTGCCGGTACTGCCCGGCGCGCTCGAGCTGGTCGAGGAGGTCCGAGCGGCCGGCCTGCCGTACGCGCTTGTGACGTCATCGGAGCCGGAGGTCGTCGATGCCGTGCTAGCCGGGCTTGATGTGGTGTTCCCGGTGGTTGTCTGCGCGGCGGATGTGTCCCGCGCCAAGCCGGACCCGGAGGGTTATCTGCTGGCCGCGGCCAAGCTCGGCGCCGAGCCCGGGCAGTGCATCGCGCTGGAGGACTCGCTGAACGGCGTGCGGGCGGCCGAGGCAGCCGGCTACCGAACCGTGGCCGTGCCGAGCGTCGTGCCGGTGCCCGAGCGAGCGGGCCGGGTCGTGCTGAACTCGCTGGCGGGAATCTCGCTGGCCGAACTCGCGGCGAAAGCCGGGCTTGCGATATGACGCGAGCGCATCTGCTGTGCGAGAATAGACTTGTTCGCGCCTAGGCCGCGCAACTGGTGCGCTGGCCGCGAGGGGAGGCGGCAGTGAATAGCTGGCTCAGCTTTGCCACTAGTTCATGGGCCGGTCCAGTCTTCATACTCGTCACGCTTGCCGGGCTTGTCCTGAGCGGCATCGCGTGGCGCAAGAAGGGTGCCCGCAGCGGCATCCGCGGCGTCGCCTGGTCGCTATTGCCGATCGCCGCCTGGCTGACGCACTCGCTCCGCCTCATCGGCCATCTCGTCGCGTCGGTCGTGCAGTTCGCCGGCGGCTTCGTCTTCTCGCCGACGGCCTGGCTGGGCGTCATCATCGTCGGCGTCTCCGCGGTGCTGTTCCTGGTCTCAGGCGGCATCCCGTTCGTCGGCTGGCGTAAGCACCGCAAGGCCGAGAAGGCCAGTCGCGAGGGGCACCCCGGCGGTGGCAAGCCTGCCGCGGCGCTGACCAAGGCCGGCGGCAAGACGTCGGCACCCGCCAATCAGGATGACGACCTCAGCGACGTGCGGGACATCCTGAAGCGGCACGGCATCAGCTAGCCGCCAGGCGTGCCGAGGGTCTCCGGCGGAATCGAGGGGCCTGGCCTAGCCGGCACCAGCCTGGCCGCTGGCAAGGGCGTGAGGTTCAGCGCCGCCGCCGGCCCGCCCAGCTGCGCCTGCTGGCCCATAGTCAGCGGATGGTGGCACGCGGCCAGGTGGCCGAGGCTGCCGTGCTGCGTCAGCGGGGGCTCCTCTGTCGTGCAGATGTCGGTGGCGTAGCGGCAGCGCGGATGGAACCGGCAGCCGGTCGGCGGCGAGATCGGGCTCGGCACGTCCCCTTCCAGGACGATCTGCTGCCGTGCAGCAGACAGGTCTGGGTCGGGGATCGGCACCGCCGACAGCAACGCCTCGGTGTAGGGGTGGACCGGCCGCTCGTACAGTTCCTCGGCCGGCGAGATCTCGACGATCTTGCCTAGGTACATGACCGCGATCCGGTCGGACACGTGCCGGACCACTCCGAGGTCGTGAGCGATGAACAAGTAGGTCAGGCCAAGCTCGTCCTGGAGGTCGTCGAGCAGGTTGATGACCTGGGCCCGGATCGAGACGTCAAGCGCTGAGACCGGCTCGTCGGCGATGACCAGCTTGGGCTTGAGCGCCAGTGCGCGGGCGACGCCGATGCGCTGCCGCTGGCCGCCGGAAAACTCGTGCGGGTACCGGTTGATGTGCTCTGACGACAGGCCAACGAGCTCCAGCAAGTCCAGCACGCGCTGGCGGATCTGCTCCCGGCTGCCCGCCTTGTGGATGCGCAGCGGATCGGAGATGATCGCGCCGACCCGCTTGCGCGGGTTCAGCGAGGCGTACGGATCCTGGAACACCATCTGCAGGTCACGCCGGACCGGCCGGAGCTGACGGCGCGAGTACGCCGTGATGTCGTTTCCCTCGAACACCAGTGATCCGCTGGTGATGTCATAAAGCCGGGCTATACACCGGGCCAGGGTGGACTTGCCGCAGCCCGACTCACCGACCAGGCCGAGGGTCTCGCCCGCGCGCAGCTCGAAGCTGACGTCGTCGACCGCGTGGACGCGGGCGATCTCGCGCTGGATCAGGACGCCGCTGCGGATCGGGAAGTACTTCTTGATGTGCTCAGCCCGCAGCAGCACCTCGCCGGCGGCGAT
>DATHQE010000074.1:0-8355 GCA_035483035.1 Streptosporangiaceae bacterium | reverse complement strand
AGGGCGATGCCCACCACCAGCGCGATGAGCTGGTCGTCGTCGTAGTTCTTGACCGCGTTCGCCCAGGCCTCGTCGCTGACACCGCCAGCAGCGTCGGCGATCCGGGTGCCCTGCTCGGCGAGCTCCAGCGCGGCCCGCTCGGCCTCGGTGAAGACGGTCGCCTCCCGCCACGCCGCGACCAGGTTCAGCCGCTGCTGACTCTCGCCCGCATGGAGTGCTTCTTTCGTGTGCATGTCGGTGCAGAAGCTGCAGCCGTTGATCTGGCTGGCCCGCAGGCGCACCAGCTCTTGCGTCGCGGCCGGCACGGTCGAGTCACGCAGGACGGCCCCGGCGGCATTCAGGTGCTTGACGAGCTTCATCGCCAGTGGGCTCGCGAGATAGTCGATACGTGCGTCCATTGTCGTCTCCTTGCCGTGGGTGTGTCCTGTTCAGAAGTACGACGACGCAGCCGCCCGGAACGTCAGGTGACGCGTCGGCCTCACACTCCGGCGCGCTGTCTCGTCGAACTGGTGAGGGCCAGATGCGACCAAGGAGGGCGGCACCATGACCACCCGATCCGGGCCAGACCGAGGCGGGCCCGATCCGGCGCTGAACGCGATCGTGAGCGAGCGCCGTCAGCTGATCAACCTGGCGTACCGGCTGCTCGGCTCGCTGGCTGAGGCCGAGGACGTCGTCCAGGAGACCTACGCCCGCTGGTATGCCATGTCCGCGCAGCAGCAGGACGCCATTCGGTCGCCGGGCGCCTGGCTGACCACGGTCGCGAGCCGCATCTGCCTGGACGTGCTCGGCTCGGCGCGGGTCCGCCGTGAACGCTACGTGGGCGAATGGATCCCCGAGCCCCTGCCCGAGCCCGCGGAGTGGATCAGCGGGCGGCCCGGCGGAGCCCCGGCCGACCCGGCCGACCGAGTCACCCTCGATGAGTCGGTCAGCATGGCCTTCCTGGTCGTACTGGAATCGATGACCCCGGCCGAGCGAGTCGCCCTCATCCTGCACGATGTCTTCGGCTACGCCTTCGCCGAAGTAGGCCAGATCACTGGCCGCACCCCGGCGGCCTGCCGCCAGCTGGCGTCATCGGCCCGACGTCGCATTCGCGCGTCGCAGCCGCCCGCGAGCCCTGCGCCCCGGCAGGCCGGCCTTGTCCGGGACTTCAAGCGGGCATGGGAAGCCAAGGACATCAACGCCCTCGTCGAACTCCTCGATCCTGGTGCCACGATGACCGCCGACGGCGGCGGCCGCGTCAGCGCCGCGCTGGTCCCGATCAAGGGCGGCGAGCAGATCGCGCGCTACGTCTTCGAGATCGCCAGCAGGGCACCTAGCAACCTGGCGTTCCTGGAGTGCACAGTCAACGGCCAGCCCGGCCTGGTGGCTCAGCAAAACGGCATCACCGTGACGGTGCTCGCCTTCGACGTCGCAGGTGACCGGATCAAGCACATCTGGGCCGTGCGCAACCCTGACAAGCTCCGGCCCTGGATGGCGCGCTGACCGGCGTCTCCCGACGATGGCCCGGCCCGGCTACTCGCCGACCGCGCCGTCGATGGCCTCGCGGATCAAGTCGGCATGACCGTTGTGGCGGGCGCATTCCTCGATCATGTGGATGAGCACCCAGCGCAGCGAGAATTCCTCGTTGGTGCTCAGGTGGCGTCCGCGTCCAGGTCATGCTCGGCCGTGGTCTCGCGCGACTTGTCGCACTGCGCTCTCCAAGTGGCGAAATCGCGCGCGACATCGGCGCCGTCGATGGCGTTGAGGTCAAAGTCCCGGTCGTCATCGGGCTCGCCGACAGGATCGGCTCATCCGGTTCACCGCCGATGACAACGTGGAACCACCAGTTCTCGACGCGAGCCGGTCAGCAGGGTTCGCTCATCGGCGATCAGCGCTGGTTCGTCACGATTGACGGTCATTCCAGCTATTCCGCCCGTCGGCGGGCTTCTAGGTAATGGCATCGTCGATAGTGACGTTGACCCAGACGTCCGTAAGGCCGGCATTGCTGCGCAGCGGGTTCGGCGGGGGGCTGATGTTAGACCGGCTCGCAGCGAGGTAGGGGACGCGTGTTTGACCCTCGCGGCTGCGGGCCGCGGCCGTGACCACCTGGAAGGAGCGTCCGATGAGTCTGGCGGATAAGGCAAAGAACAAGAGCCAGGAGCTGAAGGGGCGGGCCAAGGAGCTGGCCGGGAAGGCCACAGGAGACGAAGACCTGCGGGCCGAAGGCGAGGTTGACCAGGCCAAGGGCAACCTCAAGCAGGTCGGCGCGAACGTTAAGGACGCGTTGAAGTCCTAGCGCATCGGCCTGGCCCCCCTGCGGCCGGCCGGCGCCTGAGCTGCGACGATCGGCCCGATGCGGTGGCTGCCCCAGGGCGCATACTTCCGAGCTATCCACGAAGTCCTGGATCGGCTGGGAGCGTGCCTTGTTGCCGATCCGCCGGGGTGATTGAGGCGGAGTCAGGAGGGTAGCGCCAGTAGCAAGGCGGGGATGGAGCGTGGATCTGAATGCAGTTCGGGGGAGTTTTCAATGGCCAGATCTAGAAGACGTGGTCAGCTCTGGCATGCCGCGAGGGCCGGACTGGCCGACATGCCGGGCAACGCAGCCTGGTTGCTTTCCCAGGCTCTGAAGCCAGCGACCTCGGCGGCTAGGGACTCGTCGGCTGCATCTGCTGCGGTCCTGCAGAACGTGTCGGACACGGCCTCCGGCGCCGCTCAGTCCGCGCATGACGCGAGCTCGAGCATGAGCCGCCGGACCACTGGCGCAAGCCGCAAGGCCAAGGGTGCGATGCGGACGATTGCCGGAGGGATTCCTGGCGTCGGCGACGACTCGATCGCTTCGCTAATGCGGCGCGCTGACGATGCCGTTGAGCGCGCCCGGCAGCAGGAGGCCCGAGCAGTGTCCTTGGCCCAGGAGGCGAAGCAAGCTGCCGACCAGGCCGCCGCCGCGGCTCACGACTCAGATCGGGCCGTGGAGCAGGCCAAACGTGACGCCGAACGGAAGGTTGAGGCTCGGGTCAAGCGGGCGCGCGCGGCCGGGGATCAACGCGTCGCAGCATCCACACGTGATCAAGAGGAACGGGTCAGGCAGGCCCGGCAGGATGCCGACGAGTACGTCGAGGCGGAACGGCGTGCAGAAGTCACCGACACGATCAAGGCCACCGAACTAGCGGAAGCCGAGGCGAGCCGGCGGGTGCGCGCCAAGGAGCGCGAGGCCGAGCGCGCCCAGGCGCGCGCGGCTGAGGCAATTGCAGAAGCTGAGAGAGCGCAGAGCCTCGCGAGAGGCCTGGCCGACCGCGCCTCAGAAGCAGCTCAGCAGGCCGCTAGGCAGGCGAATGATGAAGCCGACCGGCTCGCGAGCCAGGCCAGTGACCGTGCCAGGGAGGCGAGACGGCGGACCGCCGAGGCAGATCAGCTGCGGCAGAAAGCGGATGATGCGGCAGGTAACGGCCGGCGAACGCCTCGGGCTCATGTCTCCTCGTCCCGCGGGGCGACTGAGGACGCGGGACAGTACCTCAACGTTCTTCACAAGAACGAGTTGCAACGGCTGGCTAGCGATCTCAACATTGACGGCCATGCCACCATGACTAAGCCCGATCTCATTCAGGCGATCGGGCGCAAGCGGGGACTTCACCTGGATGCGCTTACCAAGGGCGAACTGCTCCGCATCGGTCGCGATAAGGGTTCGGAGGTCCGAGCGTCCATGACGAAGGACCAGCTCATCGGAGCCGTTGGGACATCCGAGGCGCCCACTCGCAGAACGCATGCAAACGCAGGGGAGGACAAACGATGAAGCTTTTCCGGCGCAAGAGCAGGTGGGACCGCATCATGGACGCGGTCACGTCAGCGGCGGCCCGTGGCGGCATCCGCGGGGCGGGGAAGGTGACGGCAGGCGTGGTCGGAGGGGCGGTGGCCGCTACCGTGGCGAGCGCCGCGGTATCCGCTGCCCGGGACCGGGACGGGCAGTCATGAAGCTACTTCCGCTAGTGGCCGCAGCCGTCGGGTACGTCCTTGGAGCAAAGGCGGGCCGCGAGCGCTACGACCAGCTCCATGCGGCAGCTCGCGGTGCGCGTGAGGCTTTCGCGGCCTCCGGTACGCGAGAGCGGCTCGAGGCCTACGGCGCGCGCCTTGAGGCATTTGCTGACTCTCGGGCGCATCGGCCGCCTGCGGCGTAGCCAATGGTTCGGTCCAGGACCGGCGCATCGGTTGAGGCGAGGCCGCTTGCAATCAGACTGCGATCCACCCGCCCGCGCCGAGCGTCGGGGCAGGATCCCCGCCAGGGTGACATCGTCCTGCGAGCGCGCGTGATAGCGAAGCTGCTGGGATTGCGATTGCTTACCCTCGATGCGGAGGTATTGATCGATTCCTACAGCGACTCACTGACCGCTCCCTCCGAGGCTGAATCGGTTGCGGCGAGCATCCTGAGTGAGATCCCCCACGCGGCGCGGAGCGTGGGCGGTTCGGCGAACGGACTCCGCCAGGCGATGGAACTCCTCGAGCAAAGCGAAGCAGTCCTAGCATCGTGTGCGCGGCATACGGATACGCCGACCGCCCGGTGAGGGCGTCGCCGGTAAGATCAACGCGGACTTCTAAGTTCTAAGATGAAGCAAGTACTTCCCGCTGGCGCCATGGCGGCGTGCCGTCCCAGACGGCATGGACTTGCCGCGCTGCTCAGTGCCTAGTTGGCGCGGGCTTGTCCGCTGCGCGGCTGGCTCGCTCGGCGGCTGCGGTGATGTTGCGGAGCATTCCGCCGAATACGACGCCGTGGAACGGCGATATGGATCGCCAGTAGGCGTGTCCGGCGAGCCCTCGCGGCTGGAAGATAGCCCGCTGGCTGTAGGTGGTCAGACCGTTATCGTCTCGGCCAACTGCCATTTCGAGCCAGGCCAGGCCGGGTAGCTTCATCTCCGCGCGCAACCGCAGCAGCGATCCTGGTGTGATGGCCTCTACCCGCCAGAAATCCAGCGCATCGCCGGCGAGCAGGTGCCGCGGATCACGCCGTCCGCGGCGCATCCCGACGCCGCCGGCGAGCCGGTCGAGCAGCCCGCGTACGGCCCAGGCGGCCGGGAAGGAATACCACCCGGTCTCACCGCCAATACCCTCGATGACCCGCCACAGTGCCGCGGGCGAAGCGCGGACGGCACTGCTCCGTGCGTCTACGTACAGCGAGCCGCCGGCCCAGGACGGGTCGCTGGGCAGCGGATCGCTGGCTGCGCCGGGCGTAGCGGCAGAGGACCAGCGAGTGGAGACTGCGCCCTCGCGGGTGTGCCGCAGGGCCAGTGCGATGGCACGGTCAACGGGCAGCAGGCCATCAGGCGGGTCCGGGACGTACGAGGCGATGTCGTGCTCGGAGCACACGACCTCGTTCCTGAGCGATTCGACCAGCGGCCTGGCCAGGCCGGCTGGTACTGGCGTCACCAGCCCTACCCACAGCGACGACAGCCGCGGTGTAAGCAGCGGCACCGGAAGTAGTACGCGCGGCCGCAGGCCGGCCACCCCTGCGTAGCGGCGCATCATCTCCGCATACGTCAGAATGTCCGGGCCGCCGATGTCGAAGCGGCGGCTGACGCCGGCAGGCAGCGCCGCGCAGCCGACGAGATAGCGCAGCACATCATGGACGGCGATCGGCTGGATGCGGGTATCCACCCATTTCGGAGTGACCATCACCGGCAGCCGTTCGGTGAGATACCGCAGCATCTCGAACGAGGCTGACCCGCTGCCGATGATCACGGCAGCCTGCAGCGCGGCCGTCGGCAGGCCACTGCCCAGCAGGATGTCGCCTACCTCCGCGCGCGAGCGCAGATGCGGGGACAGGCCGCTGCCATCACCAGAAACGATGCCGCCCAGATACACGATGCGCCTGACCCCGGCGGACATGGCGGCGTCTGCAAAGATGGCCGCCGCGTCGCGGTCCCGCTGTTCGAAGGACGCGCCCGTGCCCAGCGAGTGGATCAGGTAATAGGCCACATCCACGCTCTCCAGGGCATGCCGCACTCCGCGCCCGTCCAGGGCGTCGGCCGCCGCGATCTCAATATCGCCGGACCAGGGCCGGTCGCTGAGCTTCCCCAGGTCGCGAGCCATGCAACGAACGCGGTACCCCGCAGCGAGCAATACAGGCACTAGCCGTCCGCCGATGTAGCCAGATGCCCCGGTGACGAGGCAACGAGGCGGTGATGTCCCAGGCCAGCGCGGCGCGGTGGCGGACGATTCGGTCAGGTGGCGGCTCCTCGCCGGTCTCAGCGTCTGGCCCTGCGCGAGGAGCGCCCGGACAGCGCGGTCACTGCCGAATCGGCTTGGCGGAGCACCTTCACCCTGCGGGCGGATGGGTCACGGCGCTCAGCGGCGACAGCGAGGCGACGGACAAGCAGCCGGACCAGCGGAAGCGCGATGGCCAGCAACAGCCACGTCCGCAGCCGCGCAGATAGAAAAACCCACATCTCAGCGTCCCTTCTATTTCCCTACTTCCGCCTGGCGGCCGGGGTCCTGACGACCGGCGCTGATGTGCCGGACCTCTTGCCGCACCGAGCAAAGCATCAGTCGCGATGCGACAGCCGGGTCGGCGTACAGCCGGGCAGATAAACGCCGCGGCGATGTCGCTCATGAGCCACCGGCTGCAGCTTCAAGGGCGATGACCTGGCCCGCGGCACGCACGCGGAGCTCCTCGAGAAGATCCGCCTGACGCTGGGCCCTGGCGATGAGCTCATCCAGCCGGCCGGAGTCGAGCCGCTTGTCCGTCTCCGCCAGAACCCGCAGCGTACGCCAGCCCGCGGTCTTGCCTTCGACGCCTATTCGCAGCATTTCAAGTTCCTCCAGGCTGGTGAGGGGCGACCGGGTGAGAAGGTGACCGTTGAGTTTCAGTCGGGCGGCCTTCTCGCCGATCCACGCGGCGTAGACCTTGTAGGCGCGGACCGGGATGCTAAGTGCGGCCATGATGTCCGCCAGCGCGGCGCGATCCTGCGCGACGTCAGCAGCCAAACGCTGCAACGCGCCGCCGGCCGCCGGACCTCGGTGCGACGCCGCGACCCGGCGTGCCAGTTCAAGCCCACCGGTCGCACCCGCCAGATGATCATTAAGATAAATGCCGAGCAAGTCGTGCCCGGATCGCCTGGTGCCTGTCGCGATGCCTGCCGCTGCCATGACCCCTCCACGCTGGACTCCGGATCTACCCTCACTCTCTGCCACGTGAGACTCGCCTTAAGCATCGAAGGGCACAGCAGGTCGCATACGCCTTGCTGCCCGGTAAGACAAATGCGGCTCAAGCGCGGCGGGCTTCTAGGTGATGACCACGGCCGTGCTTCCCATGAAGCCGACAGTCCGGACGCCGGGCAGCTGGCGTGCCGCATCGCGGGCGATCCTGGCCACGACCCGCCCGCCCGTCGGCAGCCTGCTCGATCAGCTCGTCGACATCGGCCCGCAGGCGAGGCGAGAGCCTGCGCCGTCGGGCAGCAACGGGCATCGTCGGCTGGCTGGCCAGGATCGGTCATTCCGGCACGTTAACCTCCACTCCTCAAGCGTCCTCGTCAGTGTGCGCCGTCCCCGGAACAGGTGGCTGCGAACGGCCGGGACCGTGCTGCCGGTTATGTGGGCAATCTCCTGGTTGGCCATGCCCTCGAAGTGATGCAGCACAATGGCGACGCGCTGAGGCGGCGGCAGGTCCGCCACTGCTGCGGTAACGGCGTCGACCGTCAGGTCGCGTTCGACGTCTCGGGCCGGCTCCTCAGCGGCAGGGGCCGCATCACCCAGCACGTCGAGGGACTCCTCGGTACGGTTTCGGGTGATCCGGTTCAGCGCCCGACGGGTGACAATCTGGTATAGCCACGTCGAGTAGCTGGATCTGGCCTTGAATCCCGGCAGCCTCTGCCAGGCCGCAACGAGTGCTTCCTGGGCGACGTCCTCGGCGTCATCATGGTTGCCCAGGAGCCGCAGCGCGACCCGGTAGGCCAGCCGGCCATGCCGGTCGACAAGTTCGCCGTACGCATCGAGATAGCCCTCTTGGGCCTGTCGGACGAGGTAGCCGTCCTTAGTGTCCGCTCTCACGGCTCCTCCCGTGCCTGCTGACTCGTCCTACCCGGGCAAGGCGCCAGCGGCGTACTCGGCACCAAACCCGGCCAGCTCGAGCTGACCTTCCCTGGACAGGAGAAAGAAACGTGCGACGTTCCGCTGCCGCGCGTGTCTAACAAGACAGAGGCAGGTCGGGGTGGCAACCGGACCCTGCGGCCCGCTGCCGGCCTCGTTCCGCTACCGATCAGAGAAAGCGTGCTTCCCAGATGACTGAGTCAATAGCCGCCGTGTCTGCCAAGTCGGCGCCGATGACCGCCGATGCCAGCGAACCGTCCGCCGAAAGGAGGTCGGCCGATGGCGGCAAGGTCACAATCGACG
>DATHQE010000073.1:0-5925 GCA_035483035.1 Streptosporangiaceae bacterium | reverse complement strand
GACGTCGGCCGTGCATCCGACCTTGCTCGCCATGCGTCCGCCTCGCAATCCCCGCAGCTTTCGTCGCGGCGCCTGGTAACCAGCTATCGAGTTAGCAAGTTACCGTGGAACGACGTCGCGTGCAACCGGTATACTCGTTTGATGGTTACAGGCTCGGCGTCGGCGTCGGCGATCCCAGGCCAGGTCGCACCAGGAGACCTGGAGCCGGTCCGGTCGCTGCTCAACAGCTGGCTCGTCCCGAACGACTCGCGCCAGCCGACGGACAACTTCGATGAGTTCGCCCGCGAGCAGGGCTGGCGGCCGCACGAAGCAACCGTGGTCCGCGAGCTCCGGGACGACGTCAGGCGCGTCGTCGAAGCCGGCGAGGCCGGCGTCCTGAACGACTGGATCGAGCGGACCGGCATCCGGCCGGCGATCGGCGGCGAGTCGCTGTCCTACCGTCACTCCGCGGGCCCGGCCGGCGACGTGCTCGCGGCCGTGCTGTCGGCGATCAGCGCAGGCACGTGGAAGCGGCTGAAGGCATGCCCGGATTGCCGCTGGGTGTTCTACGACAACACCCGCAACGGCGGCAAGCGCTGGTGCCTCATGTACGCCGGCGGCCCCGACGGCCGCGCCTGCGGCACCATAGCGAAGGTCCGTCGCTTCCGTGACCGGCAGGCGGCGGCGGGGCCTCAGTAGATTTTGCCGGCAGCGCGGACCGGGACGAGCAGGCAGAATACGGGTGTGACAACCCAGGCGCAGCTGACACCGCTCGTAGTCGCGATCGTCATCGGCGCCGGCGCGTTGCACGCGATCTGGAACGCCATCGTCAAGCAGGTGGACGACCGGCTCATGGCCTTCGCCTGGCTCGGGGTCGCCTCGACGGTCTGCGGCGGGATCGGGCTCCTCCTGACCGGCCTGCCATACCGGGCGGCGATCGGCTTCTGTGTCACCTCGGCCGTCATCCACGTCGGCTACGACCTGGCGCTCATCAACTCTTATCGGCTCGGCGCGTTCAGCCAGACGTATCCGATTGCCCGCGGCACGTCGCCGCTGGTCGTCGCCGTCGGCGCGTACTTCCTGGCAAACGAGCACCTGAGCGCCCCAGCGCTGCTCGGCGTCGTGACGCTGGCGGTGGGATTGATAAGCCTGGCGTTCTCGGCTGGCCGGCTGAGTCGTCAGGATCTGCCAGCCGTGGGCGCGGCGATCTTGACCGGGCTGACGATCGCGGCGTACACGATCGTCGACGGGCTCGGCGTCCGTCGCGCGCACGACCCGTGGGCGTACGTGGCGCTGCTGTTCTTGCTACAGGGCCCGGCGATGACAGCGGCGGCGGCGTTCCGGCGCCCAGCGCACGCATGGCGAGACGCCAGCATCGCGCGGCGCGGCTTGCTCGCCGGCACCCTCAGTGTCCTGGCCTACGGCATCGTCTTGTGGGCGCAGACGCGGGCGCCGCTCGCTGAGGTCGCCGCGATCCGGGAAACCAGCGTGGTCTTCGCCGCGCTGATCGGCGTCACAGCGTTCGGCGAGGCCTTCGGCCGCAAACGCGTCGCCGCTGCTGTCGTGATCGCGACCGGCATCGTGCTGATCAGCTTGTGACAGTTCGGGGCATGGTAGTGCCATGGCCGGACCGCAAGCCCGCGTCGTCGTGGCAGATGAGCTAGCGCTGTTCCTGCGGCCGAAGCTGCGCGCCCAGCCGGTGGCGGTGACCTGCGATGGCGTTTCCACCCTGGGCCACGTCATCGAGTCGATCGGCATTCCCCTGACTGAGGTCGCCGAACTGCTCGTCAACGGCCGGCCCGCCGAGCGCGGCTACCGGCCACGCGGCGGCGACACCGTCCAGGTGAGCACCGTCCCGCGGCCCCAGCGGCTGGACGAGGCGCGATTCCTGCTCGACGTCCACCTCGGCACGGTCGCCCGGCGGCTGCGCCTGCTCGGAATCGACGCCGCCTACCACCGCGACGCTGATGACGACGACCTGATCGAGGAGTCCAACGCTGAGGGCCGGGTGCTGCTCACCCAGGATCGTGGCCTGCTGCGCCGCCGCAAGCTGTGGCGTGGTGCCTATGTCCGCGGCGGTAACCCCGAGGCTCAGCTCACCGACATTCTCGACAGGTTTGCCCCGGCGCTTGCGCCGTGGACGCGGTGCACGGCCTGCAACGGCATGCTGGTCCCGGCGCGCAAGGAGGAAGTCGAGCCGCAGCTCAAGCCTGGCACCAGGCGAACCTACGCGGCCTTCGCCCGGTGCCAGGCGTGCGGTCAGGTGTACTGGCGCGGCGCGCATGCCAGCCGGCTCGAAGCGACCATTGACGCGGCGGCACGCACTGTGAGCGAGGCTCGCGCGGTCAGCGGTCACAACCCCTTAAGGGCGGGAACGTGGCCGCGTCCCGCCCCGCCCTCTCGATCTAAGGCTGCCAGTCGTGGTGATGCCTGGATTCGCCGGTGCGTGACTGCCAGTGACGGCGCGCGTGCCGGCGGAACCGGGCGGCC
This sequence comes from Streptosporangiaceae bacterium, assembly GCA_035483035.1. Lineage (GTDB taxonomy): Bacteria > Actinomycetota > Actinomycetes > Streptosporangiales > Streptosporangiaceae > JAJYUU01. Next base: position 3,456 of record DATHQE010000073.1, on the reverse strand, counting down.
CCGAAGATGCCCATAATGCACATCACCAGCCAGAACGCCAGGATCAGCTTGAGGAGGCCGAAGAAGACCAAGCCGCCGCCAGGGAGCAGCAGCGTGACGGCAAACGCGATGAGCACGAGCGGCAGAATCCGCGGTCCGCGCCGGTAGGCCATCATCGGCCGGCCGCCAGTGGACCAGGGCTGTGACTGCCAGCCTTGCCCTGCGGCCCCCGGTGCGCCGAACGCGCCGAGTGCGCCGTGGGAGCCTGGTGCCCCGACGGGCTGCGGCTCGGGCAGATCGGTCATGACCGCGCGCAGCTCCCCGTAGGTCTTTGCGCTGAGCGTGGCCGTGATGCGCTCATCCAGTTCGTCAGAGGTGAGCCGGCCATCGGCGTAGTGCTCGCGCAGCCGCTCGACCACGTGGTCGCGGTCGGCGTCCGATATCCGCATGTTCTCGTTCATTGCCCCTGCCTTCATTGCCCCTGTTTTCACTGCTCAGACGACCTGCTCGTCGTCCGCTGGTGCTGCGTCGTCAGCGAGGATCCGGTACAGCTCGCGTCGCGTCCGCTCGAGCAGGCGCTCGGCTGCCCGGATCTGATCCGGGGAACCGGCCCTGGCGAGCTGCATAATGCCGCTGCCCAGGCGGGCCGCCTCCGCAAACAAGCCAGGTACCTGCCACGCTTCCTGCTGCGCCGTGGACTCCCACGCGCCGCGGGCCATCTCCGGGTTCTCGGCCACGTACTCGCGCCCGGCGTCGGTCAGGCTGAACATCCGCTTGCTGCCCGACTCCTCGGGCGCGATCAGTCCCTCGTCGGCCAGCTGAGACAGCGCCGGGTAGACCGCGCCCGGACTGGGCCGCCACGCGCCGCCGCTGCGCTCCTCGATCTCGGCCATGATCTGATACCCGTTGCGCGGGCCCTCGCGCAGCAGCGCCAGGATCGCGGCCCGCACATCGCCGCGACTCGCCTTCGGACCTGGCGGCGCCGAGGGCGGTCCCGGCCACCAGCCACCGCGCGGCCCGACAAACCCGCCGCCCCAGTGTCCCGGCCCCCGGCGTCCGCTGAAGCCTCGCTCCCACGGCCCGTGATGCTCATGGGGCTCAGCATGCTCACGTCCCTGAGCCTTGGCCGAGGCTCCGCGCCGGACCTGGCCGAGCGCGGTTCGCACGCAGCTCAGCAGGTCAGCTAGGCCGGCCTCGAAGTTACAGGCATCCCAGGCCGCTCCTGTCGCCGCCATCGTCAACCGCCACCTCTCGCGACACACTCACGATATATCGACAGCGTACGTCGCGATCCTGCGGATAACAAGTCATAGCTCGAGTTGCGGCGTCCTCGCCGGTGCCTACTCGGTAGAACGCCTAACTGCCCCGCTAAGATCCCGGCCGCCGGAGGCAGCTGTGATCCCGAAAGATTCGACACAGCCGGCGGTGCTGATTCTTTCGGCGAAACAGCTCAGGCGCCTCAAAGGCCCGGTTCGGTGGGCCGACGCTTATCTGGAGCGGTCTCGCTAGCAGGAGACGCCACTCCCCGACTGTGCCGTGGCGGAGACGGGGCCGCTGGTCGCGGTCAGCTCTACGGGCTGGCCGCACGCCGCGTTGTCGCTGATCGTCATGAAGATCGCGCCTTCGGCGTGGCTGCCCGCCGATACCCCGGCATGCTGGCAGGTCGCGCCCGTTGAGGTCGGCTGGCAGCTCCAGCCGAAGCCACCGCCAAAGAAGCCCTGGTTGCCGCCGCCGAACATCGATGCCCCGGAGGGGAGCGTGATGGTGACGGTCAGCTGGCGGGTCGGGGCGGAGCCGGTGTTGGTCACCTGAAAAGACACCTGCTGGAAGTTCCCGAAGTGCATGCCGCCGACAGCGACGGTGGCCGATAGATGGACCGACGTCGAGGAAGATCCGTTGGCTGGCGCCACGACGATGGGCTCGGGCGCTGGCACTGACGCCGCAGGACTGGGCGACAGGGAAGGTCTAGTCGATGGCGTCTTCGTCGCGGCCGACGATGGAGTGTTTGTCGACGTCGCCACGACTCCCGGCGACAGCCCCAGCGCCGTCCGAGGGAGCTGGGGCGCTGGACCGTAATTCCCGGTCAGGGTGACCGCGAACGCGATCGCGAAGACAGCGAGCACAATGGCGGCGCCCGCCGCGATCCACCGCAGGAATCCTGATGTCCGCCGCGCCCGAGACGCACTGAGGAGCCCGGACTGATCGGCTGCGGCGGTGGTGCTCCAGGAAGAGCCGCCAGCGCCGTAGCCTATCGAGGCACCGCTCAGGGCCAATCCGCTCGTCGCGGGCCTGCTCGCCGCCAGCCCGGGAATCACCGGACCGCGAGCCGCTGCGCTGCCCGCTGCTCCAGCAGTAGCAGGCCCGCCGGTAACGGGGATTCCGCTAGACCGCTCGATCGGTGCCCGGCCGAAGCTGCCCCCGGTCGCGCTGGCCGTGGCGCCGACGGCAGCGACGGCGTAGCCGCCAGCGCCGGTGCGGGCACCGGCGACCGGATCGCTGCTGCCGGTACCCGCGCCCGCGATGCTGGCTAGCGTCATCTCCGTTGGCGCGACACCGCCGAGCGTCGCCGCGGCCGTCGCGCTAGGCGCTGCGCTGGCCAGATAGGAAGCCGCCGCGTCGCCGAGGAAGATCGGCGCCACGACACCGCGCAGCGCGCTGTTGACGTCAGTCAGCTCGGTGAAGGCGGCGCGGCAGTCCTCGCAGTCGTCCAGGTGCTGTGACACCTCGGCGGTCTCCCGCTTGGACAGCGAATCGCGGATAAAGGACCCAATCAGCTCCGCGACCGGCATGCACTCCGGGCGGGTGACCTTGGCAAGGTACATCTTGAGATAGGCGTGCCGCAGCCCTTCCTTGGCCCGCTGGCGCAAGGCTGCCACGCTGTTGCGCGTCAGCCCGAATATCGGCGCTACCTCCGCCAGGCTCGCCCGCTCGATCTCGGTGTGCCACAGCACCGCGCTCCACCGCTCGGGTAGCGACATGAACGCTCGCGCGATCAGCGACCGGTCCAGGCTGGCCACTGCTGTATCGACAAACGGGTCGCCTGGATCACGCGGCTCATGCGCGGCCGCCGGTATCTGCCTGCGCTGGCTCTCGATCCGGTCGTAGCAGACGCGCCGGGTGGCGGTCAGCACATACGGCCGGAACGCGTCTGTCGGCCCGCCGCTGCGCCGCATCACATCGAGCACCCGCGCGAATGTCTCGGCCACCACGTTGTCGATCTCGGCGGGCGATACCACGAGCTCGCGGGCCAGGCGCCGGGCGGCCTGCTCGTGCCGCCGGTACAGAACTTCGTAAGCGTCGGCGTCCCCCGCGCGCACGAGGTCGAGCAATCTAGCGTCGTCTAGATCCTGAGCGGCTGGAATCTCCTCTGTCACTCCTGCTCCCGCCCCCGGGTCCTTGCACCTTGCACGCAAAAAGCATCATCGTCGCTACCGCGTCATCATGTGCCGCGTTTGCGGTCACTGCTTGTCGAAAAGA
>DATHQE010000072.1:0-15901 GCA_035483035.1 Streptosporangiaceae bacterium | reverse complement strand
GACGGAACAGACGAGAGACGAGAAGGACACGAGGAAGATGGCGGAGCTGACTATCCGGCCCGAAGAGATCCGGGACGCGCTTGAGCGTTTCGTCGAGGCCTACGAGCCCGGAACCGCCTCCACAGAGGAGGTCGGCGCGGTCGTCGAGTGCGGCGACGGCATCGCCAGGGTGTCCGGCCTGCCCTCGGCCATGGCGAACGAGCTGCTGGAGTTTGAGGACGGCACGCGCGGCATCGCGCTGAACCTCGACGTCCGCGAGATCGGCGTCGTCATTCTCGGTGAATTCAGCCAGATCGAGGAAGGGCAGCGGGTCAAGCGCACTGGCGAGGTCCTGTCGGTGCCCGTGGGCGACGGTTTCCTCGGTCGCGTGGTCGGCCCGCTAGGCGCGCCGCTAGACGGCCTCGGCCCGATCGCGGGCCACACCGAGGAGCGCCTGCTGGAGATCCAGGCACCGAGCGTGATCGCCCGGAAGCCGGTGACCCAGCCGCTCCAGACCGGAATCAAGGCCATCGACGCCATGACCCCGATCGGGCGCGGCCAGCGTGAGCTGATCATCGGCGACCGGCAGACCGGCAAGACCACGATCGCCATCGACACGATCCTCAACCAGAAGCAGAACTGGGAGTCCGGCGACCCGGCCAAGCAGGTCCGCTGCGTCTACGTGGCGGTCGGTCAGAAGGGCTCAACCGTCGCCGCGGTGCGCGCGACGCTGGAGGAAGCGGGCGCGCTCGAGTACACCACGATCGTGAACGCGCAGGCTTCCGACCCGGCCGGCTACAAGTACATCGCCCCGTACACCGGCTCGGCGATCGGGCAGCACTGGATGTACCAGGGCAAGCACGTCCTGATCGTGTTCGACGACCTGTCCAAGCAGGCGGAGGCCTACCGCGCCATCTCGCTCCTGCTGCGTCGCCCGCCGGGCCGCGAGGCCTACCCCGGTGACGTGTTCTACCTGCACTCACGGCTGCTGGAGCGCTGCGCCAAGCTGTCGGACGAGCTCGGCGGTGGCTCGCTGACGGGGCTGCCGATCGTGGAGACGAAGGCTAACGACATCTCCGCTTATATCCCGACCAACGTCATCTCGATTACTGACGGCCAGATCTTCCTGGAGACTGACCTGTTCAACTCCGGCGTCCGTCCGGCCATCAACGTCGGCCAGTCGGTGTCCCGAGTCGGCGGTAACGCCCAGATCAAGGCCATGAAGAAGGTGGCAGGCGGCCTGAAGCTCGCGCTGTCGCAGTACCGCGACCTTGAGGCTTTCGCCTCCTTCTCCTCGGACCTGGACCCGACGAGCCGGGCTCAGCTGGATCGCGGCGCGCGCCTGGTCGAACTGCTGAAGCAGCCGCAGTACAGCCCGTTCCCGGTCGAGCGGCAGGTTGTCTCGGTCTGGATGGGTACCGAAGGCTTCCTGGACGACGTGCCCGTGGAGGATATCCGCCGGTTCGAGAACGAGTTCGAAGACGAGCTCGGCCGCTCGAATGCGGGCATCTACGGCGCTATCAGGGAGACCGGCGAGCTGAGTGACGACACGATCGTCGCCCTGAAGGACGCCATCGAGCGGTTCCGCGGCGGCTTCGAGAAGTCCGATGGCTCGCTGCTGGTGTCGGAGGAGCCCGCCGAGCCGCTTGACGCCGGCGACGTCGAGGCCGAAGGCATCAAGAAGTGGCAGACCGAGCCGGCCCGACCTGCCGAGCCTACGAACTCGACCGACAACCAGTAGGGCGGTATTAGCCAGTATGGGAGCCCAGCTTCGCGCGGTTCGGCGGCGGATCCGGAGTGTGCAGTCCACCGCCAAGATCACGCGCGCCCAGGAGCTGATCGCATCCTCGCGGATCATCAAGGCGCAGCAGCGGCTGCACGCTGCCGCGCCGTACGCCAGGGAGCTGACCCGCGCAGTGGAGGCCGTGGTCAGCCGGTCAGAGCAGGTGGACCATCCGCTCACCCGACCGGCAGCAACGCCCACCAGGGCCGCGGTGGCGATCCTGACCAGCGACCGCGGGTTCTGCGGCGGCTTCAACTCCAACGTCCTGCGTGAGGCGCAGAGCCTGCGCGGACTCCTGCGGGGCCAGGGGGTCGAGACGATCGACTTCGTGGCCGGGCGCAAGGGCATCAGCTGGCACCGCTTCCGCAACCGCAGCATGGCGAGGGAGTGGAGCGGCTTCTCCGACACGCCGCGCCAGCAGAACGCGGCCGAGATCATGCAGGCTCTCCTCGAGGCGTATGAGCGCCCGACCTCGGAAGGCGGCGTGGACGAGATCCACGTGGTCTACACCGAGTTCGTGTCCATGCTCACGCAGCGCGCGGTCGTCCACCGGCTGCTGCCGCTGGAAGTCGAGGAGACCCATGAGGCGCCGCCCACCGGCCCGCTGCCGATGTACGACTTCGAGCCATCGCCCGAGGATGTTCTCAATTCGCTGTTGCCGTGGTATGTGGAGAGCAGGCTGTTCCACGCGCTACTGGAGTCGGCGGCCTCCGAGATCGCCGCGCGACGGCGGGCAATGAAGTCGGCCACGGACAACGCGAATGAGCTGATCGAGCAGCTGAGCAGGGAAGCGAACAAGGCACGGCAGGCTGAGATCACCCAGGAAATCAGCGAAATCGTGGGCGGCGCGAACGCGCTAGCCGACGCGACCAGGGAGTAAGTGAGCAGCAAGATGAGCGCTACCGTAGAGACCACCGCCGCCAGCGGGTCGGCCAGCCCGGCAGCCACGGGCCGTGTAGCCCGCGTCATCGGCCCCGTCGTGGACGTCGAGTTCGCGACCGAGGAGATGCCCGAGATTTACAACGCGCTGCACGTGGACGTGACCCTGGAGGACACGCCGCGCACGCTGACGCTGGAAGTCGCGCAGCACCTGGGCGACGACACGGTCCGCGCGATCTCGATGGAGCCGACCGACGGCCTGATCCGCGGCGCGGCCGTCACCGACACCGGGGGGCCGATCTCGGTTCCCGTCGGCGACGTCACCAAGGGTCACGTGTGGAACGTGCTTGGCGAGCCGCTGGACGTGCCGGAGAGCTCACTCAAGATCACCGAGCGCTGGTCCATTCACCGCGACCCGCCGCCGTTCGACCAGCTTGAGGCTCGCACGGAGATTCTGGAAACCGGGATCAAGGTCCTCGACCTGCTGACCCCGTACGTCAAGGGCGGCAAGATCGGCCTGTTCGGCGGCGCGGGCGTGGGCAAGACCGTGCTGATCCAGGAGATGATCACCCGAGTCGCCAAGAACTTCGGTGGCGTGTCCTGCTTCGCCGGCGTGGGGGAGCGGACCCGTGAGGGTAACGACCTCTTCCTGGAGATGACCGAGTCCGGCGTTATCAAGGACACTGCGCTGGTCTTCGGCCAGATGGACGAGCCGCCGGGCACCCGGCTGCGGGTCGCGCTGTCGGCGCTGACGATGGCGGAGTACTTCCGCGACGTCCAGCAGCAGGACGTGCTGCTGTTCATCGACAACATCTTCCGGTTCACCCAGGCCGGATCCGAGGTGTCGACGCTGCTCGGCCGCATGCCATCGGCCGTGGGCTACCAGCCGACCCTTGCTGACGAGATGGGCCAGCTCCAGGAGCGGATCACCTCGACCCGCGGGCACTCGATTACCTCGATGCAGGCGATCTACGTGCCCGCCGACGACTACACCGACCCGGCGCCCTCGGCCGTGTTCGCCCACCTTGACGCCACGACGGCGCTGTCGCGGGAGATCACCCAGAAGGGCATCTTCCCGGCGGTCGACCCGCTGGCGTCGACGTCCCGGATCCTGGCGCCCGCGTACGTGGGCGAGGAGCACTACGCCGTCGCGCGTGAGACGCAGCGCATCCTCCAGCGCTATACCGAGCTGCAGGACATCATCGCGATCCTCGGCATCGACGAACTGTCCGAAGAGGACAAGGTCACCGTGCAGCGGGCCCGGCGGATCGAGCGGTTCCTGTCCCATCCGATGTTCGTGGCTGAGCAGTTCACCGGGCAGCCCGGCGTCTTCGTCCCGCTTGAGGAGACTGTCTCCTCGTTCAAGGCCATCTGCGAAGGCAAGTACGACCACCTGCCTGAGCAGGCGTTCTTCATGGTCGGCGGCATCGAGGACGTCGAGAAGAAGGCCAAGGATATGGAGCGGTCGTGACGAAGTCGCGCCAGGCAAACACCGTGACGAAGTTGCGCGAGGTAGCACCGTGACGATGAACGTCCAGCTCGTCGAGCCCGAAGGCGAGCTCTGGGGCGGCCGGGCGGAGATGATCATTGCCAGGACGCTCGACGGCGAGATTGGCCTGCTGACCAACCACGCGCCGATTATCGGGATCCTGTACGAGGGCAGCACCGTCCAGATCCGACCCGAGAATGGGAACGGGGCCGACGTCTTCGCGGCCGTCACTGGCGGCTTCTTGTCGATGGCCAACAACCGCGTCTCGATCCTCGCCCGGCAGGCTCAGCTCGGTCAGGACGTCGACACGGTCGCGGCGCAGGCGGCTCTCGACCAGGCGATCCAGGACGCCGGCCCGGCCGGGCTCGGCCCGGAGGAGCCAGCAAACATCCGGTACTACCGGGCGCTGCTCCGCGCGGCCTCCGGCCAGGTCAGCTGACCGGCTAAGCCGAGGGGCGGGGACGAGCGGGAGTGTCGGGCCAGGTAGTTCTCGCGCTCGCCCAGCTCGCGCTTGCCCTCGTGGTGGTTGCTGCCGCGTACCTGGTGGTGCGGCGCCGGGTGATCACCAGGCGTGGCGGAATCGTGGAGTGCTGCCTGCGCTCGAGCGCGAGCGGCCGGTGGCACCACGGCCTGGCCGAGTACCGGAGCGCCCAGCTGTACTGGCACCGCTCATTCGGCCTGCGCATCCGCCCGCACGGCGCCTTCGACCGCCGCGATCTGGTCGTGACCGGGAGCCGCCTGGCTGGCGTGCGGGATCCGGCCTGGCTCGGGCCGGGCACGATGATCGTGACGTGCCGAGCGCATCTGGTCGGGCTTAGGCCGGATCGTGCTGGTTCACCCGCAACCTGGCGGCTACCTGCCGGCCAGCTCGCCAACGCCCGCGTCATCGAGCTGGCCATGTCGCAAGCCGCGCTCACCGGCTACATGGCCTGGCTTGAGGCCGCGCCGGCGGCGTACCTGAGCGGAGCGTCCTAGCGCTCGCCGCCGGGCTTCCACAGCAGGTCGCCGTCCGGCTCGTTGACCCGCCTGGCCAGGATGAACAGCAGGTCCGACAGCCGATTGAGGTACTGCGCGGTCAGCGGATTCATGCTGTCGCCGTGCACGTCGAGCGCGGCCCACGTGCTCCGCTCGGCACGCCTGACCACGGTCCTCGCGACGTGCAGGAGCGCGGCGGCCGCGCTGCCGCCGGGCAGCACGAAGCTGCGCAGTACTGGCAGACCCTCGTTCATCTGATCACATGCCTGCTCGAGTCTGTCGACGTAGCTGGCGTCGATCCGCAGCGGAGGGTAGGCGGGATCCGCTGTGACGGGATTGCACAGGTCCGCCCCAACGTCGAAGAGTTCGTTCTGGATGCGAACCAGCAGCGCTGCGATCTCCGCCGGGAGTTGTCCCATGGTCACCGCGACGCCAATGGCGCAGTTGGCCTCGTCGGTGTCGGCGTAGGCGGCGAGGCGCCGGTCCGTCTTGCTGGCCCGGCTCATGTCGCCGAGTGCCGTGGTGCCGTCGTCGCCGGTCCGGGTATAGATCCTGGACAGCACGACTGGGGTCTCGCGATCGCCTGACATAGATCAACCGTACCGGGCCCGGCCGCCGCCCGGCCGACGGCACCGGTGTGCCGTTTCGCACGGTTGTCGCTGGTACGTCGTTGTCGCTTCTACACGGCGTCGTGCGGATTTTTTCTCGGCATCGGCGCCGGCCACCAGTGACCGGGAATCCCTCGCCTGTAAGGACTTCCGGGCTTACCCGCCGACCAGGAATAGTCCGCTCTTCCCGGTGGGGTTACACGCCTGACCATGGGGTATTCACAAAGCCGAACACGATGTGGCATCGTATGGATACTAAGAGTGATTGTAGAGACGACGCTGCGTGGCTCGGGGGAGGCTGCAGCGCGATTTAGGTCAATCACTTGGCTTGGGCTCGATCTGGGCCCGTAAATGAGCCGCTAAGCGGCTCGCGGCCCATCTCGGCACACCGGCGGTTCTCGGGGGCCCGCCGGAGTGCGGGGGTCGCACAGGTGGGGGGAGCGCGCTCCCGGCCCGACAGGGCCGGGAGCGCGCTGACGTTCCGGGCCGGAAGCCCCGGGGCGCGAGCGCAACTTGTCCCCGAACCAGGTTGTTGCACACGAACGGGTAGAGCTAGGCACAAATAGCTCGATACGCTTGGTGACGACATACACGGCTCACGACCATCGGCAGGGCCCGTGTCAGGATCGCCTGCGATACCGGCGAGAATGCCGACTCAGTAGGGTTTCCCGGTCGACTGAGAGGACGGGGCCGTGTACGACTACATCATCGTCGGTGGTGGCAGCGCCGGCTGCGTGCTGGCCTCACGGCTGAGCGAGCACCCTGACTCGCGCGTCCTTCTGCTGGAGGCGGGGCCGCCGGACACTGCGGACGAGATCCACATTCCGGCTGCCGTTAATCTCCTCTTCAAGACGGCCTACGACTGGAACTACCAGACGATCCCGCAGGACCGCGCTGGTGGCCGCTCCATCTACTGGCCGCGCGGCCGGGTGCTCGGCGGCTCATCGTCGATTAACGCGATGATCTACGTCCGCGGCAGCCGGCACGACTACGATTCCTGGCGCGACGATTACGGGTGCGAGGGCTGGGGCTACACCGACCTGCTGCCGTATTTCCTGCGCGCCGAGAGCAATTCTCGCGGTGCCTCTGCCTATCACGGCGCGTCTGGCCCGCTCAGCGTGCAGGACCTCAAGTTCCGCAGCAGCCTGACGGGCGATTTCGTGACCGCAGCGCGCAACTATGGGCTGCCAGCCAACGACGACTTCAACGGCCCCGAGCAAGAGGGCGTTGGCTACTACCAGGTCACGCAGAAGGCGGGCCGCCGCTGGTCGGCCGCAGACGCGTACCTGCACCCGGCAGCGGGCCGGCCGAACCTGACCGTCTACACCGATGCGCTCGTCACTGGCATCGAGATCGAGGCCGGCCGGGCGACAGCCGTCCGGTATCTGCGCCGCGGCGTGGAGGAGCTGGCGAGGGCCGAGGCCGAGATCATCCTGTCGGCAGGCGCCATCGGCAGCCCGCAGCTGCTCATGCTGTCCGGGGTCGGCCCGGCCGAGCACCTGCACGAGCACAACATCGCGGTCATGGCGGAGAATCCGGGCGTCGGCAGCAACCTGTCCGATCACCCCATCGTGACGGCGATGTGGAGCGCGCCGAAAACCCGGAGCCTGTGGGAGAAGGCAGGGCCGCGTAACCTCGCACGCTGGCAGATGACGCACTCCGGCCCGATGACCACGAACATCGCCGAGGCTGGCGGCTTCAGCCGCACCGACCCGGCGCTGGCAGCGCCCGACATCCAGTGGCACGTGCTGCCGGTGCCGTATATCGACGGCGGGCTCGCGGACCCTGCTAGCCGGGCCCTGTCCATGCTGATCACGCTGGTGTCGGTCGGGAGTCGCGGCAAGATCCGGCTACGCAGCGCCGATCCGCGGCACAAGCCACTGATCGATCCGTCGTACTTGTCGGACATCGATGATCTCGACCCGCTGATCAAGGCCGTCGGCATGGCCAGGGAGATCGCGGCGACCAAGCCGCTGAGTAAGCAGCTCAAGGCTGAGCTTGCACCGGGTCCGGCCGTGCGCACTGACGCCGACCTGCGTGAATGGGCACGCGGCAACCTATCCACGATCTACCACCCGGTCGGGACCTGCGCTATGGGCGGTGATTCGCGCGTGGCGGCCAGCAAGCTCGCCAGCGTTGTCGACACCCAGCTTCGAGTACGCGGCGTCGAGCGGCTGCGGGTGGTCGACGCGTCCGTCATGCCGACGGTGCCGCGCGGCAACACCAACGCGCCGACGATCGCCATCGCCGAGCGGGCAGCCGACCTGATTCAGGGCCGCGCACCGCTGGCGGCACTGGACCCGGCCGACTCCCAGCTCGCGGCGGCCGCCCCGGCGAGGTAGGCCGGCTTAGGCGACAGCCGGACCGCAAGCGCCCACGGGACGACGCACGCGGCCAGCCACATAAATGCGGTTAGTGGATTGGCGGCTACTTGTATCGGCGGCCGTGCAGCATCGTGACGGCGTTGAGGATCTTCTTCATGTCTGCGTCAGTGCGGCTGAAGGACGTGAGGTTGACCAGCGGCTTCATCCGCTGCCTGGCGATCGACTTAGGCCTGGCGAACTCCCGCAATCCGTCCGCACCGTGGATGCGGCCGAACCCGGAGTCTCCCGAGCCGCCGAAGGGCAGCGACGGCACGCTAGCGAAGGAGATGACCGAGTTGATCGCGGTCATGCCGCTGGTCAGGGCGCGGGCAGCGGCCATGGCAGCCTTCCTGTTCCCGGCGAACACCGTGCCGCCAAGGCCGTAGCGGCCGGCATTGGCGCGCTCGACGCCCTCGGCCAGATTCGCGACCTTGGCCACGGTAATGGTCGGCCCGAAAGTCTCGTCGGTGACCGCCTTGCTCTCCTCGGGCACGTCGGCCAGGATCACCGGGCCAACGAATGGTCGCCTGATGCTGGCGATGCCGCCGACCACAGGCCTGCCGCCGCGCGCCAGTGCGTCCGCGATGTGCTTCTCGATGATCTCGGCCTGGCCAGGAAGCGTCATCGGCCCGTAGTCGGCCTCGCGATCGTCGCCGGGCCGGACCCTCGTCACCCGGTCGGTCAGCTTCTCCAGGAACGTGTGGTAGACGTCCTGCACGACGTAGACACGCTCCACGCCGACGCACGTCTGGCCGGCGTTCGACAGCGCGCCCCAGGCGCAAGCGTCGGCCGCAGCGTCCAGGTCAGCGTCGGCGCCGACGATGAAGGCGTCCTTCCCGCCGCACTCGGCGACCAGGGGAGTGAGGTTCTCTGCGCAGGCGGCCATGACCTTCCTGGCCGTCGCTGCCGAGCCGGTGAAGGCGATCTTATTGACGCCGCTGCGGGCGAGGTGACTGCCGGTCTGGCCCATCCCGGTCACCAGCTGAAGCACCGGCTGCTCGGGCACGACCTCGGCAAACGAGCTGACCAGCCAGGCACCCACCGCGGGGGTGAGCTCACTGGGCTTGAAAACGACCCCGTTCCCGGCCGCAAGGGCATACGCAATCGACCCCATGGGAGTGAAAACCGGGTAATTCCACGGACCGATCACGCCCACAACACCGAGTGGCTGGTACTCCAGCGTCGCCGCCTGGTTGATCGCGACCAGGCCGCTGCGCACCCGCCGCGGGCGCAGCACCTTACGCGCGTTCCTGGCGGCCCAGTCGATGTGGATGATGGCGAGCAGGATCTCCAGCTGCGCGTCGGCGAGCGGCTTGCCTGTCTCGGTGTGCACAAGCTCGGCCAGCCGGCCGATGTATCGGGTCAGGTGCGATTTCCACGCCATGAGGCGCTGCCTGCGGCCGGCCCAGCCGAGGTCCGCCCACCACTGCGCCGCTGCCCGTGCGCGCTCGACGGTGTCCGCCACGTCCTGCTCGCTGAAGACCGGATACGTGGCGATGACCTCGCCCGTCGCCGGATTCAGCGTGTCGAAGGTGTCAGTAGACCGGACGAGCCCGTAACTCCCGAGTGTGGCTGTCATGAGCCTCACACCGCCGTTCTGTGCGATTTGCTGTGATTGTACGCGGGAGGGTGACGGTGCGCCTGGTGGCTGCAATCAGTACATCATCGCTTCTCGGACAAGATCAGGTCGGGGAGCGAGGTAGGTTGTGCCGCGTGGCCCATGCTGGTAGTTCGGACGCTGACCGGCACTGGCTCGGTGTCGCGATCGAGCTGTCTGCGCGCTGCCCGCCATCGGCCAGTGCGTTCTCGGTCGGCGCGGTGCTGGTCGCCGCCGACGGCGGCGTGCTGACGGCCGGCTACTCGCGCGAGCTCGATCCGGCCGATCACGCGGAGGAAGTGGCGCTAGCCAAGATCGGCCTGCCGGGGCCCACCCGCATGCCGGAGCTGGCCGGGGCTACCTTGTACAGTTCACTGGAACCGTGCGCGGCCAGAGCGTCCAGGCCGGTACCGTGCGTCGACCTGATTATCGCCAGCGGGATCGGCCGGGTCGTCATCGCCTGGCGAGAGCCGCCGATCTTCGTGCCAGGCGGCGGCGCCGTCCGCCTGCGGAAGGCCGGCCTGAGGGTCGAGGTGCTACCCGAGCTCGCTGGCGCGGCCAAGGTGGTCAACGCGCACTTGCTGGTGTGCTAACGCGTCACGATGGCGCGTCACGATGGCGCGTCGAGGTGGTAGAGCACGTGCGGCTGCACAGGGTGTCCGGCAGGTACCGCTGGATGGTCGAATCTGGCGACCTCGGTCATGCCGATCCGCCGCATCACGGCCTGCGATGGCTCGTTGAGCACGGCTGTCATCGACCAGAGTTCCGCCAGCCCGGCTCCACCGAAGGCGACCGCCCGCGCCGCCGTGGCTGCCTCGGTCGCGTAGCCCCGATGCCAGGCGTGTCTGGCCAGCCGCCAGCCGATCTCCATGCCGCCGGCGCCTGGCACGTCTGCCGGCATGGGGTTCAGGCCGGTGTAACCGAGGAACTCGCCTGTCGCCGCGAGCTCCAGCGCCCACAGGCCGTAGCCCTGCTCGTCGAACCGCGCCTCGATGCGGTCGACGAACGCGTCGCTGGCCGCGCGGTCGAGGGTGTTCGGGAAGTACCGCATCGTCTCGGGATCGGCATTGAGCGCCGCGAAGGGCTTGCGGTCGGACTCCTGCCAGCGCCGCATCAGCAGCCGGTCAGTCTGGATCGCGTCGAATCGAGGTGTCGTCGTCACGTCAGTCCTCCCGCGCCGCGGCGTCAGCTGGCGGTTACCGTGACCGAGCCGATTCCGAGGGCCTCTACCGGCTCCCTGATCTGTGCCGCGTCGCCCACCAGCACCATGACAAGCCGGTCCGCCGGGAACGCTGCCACCACCGCTGCGGTCGCCTCGGTCGTGCTCGTCGCGGCGAGCCGCTGGTAGAGCTGCGCCTGATAGTCATCGGACAGGTGCTGCTCCACTTGATCGGCCAGCGTGCCAGCGACCGCGCCGGCTGTCTCGTACCTGAGCGGGGCCACCAGCACGAGGTTCTGCACTGCCATCGCTCGCTCATCGTCGGTGAGCCCGTCGGCGGCGACCGAGCCCAGCACTGCCCGCAGGTCGGCCAGGGCGGGCCCGGTGGAGGCCGTGTCCACCGCACCACTTATGGCCAGGACTGAGGCGCCGATCGCGGCGTGCGACTCCGGCGCGGGGGAGCGCAGCACCTGCGCGAAGGCCCGGACGCCGTAGGTGTAGCCCTTCTCTTCACGCAGGACCCGGTCCAGCCGCGAGGTGAGCGTGCCGCCGAGGCAGTACGTGCCCACGACCAAGGCCGGCCAGATCGGGTCGTGCCGGTCTGGCCCGGTCCGGCCAATGAGCAGCTGCGTCTGGACCGCGCCAGGCCGGTCGACGATCACCACCCGGCCGACGTCGTCGGCGGTCACCGGCGGCACCGCCGCGGGCCCGGCGTCATCGCCGGTCCACTCGCCGAGGGTGGCGGCGAGTGCCGCGTCCAAGTCGACACCGGTGAAGTCGCCTACCACGACGGCCGTGGCCGTGCCTGGTCGCACCTGCGCCTCGTAGAACGCCCGGACCAGAGCCGCGTCGATGCGCGCGACGGTCTCCTCGGTGCCCTGGCGCGGCCGCGACATCCGCGATGACTCAGCAAATAGCTCCGCTGACAGCTGCTTGGCCGCGCGTCGCGCCGGGTTAGCCAGCTCGTGCGGGATTTCGTCTAGCCGGTTGCGCACCAGGCGCTCGACCTCGGAGTCGGCGAACGTCGGCACGCGCAGTGCCTCGGCCAGAAGTTCCAGCGCCCGCCGCAGGCGCGAGGCGGGTACCTCCAGCGAGATACGCGCGCCGGTGTAGTCAACCCGGGAGCCGAGCGTCGCGCCGCAGCGCTCGAGTTCGGCGGCGAACTCCTCGGCCGAGTACGGGCCGCAGCCCTCCGACAGTGCGTTCACCATGATGGTGGCGATTCCGTCGAGCCCGTCGGGCTCCGCATCCAGCGGGGCATCCAGGCAGATCTCGACGGCCACAACCTGCTGACCGGGCCGGTGACAGCGCAGGAGGGTGAGACCGTTGGCGAGGCCACCGCGTTCGGGAACCGGGAACGCCCAGGGCTTCGCCTGCCCGGCCGCGGGCAGCGGGTGCAAGTCCATCGTTACCAGGTCGTCGGTCACTGCCGCACCTCTTCCTGCCCGCCAGCCTCGTCTTGCCCGCCAGCCTCGTCTTGCCCGCCAGCCTCGTCCACTCCGCCAGTCGCCGTCGTGGCCGGCTGCTGCGGTGGCACCGGCTCGTACTCCAGCACCGCGCGATTGTCGGGCCGCAGGCGGGCGGCCGCGACGGACTGGACGTCCGCGGCCGTCACGTCGAGGATCCGGCCGATGGCAGAGAAGGCGAGCTGCGGGTCGCCGAAGAGGACCGCGTACCGGCACAACTCGTCGGCCCGGCCGGCGACAGTGCCGAGCCGGTCGAGCCACTCGCGCTCCAGCCGGGCCTGCGCACGCTCCATCTCCTCAGCTGACGGGCCGTCGGCACCGAGCCGCGCCTGTTCCTCGTCGATGGCCGCGCGGATCTGCGCGAACTCCGCGCCGCCGGCGGCCTTGACGTCGAGCCAGCCCAGCGACGGCGCGCCGACCAGGCGCATCAGCCCGAAGTCGGCCGTGATCGCGGTGCGGTCCCGCCGGACAAGCCGGTTGTACAGCCGCGATGACATGCCCGAGCCGAGGACGGTCAGGGCGACGTCGGCCGCGTCGCACTCGCGGGTGCCGTCAGTCGGCATCCGGTAAGCGGCCATCAGCGCGCGCGCCGGCACTTCCTCCTCGACTACCTCCAGCAGTTCCGCGCCGATGGTGTCGGGCAGCGTGCCATCGCGTGGCGGCGCCTTGCCGGTGCCGGCCGGGATCGACCCGAAGTACTTCTCCGCCCACGCCAGCGTCTGCTCCGGGTCAATGTCACCAACGACCGCCAGCACGGCGTTGTTCGGCGCGTAGTTTGCCCGGAAGAACGCGCGTGCATCGGCTAGCGTCGCCGCGTCCAGGTCGGCCATGGAGCCGATCGGCGTGTGGTGGTAGGGGTGACCGGCCGGGTAGGCCAGCGCGATCAGCCGCTCGAACGCGGTGCCGTACGGCACGTTGTCGTAGCGCTGACGCCGCTCGTTCTTGACGACGTCGCGCTGATTCTGGAGGGACTCATCATCGAGCGCCGCCAGCAGCGAGCCCATCCGGTCGGCTTCCAGCCAGAGCGCAAGCTCGAGCTGGTGGGCCGGCATGGTCTCGAAGTAGTTGGTGCGCTCGAAGCTCGTGGTCCCGTTGAGGGAGCCGCCAGCCCCCTGGATCAGCTCGAAGTGGCCGTTGCCCCGGACCTGCGCCGAGCCCTGAAACATCAGGTGCTCGAACAGGTGCGCCAGGCCGGTCCGGCCCTCGACTTCGTTTCGGGACCCGACGTCGTACCACAGGCAAACCGCCGCGACCGGAGTCAGATGGTCCTCCGAAAGCACCACCCGCAGGCCATTGGCCAGCCGGTGCTCGGTCGCGGTCAGTCCGCCGGAGGCGAGGTCGTGCGAAGGCGCGTGAGCCATGAGCTGGTGATGCCCCCTTGTCAGAAGAGACGCAGCGCGCCATCGTCGGCGCCGCGCATCGTGTCGTAATCCAGCGTGATACAGCGGATGCCGCGGTCCTCGGCGAGCACCCGCGCTTGCGGCTTGATCTCCTGCGCGGCGAGCACGCCCTGCACCGGCGCGAGCAGCGGGTCCCGGTTGAGCAGGTCCAGGTAGCGGGTGAGCTGCTCCACGCCGTCGATCTCGCCGCGGCGCTTGACCTCGATCGCCACGCTGACGCCGGCCGCATCGCGGCACATAATGTCGACTGGCCCAATCGCCGTCGGGAACTCGCGCCGCACGAGCCGCCAGCCGTCACCGAGGACCTCGAGCCGTGCTGCCAGCAGTTCCTGGAGGTGAGCCTCGACGCCATCCTTGACCAGGCCAGGGTCGACGCCGAGGTCGTAGGAACAGTCGCTGACGATCTCCGCCAGCTCGATGGTCAGCGTCTCGCCCGACTTGCCGGTCACCACCCAGCGATCGGGCTCCTCGGTGAGCCGGCACGGCGGTGACATCCAGTTCAGCGGCTTGTACGAACCGCCATCGGAGTGGACGAGCACCGACGAATCGGCCTTGACGATGAGCAGGCGCGTCGCCATGGGCAAGTGAGCAGATAGCCGGCCCGCGTAATCCACGCTGCACCGGGCGATGACGAGACGCACGGAACCCAACTGTAGCCGTCTTGACCGGCTGGCTAGCTGTCGCGCAGGGCCGTGAAGGCGTCACCGGCCAGGTCGGTGACGAGTGCCACCCCGTCGGCCCTGGCGATCGTCTCGTCGGCGGTCAGCGCCGGGGCGTCCTTGCCGCTGCGGCGAGCCAGCGCGATACAGGCGTGCAGCGCGGCCCGGCCGAGTCCGACCAGCGCGGCTTCAGGCGCGGGGATCGTTGCCGTGTAGGGCGGCACCGGCCGCGCGGTGACCTCCGGCCAGTCCGCTGGGTCGCGTGGTGTGGTCAGCGACAGGATCGGCGCCAGGTCCGCCGCGATCGCGTCGCGGGCGGTCAGCGGCGGACCTAGCTGCCAGCGCCTGCGCAGTGTGGCGATGACCGACGTGTTGCGGAACTGGCTGGTGACGACGGTCTGGTCCGGGATCCAGGCGGAGATCGCGAGGGCGGGCACCCGCACGCCGGACCGGTCGAACCCGAAGCCCAGCTGGCCTGGCGCCGAGCTCGGATGTGGCGGCGGCGCGGCGGGCGGCGGAACGTGGTCGTAGGTGCCGCCGTGCTCGTCGAAGGTCACGACGAGCAGCGTGTTCCAGGCGTTGGAGCCCTGGGCTGACGACGCAGTGCGGACCGCGTTGTAGATCTTGGCGAGCAATGCCTCGCCACCCAGCAGCGACGACGGCGGGTCGATCGGCGAGCCCCGGAACAGCGCATCGAACGCGGGATGCATGTCGTTGTGCCCGTAGAGCAGGTTGGGCTCGATGAACGAGTACGTCGGCAGGGTGCCGTCAGCGGCATCGCGCAGGAACTGATCGGTGCTCTCGAATCTGCTGCCGAAGTACGGCCACAGCCGGGGTGCGTGGATGATGCCCGTCAGCGACATGTGGCTCGGCGGGTCGCAGTAGACACGCCAGCTCAGCCCCTGCTGGTCGAGCCGCTCGAAGATCGTCTCGGCCGTGTTGTGCAGCGGGAAGGCGTCGGTCGGGGGCATATTGACGACGTACCCGGACGAGCTCGCGGCGTGGAAGAACGATCGGTTGGCGAACGTCTGCGACGGCACCTCGCAGAACCAGTGGTCGAAGGTGGCGAACCCGCGCGCCAGCGTCGAGGTGACCGGCAACTGCTGGGGCGTGTACCCCGTCATGATCTGCGCGTACCCGTCGTAGCCCGGCTCGGTCCCGGTCTCGGCCGTCACCGCGCTGATGTAATCGGCGACGAAGCCGTCCATGGACGGCCGCTGGCGGACGCTGGCTGGGGCGTTGAAGGGCGCGACCATCTTGTCGGCGAGCACGCCGCGGTTGGCCGCCGGGTCGATGCTGCCGAACAGCTGGGTGTTGACGTGCTGGTACTCCTCGCCCGGATCGGGGCTCGGGGTGTTCATGTTCGGTGCGACGCGGTAGGGAACCACGTCTCCGCCGGAGCGGTCGGCCGCCCAGTCGGGGACCGGGTTGACGAGGTCCTTGCCGAGAACGCCCTCGAACGACGCGACTTCGCCTGGCTGATACAGCCGTCCGAGCAGGTTGTCGAAAGAGCGGTTCTCGAACATGACGACGACGACATGATC
>DATHQE010000071.1:0-6595 GCA_035483035.1 Streptosporangiaceae bacterium | reverse complement strand
CAAAGAGCCCGTGACACCGGAGGCTGGCCGCGGCCGCCCTGGCCGGCCAGGTCTCCGCCGCGGCCTCCGCCTGGCAGGCCTGCGCCGCGGCCTGCGCCATCCGCCGGTCACCCGTGCCTAGCGCGAGCCGGACTAGATCCGGCAGCCATTGATGGATCAGGGTCATCTCCCCGTCGCGCCGCGGCAGCATCGCGGCCAGCGTCACCATGGCCTGGTGTATCTCCCCGCTCTGTTCAAGCGCGAGCGCGTGCGCGGCGACCAGGAAATCCTGATTCTCGCGGTCGGAGACCATCTGGATGGGCTGCGCAAGGCCCTGACGGAGCTGCTGGGCGGCCATCGTGCGCTCGTTCCTGCGTCCGGCGATGAGCGCGGACACGCCGCGCGACAGCAGCAGGGACCAGCGCTCACGCAGATAGGAATACGTCAGCCCCGGAGTATCGGCGTCATCGGAGCCCAGCTCGGCCAGTGCGTCGTCCCACTCGCCGAGCCAGTACCTGAGCACCGCGGCGGCGGCCCATGTCGAGCGTTCAGGGTGGCCGCTTCGCTGCGCGAGGTCGCGAGCCTGCCGGAGTGCCAGCTCGGCTTCCGGCCAGCGGTCGAGGTTCTGCAGCGCGAAGACGCGGTCGTCAAGAGCGAAGGAGCGCAGGTCCGCGTGGCCGGGATCGTCGCCGAGCACGAAGAGCGCCCGGTCGATGTAGTCAAGCGCGGCCACATGATCGCGCCTGACTGAACGAGTCAGCCACAGATTGGTCAAGGCGTGCGCCGTCGCGAACAGATCGCCGACCTCTTCAGCGGCGGTCAGGGCCTGGATCGCGGTCGCGTCGGCAGCGTCCAGATCGCCGGTGGCGTTCCGCTCGAGCATCGACAGCGAGGCCAGCATCCGGGCCCGCCACTCGCCTGGCAGCCCGGCCGACGCCAGTGCCTGCCGCATCGTCGTGATCGCGTCATCGATATGGCCCGCACTGGCCTGTGCACGTGTCAGCATCCAGTACGTCTCGGCCCGCCGTACCGGGTCGGCCATCGCCCCCAGCGCCTGGCTCGCCCGGCTGGCCGTTTCCGCATAGGACCCGGCGGCGAGCAGAGCCCGGATGAGGCTGTCCATGAGCCCATCCCAGGCCTCGTCGTGGACCGGCGTCTCATCCACCTCCGGGCCCAGTAGCTCGGCCGCGAGCTGCGGCGCCCGGATGACCAGCGCGGGACCGGACTCGATGAGCCACTTCCTGACCCAGTACTCACCCGGCAGCTTCGCTGCCGCAAGCTGCTGCGCAACGGTCAGGGCATCCGCGTCCGCCGCCGCGAGTTCCCGTGCCGCCTCGGCGTGCAATGCCGAACGCAGCGCGACTGGCATGCTCTCGTAGAGTGCCTGCCGGATCAGCAGATGCCTGAACGTGAGTTCCTGGCCTGAACCAGTCAGGATGCCCGCCGCCACGGCCTCCTGGACGCAGGCCGCCAGGTCCGACGCCGGCCTGCGCAGCATCACGCTCAGGTCACTGACCGTGAACCTCCCGCCGAGCAGCGCGGCGGTTCTCAGCATCCGCGCCGTATCGGCTGACACGGAGCTGAGCCGGTCATTCAGCGCGGCGGCCAGCGACGCCGGCAGCTGCTGCCTGGAGGCGGAGAGCTCGGCGGCGACGGGGCCGATCTCCAGCGCCCGGTCGCGCATCAGGGCATCGACCAGCTCGCGCAGGTACAGCGGGTTGCCGGCCGCCTGAGCCGTCAGCTGGCGCAGCCCATCCCCCGGTGACGCCCCAATCATCGCCTTCACCAGGGCGGAGACATCGTTTTCCGCCAGCGGCCCCAGCGTGAGCACGGCACCCCCGCGGCGGACGACGGCCGCACGGAGCTGCTGTACCTCCGCCCGGCGCGGAGTTGGCCGGCAGGTCCCTATCAGCAGCAGCCGCAACTGGTCTATGGAAGCGGCGAGCTGGTGCCAGACGATCAGCGACGCCTCGTCGGCCCACTGCAGGTCGTCGAGGACGATAACCGTGGGTGCGGCCGCGGACAGCTGATCTACCAGCTCCACCAGCACCTCGATGCTGGCGTCCGACGTAACATCTTTCGCGAAAAATCCTTGCCTGAAGCCGCGGATCAGGTCGGCGGCGTGCGCCCGCAGCGGATCCGGCGAACCCGGCCGCACCTGAAGGCAATCCAGCATCACGCGCAGCGGCAGCCCTTCGGTGAGCTTGTCGGCGATCCCCCACCCGATATCCCACCCCTGATCGCCGCCTGCTGCCAGGGCCTCGGCGACCAGCGACGACTTGCCGATGCCGGGCTCACCCTCGATCCAGACCACCGCTCCCTCACCACGGGCGAAGGCCTCGACACTGGCGCCCACGATCGCGAGCTCCTGCGCGCGGCCCACCCACTGCGGCGGCCGGTCGATAGACCACATGGCAGTAAGTATGGCCTGGCGAGAGCCGACGTCGAGGGGTAAGGCGGTCCGCACTGTGCGAACGCGGGATTCGGGAGACCGGCTGACCCGGGCATGCTGAAGTTCATGACCACGAGTCAAGACACGGTCACGACGCTCGTCGCGTCGTCCGGCGTTCCGCTCGCGGCGGTCGACCTGCCGTCCGGGCGGTTCCTGGCCGTGAACCCGGCGATGGCCGACGCGCTTGGCTCCACCGTCGGAGAGCTCACCGGCTCATCAAGCCTGAGCTGGCTGTCTCCCGATGACCGGGGCGCCGCCCGGCTCGGGTTCCAGGCGCTGGCCGACGGTGACCTGACTGGCTACCAAGCGGTCAGGAGGCTCGCCAATCCCAAGGACTCCGGTCAAGTGTTCTCGGTCTGGGTCAGCACCGTCGAGGTCGGCGGCGCCCGGGTGGGGCTGGCCTCGGCTATCCCCTCGGCCGACCACGACAGCCAGTTCCGTGCGCTGCCGCCGGTGTCCAATCTCCCCGAACCGGGGAACGTGGTCCTCGGGACTGTGGACCACTACTGGCGGATCGACCGCGTCAGCCAGGATGTCACGCCGCTGCTGGGGCTCACGCCCGAGCAGTGCGCCGGCCAGCCGGTCCTCGAGATCGTCCATCCCTCCGACGTGCCCGCCTTCCTCGCGGCCGTGGAACACGCCCGCCGCGGCCATCGCGCGGTGCGGCTCACGCTCCGCCTGAACGCCAGATCCGGCGACTGGGCCCCCGTCACGGTGGTGCTCGCGACCATCGCACCGGCCGATCCGCCGCTGCTGGCGTTCGCGCTCATCAGAGATGACACCGCCGACTCTCCCGGGGACAGTTCCCGCGAGATGCGGCCGGAGGCGCACATGCTGCGGATAGCCGACGAACTGCACGCTGCCGGCCTGATCCCCCGGATCCAGCAGCTGCCCGCCCTGGCCGACGAACCGCGGCTCGGCAAGCTCACCAGCCGCGAATGGGCGGTACTCACCCGCCTGCTCGACGGCCAGCGTGTCTCCGCCATCGCCGCCGACCTCTACGTCAGCCAGAGCACCGTCCGCAACCACCTCTCATCGATCTACGCCAAACTCGGCGTGCACAGCCAGGTAGATCTCATGCGGCTCGTCAGGCGCGGGACAAAGCGTCAATAGCGCCATAGGTCACGATCTGGCCAGCGACGATCACTACGTATTTCCGTGATTCGGCCGGCGGGCGCTCGTTCCTATGGTCGGGGTATGACTAGCGACCATGCCGGCGAACCGGAGACGGCGCCCCTCGGCGTCAGCATCCGGCCCGGCCCTCTCGTGGCGATCAGCGGGGAGATCGACATCGCGTCCGGCCCGCAGCTGCGGGATCAACTGCTGTCCGTCATCCGGCGGCACGGCGCCCGGCTCACCCTCGACCTCTCCGGCGTGACGTTCATCGACTGCGCGGGAATCAACGTCCTCCTAGCGGCGCGCCGCCGCGCTCTGCTCGAGGGCGGATCGATGCGCGTGCTCCGGGCCTCGCCGCATGTGCGGCGGGTGATCGCCCTCACGCGCCTCGACCGTGAGCTCCTGCCGACGGCTGTGCCGGACGCGGCGGCTTGATGAGCTATCCGGGGAGCGCCGTCGGTGCCTCTCGGCAAGCTCGCGGGAATGTGCGAGAATCCGCGGGTGGACATGGACGGCCCCGCGGTCGCCGAACTGACAGCCGACGTCGCGGCGGCGGTGGCCCGTCGCGTCACCGAGGTGCACCAGGACGTCAACGAGACGATAATCCGGGAAATCCCGCAACTCCGCGACGACAGGCCCGTCCTCGCCCTGCTCGTTTCCAGTGTCGACAGCAATATCGACACCTGCCTGCAGATAATGCGGTCCAGGATCGGCCTGGACGCCGTGCGGGCGCCAACCGCGGCCGTGGAATACGCACGCCGGCTGGCGCAGCGGGGCACGCCGCTGACCGCGCTGCTGCGCTCCTACCGGGTCGGGCACGCGTGCTTCTACGACTGGCTGCTCAGGGAGCTGGCTGAGCAGACAAAAGACCCAGAGATGATAAGCGCCGCCACGCTGAGCATGTCCAGGATCGTGGCCGGCTACATCGACCGGATATCCGAGCAGATGGTGGCCGCCTACGCGGACGAGAGGCAGAACTGGCTGCGGAACCGCGGCGCGGCGCTGGCCGCCAGAATCCGCGACCTGCTCTCTGGTGAGCGAATCGATGTGAGCGCCGCCGAGGTTACCCTCGGCTACCCGCTGGACCAGTACCACGTGGGCGTGGTGTGCTGGGCGGGCGACGGGGCGGGCGCCGCTGAGATCACCAGGCTCGAGCGCGCGATCAGCCAGGTCGCGGGGCAGGCGGGCTGCCATGGCGAGCCGCTGTTCCTGCCGTGCGACGAATCGACCGCCTGGGCATGGCTGCCGCTGGGGACCGGGGACGCCTTCGACTCCGCGGCAGCGGGCACGATCAGCATGGACACCGGCATTCACTTCGCATTCGGCGGCGCGGCGCAGGGCCCGGCGAGGTTCCGCGTCACCCACCAGCAGGCCGTCGCCGCCAGGGCGGTGATGCTCGCCGCCGAGTCCCCGGCCCCGCGGGCGGTAACGTTCAGCCAGGTCGCGCCGGTGGCGATGATGCTCACAGCCAGCGACCTGCTGCGGCCCTGGGTGCTCAGCACGCTGGCGGCCCTGGCCACCGACGACGAGCAGCACGCCCGGCTGCGCGAGACCCTGCTGGTCTTCCTGCACAGCGGGGGCAGCTACCAGACGACCGCTGAGCGGCTGATGCTGCCAGAGAACACGGTCCAGTACCAGGTCCGCCAGGCAGCGGAAAGCCTCGGCCGGCCGGTGGGCGATGACCGAGACGACGTGGAACTCGCGCTGCGGGCAAGCCACTGGCTCGGCTCGTTCGTGCTGAGGCCGGCGACGGGTTTCGATGCGGAGTCACCACGCGTCCGTTCGGGATGAAAATCTTTATCAATCCGAACGGAAGCGTGGTGACTGCCGGCAGTTCGCTCCTCGTCAGGCGGCGGCGCTGTGCAGCAGTGTCCGGGTGTCCTTCGCGGCGCCGCGCAGCTGGATGCCCGCCGCGATCTGGGAGATGCCGT
This sequence comes from Streptosporangiaceae bacterium, assembly GCA_035483035.1. Classification (GTDB taxonomy): domain Bacteria; phylum Actinomycetota; class Actinomycetes; order Streptosporangiales; family Streptosporangiaceae; genus JAJYUU01. The sequence continues at coordinate 1,117 of DATHQE010000071.1, read as the reverse complement.
AAAAGAGAGCGAACAGGCCGAACAGCAGCGCGAGCGTGACCACGCCGACGCCGGGACGGGCGAACAGCACCACGCCGAAGGCGATGGACACCAGGCCACCGAGCAGGAACAGCGCGCGGGTGCCCGCGGTCTCCCCGGCGGCGAACGCGAAGGCGAACTCGGCGACGCCGCCGACGATCGCCCAGGCGGCTACGACGTACACCAGCACGAGCGCGGTGGGCCCGGGCCAGACGATCGCGATCACGCCGGCCGCGATGTCGATCAGGGCGAGCAGCAGGTGGCCGGCGACCGGTCCCGCCCTGTCGCTGCCGAACGCTCGCGAGCCTTGCAGTATGGCGTCGCTGAACGCGTAGACCGCGAACAGGATGACCAGCGCGAGGATGGTCACCCCCGGCCAGGCCAGCGCGATGATCCCGGCGATGATCGCGGCCACGCCGATCCAGATCATCGAAGTTGATGCTGACTTGAACATAGCGGGCATTCCTTTCTGTGATTCTCGTTGCCAAGCCAAGGCGACGGCGGCCGGAAAGCCCAACACACGCGCGCAATGCAGCCATAGGCGCGGGCAATTAGCCCGCAGCGCCGATGGCGGCTGCACTCAAGCCATGGACACATCAGCCCTGGAGGCGAGCGAGCCCGGGCCTGACGGGGCTGAGCCGCCGGGGACGCCGGGGGCGTCCTCGCGGCGGGCGCGGCTGTGGTCGGGCGCGGCGGCGCGTGGCATTCCGCTGCCGGCGATCCTCACCACCGGCGGCGTCGTGGTCGCCATCTACCTGGCCGGCAAGCTCGCCTACCGGATGCGGGACGTCCTGCTGATGATCCTGGTCGCCGGCTTCGTCGCGGTGATCCTCAACCCCATGGTGAACTCGGTGCAGCGCCGTGTCCGGCGGCGCGGGTGGGCCGTCACGATCGTCATCGGGTGGGCGACCCTGGTGTTCATCGGGCTCGCCGTCCTGTTCGGGCACCCGCTGCTCAACGGGGTGACCCACCTGTCGGCGCGGCTGCCGTCGTACGTGCAGGACGCGGCGGACGGGCACGGCTGGATCGGCCAGCTCGTGCGCCACTTCCACCTCCAGCAGTGGGTGGCGCAGAACGCGCCGAAGCTGCAGACGCTCGG
>DATHQE010000070.1:0-5116 GCA_035483035.1 Streptosporangiaceae bacterium | reverse complement strand
GCCGACGACGTTCGCGGCGGCGAACGCAGCCGCCAGGAAGGCGATCACGTAGCCGATTGCGTTGTCCGCCGTCACCGCGATGAGCATGGCTCCGACCAGCACGATGCCGTGGATTGAGTTCGCGGCCGACATCAGCGGCGTATGCAAGGTGGCCGGCACCTTGCTGATGACCTCGAAGCCCACCCAGAGGCTGAGCACGAAGATGGTGACGTCAACCAGCAGAGCCGGGTACGACATTGTCGGCCCCTCCTTCCGATTGGGCCGGCGGTGGCGGAGCTTCCGGCGGCGGGGACTCACGCAGCGCCGGATGGACGATCGCACCGCCGGAGGTGATGACGACACCGGCTTGGAGCTCGTCCTCCGGGTCCAGCACGAGCGCGCCCTCCTTGATGAGATAGAGCAGGAGCGCGCTGACATTGCGGGCGTACATCGCCGAAGCGGCGGCCGGCATGCTGGACGGCAGCGCGGATGCGCCGACAATCGTCACACCGTGTTCGGTGACGATGGTGTGACCGGGGACCGAGCCGGCGACGTTGCCGCCCAGCGCGCTCGAACCCATGTCGACGATGACCGATCCCGCGGCCATCTCCTTGAGCGCGTCCTCGGTCACCAGCAGTGGCGGCCGGCGTCCTGGCACCTGCGCAGTAGTAATGATCACGTCGTGCCTGGCGATGTGGTCAGCCAGTTCCTGCTGCTGCGCGACTCGCTCGTCGTCAGTCAGCGCGCGGGCGTAGCCGCCTTCGCCGGATGCTGGGCCGACGGCGGCGAGCTCGATGAACGTCGCACCAACTGATTCCGCCTCGGTACGCGTCTCGGGCCGGACGTCGTAGGCGCTCACCAGCGCACCGAGCCGGCGCGCGGTGCCGATGGCCTGCAGGCCAGCCACGCCAACCCCGAGCACCAGCACCTTGGCTGGCCGCGCGGTGCCAGCCGCCGTGATCAGCAGCGGGAAGAACCGGCCGTACTCGGCCGCCGCGACGAGCGCCGCCTTATACCCCGCGATATTCGCCTGGGACGACAGCGCGTCCATCGGCTGGGCCCTTGGCAGCGTCCGCGGGATCATGTCCATGCTGAGCGCCGTCACGCCCGCCTCGGCTAGCGACCTGGTCAGCTCTGGCTCGGTCAGCGGCGATAGCAGGCCGATCACGGCCTGGCCGGGCCGGAGCGTGGCGACCGTTGCGGCATCGGGCCTGCCGACCATCACCACGATGTCACCCTCAAGCGCGGCGGAGCGGCTTACGACGCTGGCGCCTGCCTCGGCGTAGGCGTCATCGGTCGCCCATGCGCTGTCGCCAGCGCCAGACTCGACGAGCACCTCCAGGCCGGCCGCGCGGAGCTTGACCACGGCTTCGGGGACCAGCGCTACCCGGCGCTCGCCGGGCGTGGTCTCCTTGACCACGGATACCTTCATGAACAAACCTCGCTCGGTGGCCAGGGGGCTCAGGCACGACCTGCCTCGGGCGGCCGCATGCTCAAGTATGGACCGTACCGGTAAGTCGGCTTCGACGTGGCATTCGCGTACCGGCCGACGCGGTACGCGCCGGAGCCTGCTGGGTATGGTGTCGGTGCGCTCAGTACTGCCAATCAGGGGGATGCGCTGGCCAACGGGCGCACGCTAAATCAGGGAAGCACTAGCCAAGGGGATGGGATGCCCGACTTTTCGCCGTCGCACAGCGGCAGCGCACTGTCGGCTCAGCTGGCTGAGGCCCGCAGGCGAATGGCTGCACTCGACCTGCCGCGCCCGCTGGCGGCGAGGCTGCACCGGCAGTTCATCGCCGTCTGCGATGCCGTCAAGGCGCCAGGCGCTGACGAGGCATGCGGGGAGCGGCGACTGGCCGCTTTCCTGACGGCACTGGAGCAAGCCGCGGCCAAGATTCCCGGATATGGAAATCGCCAGGATAATTCGTAATTCCGGCCAGCAGGAGATCTGCGGCGCAGCCTGGAACCGGGCCGCCGACACGGCGCCGTTCCCTGCCATGGTATTTGTGCGATGTCGCCGGATCCCATAATTTCAAGGCCATCAGAGGTCGCGAGCACGGCATTTGTGTCCGCGCGACCTCCCACTCGGGGGAAACGCAGGAGTGAGGACATGAACAAGCGCGACCTGATCGACGCAATTTCCAGCCGAATCGGGGACAAGAAGACCGCGACCGAGGCGGTCAACGCCGTCCTCGAGACCATCCAGAAAACGGTCGCCCGTGGCGACAAGGTCGCCATCACGGGCTTCGGTGTGTTCGAGAAGCAGATCCGGCCAGCGCGCACTGCCCGCAACCCGGCGACCGGGGCTGCCGTCAAGGTGCCTAAGACCTCGGTGCCCAAGTTCCGGGCCGGCGCGGACTTCAAGGCCATGGTCAACGCGAAGCGGCGCTGATCGTCAGACACATTCGGCAGATCTAGCCGAACTCGGCGGGCTCGGCCTGGCCAGGTGGCCCCTGGCCAGGCGGTGTCCGCTCGGATGCGGCCTGGTCGCGACAGCGACGGCGCAGTCGCAATGCGAGTGACAGCTGCGCCACCGTAAGGATGACCAGCGGCGGGAGCGTCTGCCACGCCCACCTGAGTGGCGCGCCGGTCGCCGCGACGTAGGAACACGAGAACAGCAGGATCAGTGCCGCGGTAGCGAGGCCGCACAACGCCGCGCGGCGCTGGCTATGCCGCCGGCGTATCCGCAGGGCGGCCGCCGTTGCGGGCCCGCCGATGAAGACGCAGGCGAAGGTGGCGCTCACGGCAGCCTGGCCGATGACCTGGCCAGCACTCGCGTGACTGGCAGTGGCCTTGATCAGGGGCGCTAGCGCTGCCGTGGCTGCCACCCAGGTCGCGATGACCGCTACCAGCCAGACCACGCCGATGGGCATGGTCAGCTGCCGCTGCACTCGGATCCCCCGATCATGAGCCCGTTGCCGAAATCGCCAGCGGGCGGACTGCTAGCGCAGCCCCCGGCGTTTCTTCAGGGCCGTTTGCAGCAGTCTGTCTATGAGCTGAGGGAACGGCATTCCGCTTGCTTCCCACATCTTCTGGAAATACGACGCCGGCGACAGGCCCGGCATGGTGTTGATTTCGTTGATAATGACCCGGCCGTCGCTGGTGTAGAAAAAGTCGACTCTGGCCAGTCCCTCGCAGGACACCGCGTCGAACGCCGCCGCGCCGAGCCGGCGAATCTCCTCGATCGCGCTGTCAGGGATCGGCGCCGGAATCGCCATACCGCTAGCAGAATCCAGGTACTTGGCCTCGAAGTCCCAGAACTCCTCGCCGCCCTCGACGAGTAGCTGGCCGGGGAGGCTGGTGTCCGGTGGCGCGCCGTCGATGCCCTCGAGCACCGACACCTCGATCTCGACGCCATCGATCGCCGCCTCGACCAGCACCTTGGGGTCGTACCGGCGGGCGACCGCGATCGCGTCGTGCAACTGCGCCATGTCATGCGCCTTGGAAGTGCCGATGCTCGAGCCGCCGCGGGCCGGCTTGACGAACAGCGGCCAGCCGAGATCGGCGATGTCGTCGAGTACGCGCTTGGCCTCGACCGAGAGCATGTCTGGCGACTCGGGAACTGGCCAATCCCGATCCCCGACCACGACGTAGGGCCCCACTGGCAGGCCCTTCGCCTTGAAGATCAGGTTCATGTACTCCTTGTCCATGCTCACTGCGCTGGCCAGCACGCCGGCCCCGACATAGGGCACGCCGGCCATCTCGAGCAAGCCCTGGATGGTCCCGTCCTCACCGTACGGGCCGTGAAGCACGGGCAGGACGACGTCGACCTCGCCGAAGAGGTGCGGGATCTGGGCGGGTGCGCTCGCCACCAGGCCGCCGGCCACCACGTCCGGGTCCGCCACATCGCCAGTCGCCACGCCGCCCGTGCCGCTGCCCGACCACGGCACCAGCGGGGAGCCGGACTCGGCCACCGACTCGACAGAGGGCAGCTTGCCGTCGTTGATCGCGAGCCGCTCGGGCGCGTCGGCAACCTGCACCCAGCTGCCGTCGGTCGTGATGCCGACCGGGATCACCTCATAGCGTGACCGGTCGATGGACCCGAGCATGTTGCCGCCACCCATGCAGGACACCTGGTGCTCCGGCCCGCGACCGCCGAACACGACCGCGACCTTGATCTTGCGCTGCTCGTTCACGAACTCCTCCAGTACCCGTCCACTCGCGCCCGTAGGGTGGTGCCCCTGGATTACACGCCGTAACGCTCCGGCTTGGCCGATCTGCTGGCCAGTAGCAGCACGGCCTGCCCGACTTCCAGCCCCTCGTGCATGACCCCGGCGATCACCTCAGTGATCGGCATTTCCACGTCGTGCGCGCGGGCTAGCTGGAGCACCGAATCCGACGACTTGACGCCTTCCACGGTCTGGGAAGTGGTCGCGGCGAGCACGTCGGCCAGCGGCATGCCACGGCCGAGTTTCTCGCCGAACGCACGGTTCCTGGCCAGTGGCGAACTACAGCTCGCCATCAGGTCGCCCATGCCAGCCAGGCCGGCGAACGTGTGCTGATCGGCACCGAGCGCGGCGCCCAGCCTGGCGATCTCGGCCAGGCCTCTCGTGATGAGCATGGCCCGGGTGTTGTCGCCAAGCCCCATGCCGGCGGCGATGCCGACAGCGATCGCGATGACGTTCTTCACCGCGCCGCCAAGCTCGCAGCCAACCACGTCCGGGTTCGTGTAGGGGCGGAAGTAGGCGGTGTGACACGCCTTCTGGAGCTGGTCAGCTACCGCCAGGTCGGCGCAGGCGACCACGGTCGCGCAGTACTGCCTGGCCGCGATCTCGGGCGCAAGGTTAGGCCCGGAGATCACCGCGATGCGGTCCGGGCCGGCGCCGGTGATCTCCGCGATGACCTGACTCATCCGGTCGCCGGTGCCGACTTCGATGCCTTTCATGAGGCTGACTAGCAGCGCGCCAGTCGGCAGCACGTCGAGCCAGTCGGTCAGGTGGGCGCGCAGGGTCTGGGCCGGCACGGCGAGCAGGACAAGTTCGGCGCCTGCCAGCGCCTCGCCGGGATCCGCGGTGGCGTGCAGCGTGGCAGGCAGCGCGATGCCGGGCAGGTAGTCGGGCGACTCGTGCCGCGCATTGATGTGCTCGGCCAGCTCGGGCCGCCGGCACCACAGCGTGACCGGAGTCCCCGCGTCGCT
>DATHQE010000069.1:0-7768 GCA_035483035.1 Streptosporangiaceae bacterium | reverse complement strand
CCGCAGCGCATCAGCCTGCTCGCCGGTGGTCAGCCCCGCCGCGTCGCCGGCGGCCAGCCACGACAGCGCCGCCGACGCCGACCCGAGCGCGTCCGCGGCACTAGCCGGCGCGGTGGCCTGGCACATCCGGCGCCTCCAGGATCCGATCAGCAGGACAGCCGAACAGCTCGCCGCCGCCAGCGGCCAGCCGTTCGAATCTATGTACGATTCTAGCCCGCACCACTGACATTTTTAGCCCCGCCACACCGCTCATATGCGCCCGTCACCGACACCGAACCGCGCGAGACGGACGGCCGCGCCACGCAGTGGGACGCCGCTACGCTCGCCGCCGGACGGTCGCGCGACAGCACCGGAATGGCAGCCGCCAGGTTGAGGAATCGAGGCCCGGAGCGAGGGCGTTTCACTTAGTGGATATCGGCCGAACCCCGCCAGGCCGAGTCTCTTACAAGACCCGCCGGACCCCACCGCGGTACCCAAGTCGGACTCAGCGAACTCTCAGCTACCATCCGCTGATTTTCCATGTTTACCTCTTATTCTGGTTTAGGTAAACTAAAAAGACCAGGTGAGAGGCCCGGCCTTACACCAGGCGGACGACGACTAGTGGGAGGTCGGATGGGCCTGGGCAGGCTCAGGCCCATCGCCGTAGCGCTGGTCCTCATGATCGTCGTCGGCGTCGTCGTGGCGCTTACTCCGTCGGCCGGTACGGCTACCACCTTTGGGATCCGCACCGCCGGGCATGGCCAGACGTCACCGGTAGGCGCCTTGTTCACTCTCACGCCGTCGGGTCAGCTTTCCAGCCACTTCTGCACGGCGAGCGTCGTCGACAGCCGGGCGGGCGACCTTCTGATCACGGCCGCGCACTGCGTCACCGGCCGCTCGGCGGACCAGGTGGCCTTTGTCCCGGACTACTCCAAGGGCCAGGAGCCCTTCGGCTCGTGGACGGTCAGCCAGATCATCATGGATCAGCAGTGGCAGTCCTCCGCCGACGCCGATGATGACTTCGCGTTCCTGATCGTGCATCAGGCCGGCTCGAAGGTACCTGTACAGGCACTCACCGGCGGTGAGGAAGTTGGCATCGGCGTCTCCAGCGCGCGGACCGTCAAGGTCGCTGGTTACCCCGACAGCCAGGACGGCATGATCACCTGCGAGAACCCGGTGCAAGACTTCAGCTCCACCCAGCTGGAGTTCGACTGCGATGGCTTCACCGATGGCACCAGCGGCAGCCCGCTCCTTGCCTACTCAGGTCCCTTCGACAACGTCGACACCGTCATCGGCGTTATCGGCGGATATCAGCAAGGTGGCTTCACATCGTCGGTGTCCTACGCCGCCAAGTTTGGCAGCCAGATGACAGTGCTCTACCAGCACGCGCTAGCGGCGGCCGGGGGCTAGGCCTGCGGCCAGCGGCTAGGTCTCTGGTGGCGAGGCGTGACCGATGCGCATCAGAGCGGGTTGAGGCGGGCCTTGAGCAGGCAGAACTCATTACCTTCTGGGTCGGCCAGGACATGCCACCCCTCCTGCCCTGTCTGGCCGATGTCGGCCGGACGCGCACCGAGACTCAGCAGGCGCTCGAGCTCGGCGTCCTGATCGCGGTCGGTGGCGTTGACGTCGATGTGCAGCCGGGATTTCCCCTGCTCCGGCTCGTCCCTGCGACTGAGGATGATCGTGGGCTGCGGACCGCCGAACCCTTCGCGCGGCCCGATCTCCAGCGTGCCGTCGTCCTCGCGATCAAGTACGACGAAGTCCAGGACCTCGCACCAGAAGCGCGCCAGCACCTCAGGCTCGCGGCAACCGAGCACGACCTCACTGATACGACATGCCATTGACGCAACCTGCTCTCAGCCAGGGAACTGCCGGGGGCCACGCGCGAGCCTCACGGGCTCGCAGCAGTGCAGACAATCCCGCGAGCGTACCGAACGAGGAGATTTCAGGAAACGCCGACCTGTCCGGGTAGCGGCGGGATCGCGGACAGCTTCACGGCGTAATGTCGGCCCCGTGCCGGGGAAGCACAGCGGGCTAGCGGGCAGCATCCGCACTGTCAGCGACGGGGGCAACCGCCGGTGACGGACGTCGACGACATCCGCGCTCAGGCGCTCGAGGTGGCGGCAGGCTGGTCGCCACCAGACCAGCCCGAGTCCTGGCGACTGACCGCGGCTTTGTTCAGCGTGATCGCGGAGCATGACGGGCTGCTCGCTGCGCTGTCCATCCTGCCGCCGGACCGGCTGCCCGCGCTACTCGCCAGCGCTGCGATCGCTTTCCTGGTCCGAGACGACAGGCCCGGCCGGCTGGCCAGGTACTTTCCGGCGCCCGGCGATCCGCAGCCGCCGTTCGATGACGGCTTCGGCGTCGCGGCGGCTGCCTTCGTCTCGGCCCGGCTTCCCGACATCATGACCGTTTGCGTTAGCCACCGCTACCAGATGAACGAGGTAGCCCGCTGCACGCAGATCGCGCTCGGCATCGCCGCCACCGGCCCTCGCGGCCCATTTGGACTGATCGATCTGGGCACCGGGGCGGGCCTTGGCCTCCAGCTTGACCGGTATCGATATGTGATCGACGGAACCGGAACGGGGCCGGCCGCAGCCAGTGTCGTCCTGACCTGCGAGCTGCGCGGGGCTAAAAAACAGAGCGTGAAACAGCCGCCGCGTCCCTCGCTGCCGCCCATCGCGGTCAGGACCGGAATCGAGCTCGAGCCCGTGGATCTGGACGACTCGGCCGCCTGCGCGTGGCTGCGAGCCTGCTCGCCCCCGGAAGCGTCGGCGCTGACGAGGCTGGACTCCGCCATCGGCGTGACACGGCGCTACCCGCCGACGATCGTGGCGGGGGACGTCGTCGAGCAGCTGCCTGGCGTGCTCGACAGCCTGCCCGCTGACCTGCCGGTCATCGTCACAGATGCCTACCTGGCCGTCTTCCTGGCACCCGCGGAGCGCGCGAAGCTAGTCGCCATCCTGTCCAGTGCCAGCCGTACTCGGACGGTGACCTGGCTGTCCCTTGATCCGCTCGTGCCGCTTGGGCCGTCCGGCCGCGACAGCGTCCAGGGCCTGGCAGTACCGGATTCGCTAGTGGCCGACTATCGGGAGCATGGCGTGTTCGCCGTGCTGGGCGTCCGGACCTTCGATCAGGCAGCCGAAGGCGGCCGACTGCTCGCGCGCGCGCATCCGTCGGGTCAGTGGATCGACTGGATGGGCGATTGACGTGCAACCATGACGGAGTGACAGCAGAATCTCAGCCGCCGGTGATCTCGCTGATGCTCGCGGTCCCCGATGCGACCGCGGCCGCCGGGTGGTACGGCACGGCGCTAGGCGCCACCGAACTGTGGAACCTTGGCGGCGTCGTCGGGCTCACCGTGGCGGGCGCGCCATTTTTCCTCGGCGAGCCTGAAGGCAACCGCTGGGACACTCCCGGTTCTCTCGGCTCGCGGACAGTCCGAGTCGAGGTGTTCGTCGACGATCCGGACGAGTTCATCAGGCGCGCCGTCGCCGCCGGAGCCGATGGCAGTGTGGACGAGATCCGCGACCACGAAATGCCGTGGGGCGTTCACCGCCAGGGCGGTTTCCTCGACCCGTTCGGCCATTTGTGGCTGGTGGGCGACAGATCTCCCCTGAGCACACATCAGCCCGAGTAGCGGCGGCTACGCCCGGCTATTCGGCGAACGGCGGCTCGGGCCGCCAGGGGAACCAGCCCGGCAGGTCCGTGCTCGGGGCGAGCGTCCAGTTCGCCGGGCGCTTCTCCAGGAATGCGGCGACTCCTTCGGCCGCGTCCGCCATCCGGCCGGTGTCGTAGATGGCGCGTGAGTCGATCCGGTGGGTCACCATCGGATGGTCCGCGCCGAGCATCTGCCACAGCAGGTGCCGGGTGATGACCGCGGACACCGGCGCGGCGTTCGCCGCGATCTCCCGCGCCAGCCGGGTAGCTAGCGGCACCACTCCGTCAGCCGGGCAGACGGTGCGGACCAGCCCGCCGGCCAGCGCCTCTTCGGCGCCGAATACCCGGCCGGACAGGCACCACTCCAGCGCCTGGCTGATGCCCACGATCCGCGGCAGGAACCAGGATGCGGCGCCGTCGGGCACGATGCCGCGTGCGGCGAACACGAACCCCGCGCGGGCTGAGTCGGCCATGATCCGGATGTCCATCGGCAGGGTCATCGAGATGCCTACACCCACCGCCGGGCCGTTGATCGCCGCGATGACCGGCTTGAGCGACCGGTAGATCCGCAGCACCAGCATGCCGCCCCGGTCCCGGTGGGCCTCCGCGTCACTGGCGGCCTCGCCGTAGTCGAACGTCCTGGCCCCGCGGCTCAGGTCCGCACCCGCGCAGAACGCCCGGCCCGCCCCGGTCACGATGACCGCCCGGACGCTGTCGTCGCTGTCAGTCTGGTCCAGCGCCGCCAGGATCCCCGCGTACATTTCGCCGTTGAGCGCGTTCAGCTTGTCTGGCCGGTTCAGCGTGATCGTCGCCACGCCATCGTCGACGGAGTACTCCACTACCTCGGTCACGCAGGCTCCTTCGCTAAGCCGGGCCGGGACGCTGCCAGCCAGTATCGGGCAGCGCCGGCGAGACAAGCCAGAGCACCTGGGTCCGGCCAGACGCGTGCGCCGAGCGGAACGTGTGCGGCGCGTCGGCAGGGAACGTGTAGGCGTCGCCCTGGTCGAGCGTCACTGCTTCGCCGGCCACGGTGATGTGGAGGCGCCCAGCCAGGACGTAGGCGAACTCCACGTCGGCCGGCAGCGAGTAGGCCTCATCGCCGCTGCCGCCGCCAGGCTGGATGTCGCTGAGGATGACCTGTACCCGCTTCTCGCCCGACGGCGTGAGCAGATACTCCCGCATGCCGGTGCCGCCGAAGTCAATCGGCGGGTACTCCCCCTGCCGGACGATCTCGCCCTTCGACGCCTGGAACATCGCGCCGATCGGTACCCCCAGCGCATCGCACAGCCGGAACAGCGAGGCCACCGAGACGTTCGCCAGGTCGCGCTCCAGCTTGGACACGAAGCCCTTGGTCAGCCCCGCCTCGTCGGCAACCTCGGCCATGGTCTTGCGCGCCGCGAGCCGCGCCGCGCGAAGCTGAGCCCCGATGCGGACACCGTCGGGACCGGCGGCCGGGTGGATTGCGGCGAAGTCGGTTGCGGCCTGCTCTGCGTCATCGCGGCCGCTGGTAGCGTGCACCGCTCTCCCTTCCCGGCCCGGTCGAGCGGCGGGCGCGAAATTTGCTGCGAGATTTCTATGAAACAAGGGTTGACTGGCAGGAAACTCGTTGTGATTCTAACTGGTGACACACGTCACAGCTACCGAGGAGGCGGCATGGCCGCTGAGTCCCCCGCCCAGACCGCGGTCGATGAGGCTGAGCGCGGCCTGCTCGGCCAGATCGAAGTGCACTCGATTGACTGGATCCCCGACCCAGAGCGACATGGCAAGACGTGGCAGCAGACCATGCTGTGGTTCCTCGGCAACTTCCAGTACTTCACGATTCCGATCGGCTTCGTCGGTCCGTCGCTCGGCCTCTCGCTGGGCTGGTCCATTCTCGGCGGCGCACTCGGCATCTGCTTCGGCACCCTCTTCATGGCTTTCCACGCTACCCAGGGACCGATCTTCGGCCTGCCGCAGATGATCCAGACCCGCGCCCAGCTTGGTTACCGCGGCGTCATCGTGGCGTTGTTTGCCGTCTTGTTCACCTACATGGCCTTCAACGTTGCTGATCAGGTACTGATGGCCAGCGGCCTGCACGGCGCGTTCGGCTGGAGCGCGGGTGGCGTCGCAGTGGCCACCGCCGTCCTCGCGGCCGCTCTCGCGATCTTCGGCTATGACTGGGTACACCGCGTCTTCCGGCTCCTGCTGGTGATCTCGCTCCCCTGCTACGCGATTATCTCGGTCGCCGTGCTGATCGGTCACGCCGGCGGCACGACGCCGCATCATCCCGGCAGCTTCGTCTTCGCAGCGTTCATGGCGCAGTTCTCCGTCGCGGCGGCTTACAACATCACCTACGCCCCGTACGTGTCGGACTACTCCCGCTACATGCCGCGCAACACCTCGCCGCGCGGAATTATCGCCGCGGTCTTCTTCGGCGCGTCCGGCTCGGCGATCTGGCTGATCGCGCTCGGTGCGTGGCTCGCCACCCGGCTCGGTGTATCCGATGGCCTAGTCGGCCTCCAGGAAGTCGGCGACAAGGTCGCCGCGCCGCTCGGCTCGATTACCGCGTTCCTGTCCGCGGTCGCGCTGCTGGCCACGATGGGGATGAACGCCTATGGCGGCATGCTGACGGTGCTGACCGGCATCGACTCGTTCAAGAAAATCCAGACCAGCAGGGTCTGGCGGGCCGGCACCGTGGTCGTCCTCGCGGTCATCTGGTACGCGATCGGCGCTGGCATCTCGACGAGCGCTTCCGACACCGCGGTCAACGCCGTGCTGAATTCGCTCACGCTGATGCTGTACCTGCTGGTGCCGTGGACCGCGCTCAACCTCGTCGACTTCTTCTTCGTGCGGCGCGGTCATTACGCGATCACCGATATCTTCCGGCCGGACGGCGTTTACGGCGCCTGGGGCTGGCGCGGGCTGACCGCCTATGCGGCCGGCTTCGTCGCTGAGATCCCGTTCATGGTGCTGCCGCCGATCGCCGGCTTCTCCTACACCGGGTACTTCCCGGCCCACGTGACCAACGGCGTGGACTACTCGTGGCTCGTCGGCCTGGCCGTGTCCGCCGTGGTCTACTTGCTATGCGCCCGCTCGCTGGACCTTGGCTCCGAGCGCGCCGCGATCGAGGCGAGCGAAGCACAGTTGCGGGTGATCGACGCGGAGGCTACATGACTGAGGCTTACCCGCGCGTGACGGCAGGTGGCATGGTCGGACCGGTGGACGCCACCGTGGTGCCGCGATACGCGGGTCCGGCCACGTTCGCCCGCCTGCCCCGCCTCGACGAGGTGGACCGGGTTGACGTCGCCGTGCTCGGCGCGCCGTTCGATAGCGGCGTCAGCTACCGGCCGGGCGCCCGGTTCGGGCCTGGCCATATCCGCGAGTCATCCCGGCTGCTGCGGCCCTACAACCCGGCCCTGGACACTGAGCCGTTCGCCCGTCAGCAGGTCGCCGACGCTGGCGACCTGGCCATCAACCCCTTCAGCCTCGAGGAGGCGATCACCACTGTCGAGCGGGGAGCACGCAGCCTGCTCGAGCGGGCCGGACGTATCCTGACGCTGGGTGGTGACCACACGATCGCACTCCCGCTACTGCGAGCAGTGGCCGCGCGGCACGGACCGGTGGCCGTCGTGCATTTCGATGCGCACCTGGACACCTGGGATACCTACTTCGGTGCCGCGTACACGCACGGGACGCCGTTCCGGCGGGCTGCCGAAGAAGGCTTGCTGGACTCCTCCGCCTGTCTGCATGTCGGCACCCGGGGGTCGCTGTACTCCGGCGACGACCTCGGCCAGGACGCCCGGCTCGGCTTCCAGGTAATCGCCGCGCCCGACGTGGAGTACCTCGGCGTGCGCGGCATGGTGGAACGCATCGGTGACCAGGTCGCGGACCGGCCCGTCTACGTATCCGTCGACATCGACGTGCTGGATCCCGCGCACGCACCGGGTACGGGCACCCCCGAGGCTGGCGGCCTGACTAGCCGGGAGCTGCTCGGCGTGCTGCGGTCCTTTGCCACGCGCAACGTCGTCGGCGCGGACATCGTCGAGGTCGCGCCCGCCTATGACCACGCGCAGATCACCGGCATCGCGGCCGCGCACGTCGGGTATGAGCTGCTGTCGGCGCTTGCCTGCCAGGCGGGCTCGTGAGCACG
>DATHQE010000068.1:0-2734 GCA_035483035.1 Streptosporangiaceae bacterium | reverse complement strand
CGACCAGCGGTGCCCGATGAGCTTGGTCTCCGGCACGGGCCGGTGGTCCGACGCCAGCCAGGTCTCTAGCAGCGAGTCCACCACCGGATACAGCTTCTCCTCGGGCGGGTCCCACGGCTTGAGCAGGTAGTAGTCGAGATCGACCACGTTGATGGCGTCGATGGCGGCGCCGGTGTCGGCGTACGCGGTCAGCAGCGCACGGCGCGCGCCCGGGTAGATGTCCATCGCACGCTCAAGGAATTCGATGCCGTTGAGCTCCGGCATCCGGTAGTCGGCCAGGATGACCGCGACGAGGTCCCCGCGCAGCTTCATCTGCCGCAATGCGTCCAGGCCAGCCTCGCCTGATTCGGCGCGGACGATCCGGTGCTGCTCGCCATAGCGGCGCCGCAGGTCCCTGGCTACCGCGCGGGAGACATCAGGGTCGTCGTCCACGGTCACGATCGCTGAGCGCGGGCGGGATTCGGGCACCGGCGGTGTCGACGCTGGTGGATTATCGCGAGACTCTGCCGGTGCTGCCGGTGCGTCTTCCATCCGCCCATCGTAAGTTCTGCGCGTGCGCACCGTCGCGCTGGCGGTGGCTGCACGCCCGTGACCACCGACGATCTGCGCTCGATTCGCTATAGGCGTATTCACCATCAGCCGGTCATGCGGGCCATAACTCACAAAGTCTGCACGAGCCCGCCGTCGATCGCGAAGGTGGCGCCCGTGATGTTGGCCGCCCGCTCGCTGGCGAGGAAGAGTACAAGGTCGGCAACTTCCCCCGGCGTCGTGAAGCGTCCTGTGACCATCTGGCTCGCCGCCTGACCCGCGACGTCCTTCGGATCGGCCCCGGTCGCCGCGCTGACCGTCGCGGCTACGCCGCTAGTGCCTAGCCAGAGGTCCGTGGCGACGGGGCCGGGGCTGACGGAGTTGACCCGGATGCCATGCGGCCCGACCTCCTTCGACAGCGCCTTGGCGAAGTTCGCCAGCGCAGCCTTGGCCGCGCTGTAATCCATGACGGCAGGATCAGGCAGGTAGGAGTTCACCGAACCGGTGTTGACGATCACCCCATGCCCGGCAGCGAGCATGGCTGGCAGCGCGGCACGGGTGGTCCGCACCGCCACCAGGAAATTTACCGTGATGGTCGACAGCCAGTCGTCGTCGGTAATGCTGAGGAAGCCGCCGGTACGGGCCGGGGCGCCGCCGACGTTGTTCACTAGGATGTCGATCTGGTCGCCGGCCTGTTCGATCAGGTCAGCCGGCCCGCTGGAACCGGTGAGGTCGACCTGAATCGCGCGCACCTGCCCGGCCCGGACCAACTCGGCTAGCCCGGCCGACGACGTTCGGGCGCCGGCAATGACCTGCGCCCCGTTGGCGGCCAGGCCGCGCACGATAGCCAGCCCAATGCCCTTGCTCGCGCCGGTCACGACGGCGACCTTTCCGGTCAGGCCGAGATCCATCCAGTGCCGTCCTCTCCGCGCCGTTACCTCCGTCATGCCCGCCCTGGCGGGAAGAACTCACTCGCGGCGGCTTACCATGCTGGCCATGACGGGGTGTGGGCAGCCGAGACTGCTGGCCGCGGTAGTCGCGATGGCGGCGGTGGTGGCCGCGGCGTCGACGGGCTGCGCGGGGTCAGCTGCCGCAGGAGGCGGCAAGCCGCAGGCTGCGTCCACCCATGCGGTCAAGGCGGCTCCGCGTAGTGCATCGCCGACGACCAGCGCTAGCGCGTCGCCGTCCGCGTCGCCCTGGCCACTGGTCGTCAGCGTGCCGACTGGCGGGGTCGGCCAGCATCAGACTGGCACGCTGCCGCCTGCTCGCAGCGCGATGTTCGAGGCCGAGATGACCGACCTGTGGGCCGGGGTCGTGTCCGGGCGGCCGGACCTCGCTATGCCGGCCTTCTTCCCGCTGCCCGCCTACGAGCAGGTCAAGGCCATCGCGGATCCGGCCGCCGACTGGCAGGGCCGTCTCGTGGCGGAGTTCAAGGCTGACGTGATCGCTGCCCACGACCTGATCGGCGGTCAGTCCGCCCGGTACGCCACGCTGGTGCGAGTCATCGTGCCTGAGGAAGAGGCCGACTGGATCAGCCCTGGCGTCTGCGCTAACGGCGTCGGCTACTGGCACGTCGCGGGCGCGCGCCTGGTCTACCGCGTCGGCGGCCAGGTCATGTCGTTCGGCATCTCCACGCTCATCTCCTGGCGCGGCCACTGGTACGTCGTGCACCTGGGGGGCGAGGTCCGGACGAGTGCTGGCGGCATGGTCGACCAGCCGTCGACGGGCGCGGGCGTACCCGGTCCGCCTGGTGGCTGCTAGCGCTCACAGCGGCACGGCGCTCGGCCCGGCGGCGGCTCCGGTACGTGCTGCGTACAGGTCGACGGCCCGCCAGCAGTACCAGGCCACGACGCTGCGATAGGGATGGTACGGCTCACCGAGCAGGTCGAGCTCTTTGGCGGTCGGCATGGGAACGTCCCAGGCGAGGCCGTAGCCGCGCCGGACGCCGAGGTCTCCGGTCGGCCAGACGTCCAGGCGCCTTAGCTGGAACATGAGGAAGATCTCGGCGGTCCACCGGCCGATGCCGCGCACGCTCATGAGACGCTCGGCGACCTCCGCATCGCTCTGGCGTGCCAGCCGGCGCGGCTCCAGCACGACGGTCCCGTCGAGCACCTTGGCGGACAGGTCTCGCAGTGAGGCGGTCTTGTTGGCCGACAGGCCGGCGCCGCGAAGCGCCTCGTCCGATAGCGCGAGCAGGCGCTCCGGG
>DATHQE010000067.1:0-5187 GCA_035483035.1 Streptosporangiaceae bacterium | reverse complement strand
TGGGCGCTGCGCGAGTGCACGCTGGCGGTCCCCGCCGGGCACGTGACCGCGCTGCTAGGACCGAACGGCGCGGGCAAGACCACGCTGCTGAACATCGCGGTCGGCCTGACCGCCCCGTCCGCGGGCGCCGTGACCGTGCTCGGCGGCCAGCCGCCTGGGTCGCCAGCCGCGCTAGACGGCATCGCTTTCGTCGCCCAGGACACCCCGCTGTACAGGAACCTGTCGGCCGGGGACATGCTGCACCTGACCCGCAACCTGACCCGCCGTTTCGACCAGTCCTACGCGGAAACCCGGCTGGCCGATCTGGGCATCCCGCTGAAGCGGAAGGCGGGCAGGCTGTCTGGCGGCCAGCAGGCCCAGCTCGCGCTGACCTTGGCGCTGGCCCGCCGACCGAAGCTGCTGGTACTGGATGAGCCGGTGGCGATGCTCGACCCGGTCGCCCGGCATGACTTCATGGCCATCGTGCTGATGGCGGCGGCCGACGAGGGGGTGTCGGTGCTGCTGTCCTCACACGTGCTCGCAGAGCTGGAGCGGGTCGCTAGCTACCTCATCCTGCTCTCGCAGGGCCGGATGCAGGTGGCCGGGGAGGTCGAGGACCTCCTCGCCACCCACCGCCTGCTGACCGGCCCGGCCGCCGAGGCGGATAGATACGCGCAGCAACCAGTTGTGCACACCCGCCGCGGTGGGGCGCAAGCCCACCTGCTGGTCAGGAGCAGCGCGGACGACCCGGTCCCGCCGGGCTGGGAAGCGCACCCGGTCGGCCTGGAGGAACTCGCCCTGGCCTACCTACGTGAGCCCGGTGCCATGGCGCTGCCCGGCCCGGCCAGCGTCTGGGACACCCAACCGTCGGAGGTAACGAGATGACCGCGCTGACCATGCCCGCCCACCCTGAGCAGGACGCGAGCCCGCGGGCGCTGCCGTGGCGGCGGATGGCCTGGGTCACCTGGCGGCAGCACCGGATCGCGCTGGCCGGAGTGGCCGTGTTCCTCGGCGGGCTGGCGGTGTGCCTGTGGCTAGCCGGCATTAAGACGCACCATGCATACGCCGCTACCGTCGCTGCCTGCCATCCGGCCAGCTCAGTCTCAATTGCGTGCTATGACATGGCCAATAGCTTCACTGGCACGAACGGCTTTCTGGCGAATGGCTTCATACTGCAGGGGGTGCCCGCGCTGATCGGGGCGTTCGTCGGCGCACCCGTGCTGGCCCGGGAGATGGAGACCGGCACCTTCCGGTACGCCTGGACGCTGGGCTTCGGCCGGTGGCGCTGGACCACCGCCAAGCTAGTAGCGCTCGCGATCGCAGTGGCGGCCGCCACCGGAGCATTCAGCGTGCTGTCGTCCTGGTACTACCAGCCGTACTTCGCCACCGGCAACGAGAACCTGGGCCTCAACGAGGTGACTCCGTTCTTTCCCGGCCTGTTCGACCTGCGCGGGGTCGCGTTCGCCGCCTGGACGCTGGCCGCCTTCGCAATCGGCGCGCTGGCGGGCATGCTCATCCGCCGGGTCGTCCCCGCGATTGTCGCCACCCTGGCCGCCTACGCCGGGCTCGCGTTCGCCGCCGGGGCGTTCCTGCGCGAGCACTACCTGACTCCGCTGCTGACCACCAACCTGAACGTGCCAGCCTCCGCGTGGGTCATCAGCCAGTGGTGGACGAAGGGCGGCAAGTTCGCATTCGCCGGGTCTCCCCCCGACGCCCTCCTCAATCGGTTCTGCCCAGCAGGCCCTGCAGGCCCGGTGGGGCCTCACGGCAAGCCGAAAGTGGTAGCCATTGCGGAGTGCCTCACTCCGCACGGCTACACGCAGTGGACCAGCTACCATCCGGCAACTCAGTTCTGGCCATTCCAGTGGATCGAGGGCGGCTGGCTGCTCGCGCTGTCGGTGCTGCTCATCGCCGCGACCGTCTGGCTGGTCCGCCGCCGCCCGACCTGAACCGCCTCCAGTCGAGCTGGTTAGCGCAGCAGCAGGCGGGCGGCCAGTTCCAGGTGCGACGCTACGTCGTTGGCGGAAGCTCGCCGGGTCACCCAGGCGACGAGGTTGGATAGCCAGACGTCACCGATGATCCTGGCGATCGCGCGCTCGTCCGCCGTCGGCTCACCATCGTGCATGGCCTTGGTGAGCATGTCTTCCATCAGCTTCGCGACGACGTTGACCTCGGTGGCGGCGCTCGGGTCGGCAAACATGAACGCCCTCGTCATGGCCTCAATCAGCAGCGGATCGCGCTGCATGGACCTGGTCACCCGGCCGAGCACGTAGAGCATCCGGTCATAAGCAGTCTCGCCCGGCACCGGCGCTCGATCGAGCCGTTCCTGGGCCCGCTCGAACTCCCTGGCCAATCCGGACACCAGCAGGTGGATCTTGGACGGGAAATACCGGTACAGCGTGCCCAGCGCGACGTCAGCGCGCTCGGCTACGGTCCGCATCTGCACAGCTTCGTAGCCGCCCTTAGACGCCAGCGCGAGCGTGGCGTCGAGGATGCGCTTGCGCCGTTCCCGTTGTGCGGCGGAGCCCAGGTCGGCCTCCGCCGGACCGGGCGCGGCAGATCCAGCGACGGCCGGCCCTGGCGCGGCTGCCGCGGACGCGGCCCGTCCCGACGCGGCCAGGTCAGCGCTGCCACTGTTACGTGTTCTCGGCGGTGCCATCCCGGCCTTTCGTCCTTGCCCTCACGCGCACGTTGCCCGCGGTTCGCGGAGCCGGCGCCGCGCCGGCCCTGGTAGAGCGCATTTCTTGCCGCCGCCAGCCTAGCAACGTGCCCGTCCCTGGCCTGGCTGCGACGCCGCGGTGCAGCTGATGCGGGCACCCTGGCCCACTACAGGTATAACGTGTTCTAATTTTGACTGCCAAGGAAACTGGAGGACGAGTTGCCGATCGCGAGTACCGACGAGCAGCTTGCGCTCCAGGCCTCGATCCGCGAATGGGCCAAACGGGCCCGGTCCATCGATCTCGTCCGCGCCCTCGAGCCAGGCCAAGGAATCGAGTCCGGCGACCATGGCGTCGAGGCGGCCGGGCGCTGGGCCAGCCTGGCTGAGCTCGGCGTGCTCGCGGTCGGTCTGCCGGCCGAAGTGGGCGGCGCCGGCGGCGCGCCTGAGCTAGCCGCCGCGCTGGCTCAGCTCACCGAGTCACTCGTGCCAGGTCCGATCCTCCCGACGCTGCTGGCCGCCCAGGCGCTGACCCGCGGCCAGGACGGGCCGGCGGCGCGCGAGGCGCTCGGCGCGATCGCCGCGGGCGCGGTCTCGATAGCGGTCGCGCTGGACCCGAGCCAGGTCACGGCGAGGGTGCAGCCAGACGGCTCGGTCGAACTCGCCGGGCGGTCCGGACCGGTGCTCGGCGGCGGCACCACGACGCATCTGCTGATCGGCGCCGTCGGCCGGCTTGGCGGCCCGGGGCGGCCAGGCGCTGCACACCGCGGCATCGGGGACGACGATCTCGGCAGCGTCTGGGTTCTCCTGCCGGCTGACCACCCGGGCATCGTGCTGACCCCGCGGGTCCCGGCAGACTTTTCCCGATCCCTCGCGGACCTCGCGCTGACGGCGGCCGTGGCGAGTCCAGAGCAGGTCCTGACCGGCGTCAGCACCGAGGATGTGCACGACCTGGCCGCCGCACTGGGCGCCGTCGAGGCCGCCGCCGTGTCGAGCTGGTGCACCCGCACCGCGGCCGAGTACGCCACGATCCGGCATCAGTTCGGCCGTCCGATCGGGTCGTTCCAGGCAGTCAAGCACCTGTGCGCGGGCATGTTGTGCCGCAGCGAAACGGCAGCAGCTCTCGCCTGGGACGCGGCCAGGGCGATCGACGATACGCCCGGCGACGTGCCGCTGATTGCTGCGGCCGCCGCTGCGTTCAATCTGGACGCCGCCGTGGACGCCGCCAAGGACTGCATCCAGGTGCTCGGCGGCATCGGTTTCACCTGGGAACACGACGTGCATCTGTACCTGCGCCGGGCCCTGGCGCTGCGCCAGCTGCTCGGCGGCGCGGCGCGATGGCGCGATCGGACGGCCCGGCTGGCACTGGCCGGCGCGCGGCGCCAGCTCGCGCTGACGGCGCACGCTGATGGCGAGAGTGCGCTGGACGACGAGCTCGCCGCCGTTCGGACCGCGGCCAGAGAGCAGGCAGCTCGCGTCGCCCCGCTGCCGGAAGCTGAACAGCGCCGCGCGCTCGCCGATTCTGGCTACGCCGCGCCCGCGTGGCCGCCGCCGCACGGGCTCGCGGCTTCCCCGGCTGCTTGCCTGGTCATCGATGACGAACTCGTCCGCGCTGGCCTGGCCAGGCCGGACATCGTCATCGGGGGCTGGGCCATCCCGGCGATTCTCGGCCACGGCACGGCGGCCCAGGCTGACAAACTCGCCGGGCCGACGCTGCGCGGGGAAATCACCTGGTGCCAGCTCTTCAGCGAGCCCGAGGCGGGCTCCGACCTCGCGTCGCTGCGGACCAGGGCGGAGCGGACCGACGGCGGCTGGCGCCTCACCGGGCAGAAGGTGTGGACCTCGCTCGCCCGGCAGGCTGACTGGGCGATCTGCCTGGCGCGCACCGATGCCAGCGTCCCGAAGCACAAGGGCCTGACGTACTTTCTTGTCCCGATGACCAGCCCAGGCATCGACGTCCGGCCGCTGCGCGAGATCACCGGCCGGGAGATGTTCAACCAGGTCTTCCTTGACCAGGTCTTCGTGCCAGACGACTGCGTCGTCGGCGCACCCGGCGATGGCTGGCGGGTGGCCCGGACAACCCTTGCATCGGAACGGGTCGCGATGGGGACTGACTCGTCCGTCGGCGAAGCCGTCGAGCGACTCCTGGACCTGGCGGCGCGATGCGCCGCCGACACCGACCCGGTGGTGCGTCAGCAGCTAGGCGCGCTCGTCGCTGCGGGCATCGCCGTCTCGCTACTAGATCTGCAGGCCGTCATTACCCAGCTGCGGGGCGGGGATCCCGGTCCGCTGGCGGCCGTCCGCAAGCTCGTCGGCGTCAGCCACCGGCAAGCAGTCGCCGAGGCAGCGTTCGAGCTGACCGGTTTGGCGGGCGCCGCAGCCGACGGCCAGGTTGCCGGGATACTCGAGGAGTTCTTGCTCACCCGATGCCTGAGTATCGCCGGGGGCACCACGCAGATCCTGCTATCGGTGATCGCCGAGCGGTTGCTCGGACTGCCCCGCGAGGAGGCGCGCTAGATGGATTTCACCTTCGGCGAGGCCGAGGTCGCGGC
>DATHQE010000066.1:0-3379 GCA_035483035.1 Streptosporangiaceae bacterium | reverse complement strand
CCTCGATCTTGATATGACGGTGCTGGTCAGCAAGCGAATTAACCCGGCCGTGGCGGGCCGGCTGCCCCCTCGACAGCCGGTCCGCCGGGCGCGGGACCGGCAGCTAACGGCCGGGCTTGGGCGGCGAGTGGCATTGACTGCAGCCAGACGGACCCGGGGCCGGACAGGACGGCAAAGTGGAGCGCGTCGTTGCCGGAATGGGGAGCGGTGGCCTGCGCGAGCTCGGCCATCTGGACCGCGACCGATGCTTCGCAGATCCCGATGTGCCAGGGATGCGTACGGAGGGAACTGCCGGTGGTCAGGTCACGCCGGACCACGTCGCCGGACAGGTCGACCCAGGCTCGGCCGCTGCCACCAATGCGCCGCAAGACGAACTCGTCGGCGGCGAGACTGGCGGTGCGCAACGGCTGCCGGAAGCCGGTGGTGACCTCGATTCCCGGCGTACCCGCCAGGAAGCCCTGGTGGTGCACGAGGTACTCCTGCTCCGGCGAAATCTGCAGGCACACGATGCTGCCGGGCAGCCTTGAGGCGAAGGCGATCGTCCCGGCTGAATCCTTCGCGGTGTAAGCGCTCAGGCCGGCCGGGCCAGCCGCCATCTGAATCGAGTCGGTCATCCACGCGAACTCGGCAGTCTCCGCGACGATGCTTTCCCCTGGCTCTAGGGAGATGGACAGCACTGGCTGCGTCGAACCGAGCAGCTGGTCGCGCACCGGCATCTCCCTGCCCCTGTCCCGCGGATGACGAGCTCTATCACTCGTTCTACCGGCGCGGCGGCGGCTGCCGAATCACGGCAACCATGTAATTCCTCGTCAGGGCGCGGACGTGCGAGCTATAACACCAGCTGGCGCAGGCTCCGCCAGGCCGTTCTCCATCGCGAACCTGGCCGCTTCGACCCGCCCGCTGAAGCCGAGATTGCGATAGATGGTCGCCAGGTGCCGTTCCACGGTCGCGGTACTCAGGACGAGCTCAGCAGCGATCTGCTTGTTGCTGAGACCGGCAGCGAGCAGGCGGAGCACATCGGCCTGCCGGCTCGTGAGAGTGCCGGGCTTCCGGCCGCCGGCCGCTGACGCGCCCATGACCTCCGCGAGTGCGGCCTCGGCGTCAGCACGACGCTGTGCGTTCCCGATATCGATAGCCAGGGCGTGTGCGGCCCGAAGCTGCGAAAGCGCCTCGGCCCGGTCGCCGCTCTGCTCGCAGACCCGGCCGAGGCCGATCATCGCCTCGATGACGCCGTGCGGGTGGCCGCCTGCCCGCGACGCGACGATGGCCGCCCGGAAATGCTCCGCGGCTTGCGTCCAGTTGCGCCGGTGCGCGGCCACAGCGCCCTGGTTGCAGCGGATGGTGCCGATCAGCTGCGGATGACCGGCCGCCAGAGCGGCCCCCTCGTCGAGCGCCTGGTCGGCAGAGTCCCACTGACTCGTCCTGATAAGTACGTCGGCGAGGTTGGCCAGGCCGATCGCGATCGACCGCCGCTCCCCGAGCTCGCGCTTGATGGCGAGCGCCTGCTCGAACAGGTCCAGCGCCCGGCTCAGGTCGCCGTCGTCCAGCTCAAGCAGGGCCATGTTGTTGATCGCGACCGACACGCTGCGGCGATCACCAAGTCTGGCGCGCAAGTCCATGGCCAGCTGAAATCCCTGCCGGGCGCCTGCATGGTTGCCGAGGTAGCGATGTGCCGAGCCGAGGACCGTTGCCGCCAGCGCCATCCGGTCGGTCAGGCCGAGCTGCTCGAAGATCGCCAGCGCCGCCTCCGCATCGCGGATGGCGGCCGGGTAGTCGCCGTTCTCGACTGCCAGGACGGCGGCCGAGCACCGAGCGCGGCCGACTCGCTCGTCGTCGCGTGAACCGGCCAGCGCGAGGAACCGTGCCAGCCAGTTCCGGCCGACCGCGAGGCGGCCGCGGACCAGCCACCACCGCCACAGCGCGGCGCTGATATCCAGGCCCAGGTCGATCTCGGCGTGCTCGGCCGCCCAGTACAGCGCGGCGTGCAGATCGGCGACGGCGGCCTCGAGCCGGATCGCCCAGTCGGCCGCGTCGGCACCGCCAAGGCCTAGCTCGCTGCCAGCCGCGATGGCGGCGAAATGCTGCGCGTGCCGTCGCCGCGCCGCTGTGCTTTCGTGGTCTGGGCCGGCGTCGGTCTTGGTCTTGTCGAGCTGGAGCGCCGCGAAGCTCCGGATCGTCTCCAGCATGGTGAACAGATTCTGTTCGCCGCCACGCGTGACTACGAGCCAGGACGAGTCGACGAGCAGGCGCACTGTGGTAGCGGCCGCCTGCGCGTCGACATCGAGCACGGCCTGGACGTCGCCGATCCGGAAGGGGCCGGCGAAGACGCTCAGCATCGCCAGGCGGCGCTGCTGATCTGGGCTCAGCAGGTCGTAGCTCACCTGCAGCACGTCGGCGAGCCGACGTCCGCCGTGCTGGGCCGTGGTCGGCTCGGAGTCCAGCAGCACAGCACGCTGCTGCAGGATCTCCCGGATCGACAGCGTGCCGACCCAGCCCGCGATCAGCTCGATGGCCAGCGGCAGGCCGTCTAGCCTGCGGCACAGCTCGGCGATGGCATGCGGCGCAATGTCGGCCGCGCGGAAGTCAGGCAGCCGCTCGCTGGCTCTGGCCATGAACAGCTGGACGGCGTCGGACGCAGCGATGTCCGATGCCCCAGCAGCCACTGACGGGCAGTCCAGCGGTGGGACGCTCCAGCACACCTCGCCCGCGACGCCGAGCACCACCCGGCTGGTGACGACGAGCCTTACCTCGGGCGCCGCTGCGAGCAGCTCGCCGGCGAGACCGGCGACCTGGCCCGCGATGCGCTCGGCACCGTCGAGCAGCAGCAGCTTGGGGGCGGCGGCGAGCGCCGCCGTGAGCGACTCGGTCAGCGGCGTGCCCTGCTGATCGGCCACGTTCAGCCGGGACGCTAAGGCGGACGTCAGCGACCGGGGGTAGCGGATCTGTTCCAGCGGCACGAAGATGACGTCGCGGTCGGCGAAGCTGCGAGTCAGCGCTTCGGCGGCCAGCCGTGTCTTTCCTGCGCCACCTGGCCCGATGAGCGTGACCAGGCGAGACTGCCGGATCAGCCCAGCGACCTCGGCTAGCTCGCGCGCCCGGCCGACAAAGCTGGTCTGGGCGACCGGCAGCGCGTCCCGCGCGCTGGCGCGGTGGCTAGCTGCCGCGAGCTCGGCCTCGAGCGCGGCGAGTGCCGCGGCGGCTCGTGCAGAGAGTTTCGTGCGGCCTGATTCCCATCGGTTCACGGTAGCGAAGGACATGCCAAGCCGACGGGCCAGCTGCTCCTGGCTGAGCCCGAGGCTGCCGCGCAGGATGCGAAGCCGCGTCGCAACCGAATCCGCCTCGTGCGGCTCGTTCACGGCATGCAGCCTACCTTCGCCGG
>DATHQE010000065.1:0-16430 GCA_035483035.1 Streptosporangiaceae bacterium | reverse complement strand
GGCTGGGCTCTTAGAAGTCGAAGTCGAGACCGTGCAGGCTGGCTCCTGGCAGCCACTCATGTCGCCGTGGGGCCAGGTCCATTGTCAGGTCGATGTGGCCGCCTAGAGTTCTGAACCCAGCGGCATGGAACCGCCGTACGGCGGCGACGTTGCGAGCAACGGGGCGGATGGCCAGGTATTCGTAACCGCAGGCGAGCGCCTGCTCGACGACCCGGCTGATGAGCTGACGGCCGATGCCCTGATCCCGAACTGCCTCTGTAACGACGACCGGCTCAACTTCGCCACTCGTACCTCGGTCGAGCAGACCGGTCAGACCTACGACCCTGCCATGAGACTCGGCCACCCAGGATCCGATCCGTTGCGGCATGGCGAGGTAGCCATCGAAGCCGGCTCCAGGGTCGTCGCCACCGATCGCGGGATCCCCATAGATTCTCCGGTGGTAATCGGTCAGCTCTGTCCACAGGGCTCGACAAGCACGGTAGTCGCCGTCGGCGTAGTCGCGAACGATGAGGTCCGGCGTGCCAGCCGGCTCAGGCAGCTGCGAAACCGTCATCGCCCAATATTGCCAGGTACCTCTGTGGTGGGCGTATGCCTCGGGGCATAGGCGGCCGCGAGAGTGTGGCCTCGGGGCAGACGGCATGGAGTCGCCGGGACCGTAGCGTTCTAGTCGTCGGCAGCTACTGGTGGAAGTCGCGACCTCCGTCTCGGTAGGCCGAAGCGGAGACGCACGACAAGCCTCTATCAGCCTGGAGAAGTCACATGGATAATGCTGCCCGCATGCGCCAGCGAGTGCTGGCCCTGTTCCTGCCCCTCACCGCCCTGCTGTACGTGAGCGCGGAGGCCCTTAATCCCAAAGGTACGGATCAGCTTATTTCGACCACGGCGGTCGCACTGAAGGTGCTGCCGATCGCGGCAAAGCACTCAGGTCAGCTCTACGTCTCAGGCTCCCTTTCGCTGCTCGCGCTAGGTGCGCTCGCCGTTTCGTATGCCGCGATCGCCACTCTGGTCCGAGAGCGCGGCTCCGTGATCGCTACCGTGGCCGCCCTGCTCGGCGCGCTAGGTGCGTTCTGCGGGGCACTCGTCAACGTCCTGGTCGGTGTCAACCTAGCCGCCGCGGCTACCGCACACGTCAGCCATGAGGCGGCGACGCGCTTCCTCGTGACGTCCTTCAACTCCGGGTTCGAGCAGGTGTTCTCCAGCCTTTACTTCATCGGCATCTTCGCCGCGCCGCTGCTGATGGGGTTTGCCCTATGGCGAAGCGGCAGCGTGCCGCGCTGGCTGGCGGTCCTGTTCGTGCTCGGCCTCGAGGTTGCCCAGCAGGTCCCGTCCGCCGGGCCAGTTCTCGTGGTGCTGCTCATGGTCCCGTTCGCGGCGGCCATGCTGCTGCTGGCTACCCGGATATGGCGGCCGGCCGCGCATGCCGTCACCAGCGGCAGCGAGCCGACGGAAGCAACGATGCCGAGCCGTCCGGTGGCCGCGTGAACTGGGAGGAAGATGGAGGAGTGTCCTTCTGGAAGCCGGCCGAGAACCCGCGAGCCCGGCGGCTGCGATCCTGGGCGTTTGACGCCGGATGCGCCGTCGTCGCTGCTGCGGCATCCCTGGCACACTTCTCGTTCAGCCAGACTGGGCATGCCGTCCAGCTGTCGCTCGCCACGGGGGCGATCGTCGCGGTGGTGACGGCCGCAGCGTTGCCGCTGCGGAGGGTGTGGCCCGGTCCGGTGTTCGTCTGGACACTGCTGGCGGCCGCCCTCGTGGCGCAGTGGCCGGACCAGGGCGCGTTGTTCCCGGTGGCGCTGGGGATCAGCCTGTACACCGTCGCGGCGACGATGCGCTGGGTACAGGCGGTGGCCGCGGCTGTCCTTGTGGCCGGCCTAACGCTGCTGGTGGTCGCGCAGGACGGGACCCATAACTGGCCGGTCGCGGTCTCGGACGCCGCCGGGTTTGCCGCGGCTGTCTTGGTGGTCGGCTTGTACGCGGGCACCCGCCGGGCTTTCCTCGCCGCGCTGCGTGACCGGGCCCGGCGGCTCGAGCGCGAACGGGACCAGAGCAGCGCCCTCGCCGCGGCGGAGGAACGGGCGCGCATCGCCCGTGAGATGCACGACAGTGTCGCCCACCATCTCACCGTGATCGTGGCACTATCCGACGGCGCCCTCCGCGCCGTCACCCGCGCGCCCGCCGACGCGGCCGATGCGATCCGGGACGTGTCGGCCACGGCTCGGCAGGCGCTGACCGAGACCCGCCGGCTGCTCGGCGTGCTGCGAGCCGACTCTAGCGAGGAGTCCCGGCAGCCGCTGCCTGGCCTGGCCGACCTAGACGACCTGCTCGGCCGGGTCCGGGCCGCCGGCCTGCCGGTACGGTACGAGCGCAGCGGCACGGCCGCAGACCTGCCGCCGGGAATCCAGCTCGCCGTCTTCCGGCTGGTCCAGGAAGCCCTGACGAACACGATGAAGCACGCGGGGCCTGACGCCAGCGCGGCGGTCCGCCTGCAGCTCGCGCCCGCCGAGGTTCGCGTCGACGTCGAGGACGACGGTACCGGGCGCGGCGCAGGATCGAGCACCGGCGGCGGGGGCCTGACCGGGATGCGCGAGCGCATCAGCGCTTTCGGCGGGGACCTTGATTTTGGTCCGCGTGACCCTAGCGGCTGGCAGGTCACCGCGCGGCTCGGCTTCGATCCCGCGCCCGTGTCATGATCACAGTCCTGCTGGCCGACGACCACCCGCTGATCCGCAAGGGATTCCGGCTGATCCTCGATGCCGAACCCGATATCGAGGTGGCGGGCGAGGCAAGCGACGGAGCGATAGCCGTATCCATGGCATCCGCGCTTGTCCCTGATGTCGTACTCATGGACGTGCGGATGCCGCTACGCGACGGTATCGAGGCGACCCGCGACATTGCCGCCGCCGGGCTGCGGTCCAAGGTGCTGATCCTGACGACGTTCGACCTGGACGACTACGTCTACGCCGGGCTGCGTGCGGGCGCCAGCGGGTTCCTGCTCAAAGACACCCAGCCCGATGACCTGGTCGCCGCAATCCGCACCATCGCCGCCGGCGACTCCGTCCTCGCGCCAACGGCCACCAGGCGTCTTATCCGCCGGTTCACCGAGCAGCAGCCTGAGCGACCCAGCGGTCAGCGTGCCGAAAAGATCCGCGGCGCCCTCACGCCCCGCGAGCAGGACGTCTTCGCTCTGATCGCCGCGGGCATGTCCAACGGCGAAATCGCTGCCAGGATGCATCTGTCCGCCGGCACCGTGAAGGTCCACGTCGGGCGCATACTGGCCAAGCTCGGCCTGCGGGATCGAGTCCAGGCCGTCGTCCTCGCCTACGAAGCCGCACTGGTTATCCCTGGGACGACCGCGACGAACGAGTCACCAGACCCCCGCTGAACGGACAACGTGCCACGCGGAGGACCCTTCGGCTAACTCGCCGACGGCCCGAAGCCGGCTGCCGATCCCTCGTCGTACTGCGGCTCGCCAGCACTGTTCCCCGCGCGATCGATGGCAGCCAGGAGCATTCGCACCGCGCCAGGCATGTCGACCATGGCGGCACGCAGGTCGGAAAGTTCCTGCTCGCCGGCCGGGTTGTTCTCCGCCGCGGCCTCGGCCGCCTCGTAGTCTTCGAGCCGATCGCGCGCCGTTTGCACCTCTGAGGACACCAGCAGTTCCTCAAGCACCTTGTCAGGCATGGTCCCTCCGCATCTATGTCAGGCGGACCAACCCCAGCTACCCGCCCTAGGACCTGCCCAACCCGGGGGCGCCACGGGGACGTTCGCCGCTACGCTCGGGCCATGGCCGCCGAGCTGATCGCGCCGTTCCCCGATGGGGCCTTCCGCCGGGTTCTGTGTGTGGTCGCGCACCCCGACGACGTGGAATATGGGGCGTCGTCAGCGATCGCGGCCTGGACAGCTGGCGGCATCGAGGTGGCCTACTTGCTGCTGACCCGCGGCGAGGCGGGCATCGATGGCAGCCCGCCGCAGCAGACCGCAGAGCTGCGCACTCACGAGCAGATCGCGGGTGCACATGCCGTCGGCGTCAGCCGGGTCGACTTCCTCGATTATCCGGACGGCGTACTGGAGTCCAGCCTGGAGCTGCGGCGCGACATCGCCCGGTTCATCCGCTCCGGCCAGCCCGATGCCGTGCTGGTCGGGTCATGGGACGTGGAGTTCGTGGCCGGGCTGAACCAGGCCGACCACCGGGTCGCCGGCCTGGCCGCACTGGACGCGGTTCGCGACGCCGGTAATCGCTGGGTCTTCCCCGAACTTCTTGATCAGGGATTGCAGCCATGGTCGGTGCGGTGGCTGCTAGTGGTAGGCGACCCGCGCCCGACACATGGCGTGGATGTCTCTGGTGAGCCGCTGGAACGAGGGATCGCGTCCCTGGAGGCGCATGCCCGTTACCTGGCCGGGATCGCCGGCCATCCCCCGCCTCGGCTCATGATTACGGGCATCACCGCGGTGCAGGGCCGCGCCATGGGTGTGCCGAACGCCGTGCTGTTCAGAGCCTGGGACTTCCAGGCGCCGCCACCGATCGCGCAGGAAGCCATGCGCATCGCGCCGGGCGACTGACCGTCGCGGGTGACGCCTACGCCGCTGGCCGCTGAGCGGCACCGGGTAATTTAGCTAGCAGATGTTAGTGATAGAGTCGGCGCATGGACGCTAGCAGTTCGGGCCTGGCGGCAGTCAGCAGCCTGGACGATCCGGTCCGTGCCCGGCTGTACGACGTCGTCTCTGCTAGTTCCGCGCCAATGGGCCGGGACGAGGCAGCCGCCGGGGCCGGCATTGGCCGGCCGCTGGCCGCTTATCACTTGGACAAGCTCGTAGAGCTCGGCCTGCTTACCGCCACGTACCAGCGTCCGGCCGGCAGGAACGGGCCGGGGGCAGGCAGGCCGGCGAAGCTCTACGCCCGCTCGGGGCGGGAGTTCGCCGTGGCAGTGCCGCCGCGCGAGTACGAGCTCGCTGCCCGCTTGCTAGCAGTTGCCGTGCAGTCCGACGCCAGTGGCCGGAGCAGTGAGGCATTGCGCGATACAGCCCGACGGTACGGTACGGGCCTCGCGTCCGGCGGTCAGGCCACAGCGACCGGCGGAGCCGCCAGTCGAGGGGTGGAGGCGGTCCTGCGCCAGCACGGCTTCGAGCCGTGGCGGGCCGCGGATGGAGCGGTCCGGCTGCGCAACTGCCCGTTCCATCAGCTGGCGGCCCAGCATCCCGCCCTCGTCTGTGGCATGAACCTGGCCCTCATCGAGGGCCTGATCAACGGCTCCGGCGCAAGTGACCTGCATCCCGAGCTAGATCCCCGGCCAGGCCGCTGTTGCGTGGTAATCATCGACGCCAGCCAGCCGGCAGAGACGACGACGGGAGAATCATGAGGCACGACGAGGCGGTGGAGCCGGCATCGGCGCTGCTCGGAACGCTACGTGACAGGCAGGAAGGAGTCTGGCAATGGCTGGTTCGCTAGCAGCCCTCACCGACGCAGGCGTCTCGATCTGGCTTGACGATCTCAGCCGGGAGCGACTGGAGACCGGCAGCCTGGCCGATCTGGCCGCCAACGATCACGTGGTGGGGGTAACGACCAACCCGACGATCTTCGCGCACGCTATCGCCGGCAGCGAGGTGTACCAGCAGCAGCTGGCTGACCTGGCTGCTCGGGGTGTGGACGTCGGGACAGCGCTGCGCGCGCTGACCACGTTCGATGTCCGCTGGGCCTGCGACGTGCTGCGGCCGGTCTACGACGCGACAGACGGCGTGGACGGCAGAGTTTCGATCGAAGTTGATCCGCGGCTGGCGCACGACACCCAGACGACTATTGCCGAGGCACGGGCATTGTGGTGGCTCGTCGACCGGCCGAACCTGTTCATCAAGATCCCGGCCGCCCGGCAGGGCCTACCCGCCATCGCCGCATGCCTGGCCGAGGGGATCAGCATCAACATCACGCTGATCTTCTCGCTGCAGCGCTACGACGAGGTGCTTGATGCCTTCCTCGACGGCATGGAGCGAGCCAGGGACGCAGGCCGCGACCTGCGGTCGATTGGTTCGGTCGCGTCGTTCTTCGTATCGAGGGTGGACACCGAGATCGACTCGAGGCTGGACAAGATCGGCACACCGGACGCCGCGCGGCTGCGCGGTCGTGTCGCGATCGCGAATGCGCAGCTGGCCTACCAGCACTACGAGCGATTCCTCGCCGGGTCGCGGTGGGGCGCGCTGCAAGCGGCGGGTGCGAGGCCGCAGCGTCCGCTGTGGGCGTCGACCTCGGTCAAGGATCCGGCGTACCCCGACACCCGGTACGTGACGAGCCTGGTGGCCCGCGATGTGGTGAACACGATGCCGGAGGCAACGTTGCGCGCCGTCGCGGACCACGGTCAGATCCCGGCCGACTCCATGGACAGTCACTACCAGGAGGCGCAGCAGGTCCTCGACGATCTGCAGCTCCTGGGTATTGACTACGTCGACAGCATGCAAGGCCTGGAAGACGCGGCCGTGGCCAAATTCGAGGACAGCTGGGCGCAGCTCAGCGAACATCTAGGCGAGACGTTGCGGGCACAGCAGTCGAACATGCGGGGATGACGATGAGTACGGATGCGACTTACGTGATTGTCGGCGCCAGCCTCGGCGGGGCGAAGGCCGCGGAAGCGCTGCGAGCAGCAGGCCACGACGGCCGGGTCGTGCTGCTCGGCGCGGAGAGTGAGCTGCCCTACGAGCGGCCGCCGCTATCCAAGGGCTATTTGCAGGGCAAGGCCGAGCGCGAAACTATCTACGTCCACCCGCGCGAGTGGTACGCCGAGGCCGATATTGACCTGCGCCTTGGCGTGACAGTGACCGGGATAGACCCCGCTGCGCACGAGGTCGTGCTCGCCGACGGCAGCCGGATCGGATACGCGAAGCTGCTGCTGACCACCGGCTCATCGCCGCGCCGCCTGCAGGTGCCGGGCGCTGACCTGGACGGCGTCCTGTACCTGCGCAGCGCAGGCGACAGCGATCGCATCAAGGCGCTGCTCGCTCGCGTCGGCCGGATCACTGTCATCGGCGCAGGCTGGATCGGCCTGGAGGTCACGGCGGCCGCGCGGGAAGCGGGCGTGGCGGTGACCGTTCTTGAAACAGCCGAGCTGCCGCTGCTACGGGTACTCGGCAGCGAGGTCGCTAGCGTCTTTGCGGCGCTCCATGCTGAGCACGACGTCGACCTGCGGTTCGGCGTACAGGTCAGCGAGATTACTGGCAGTGACGGTCACGCCGACGCGGTACGGCTCTCGGACGGCAGCCTGATTCCGGCAGACGCGGTGATCGTCGGCGTCGGCATTACGCCCAACACCGAGCTCGCCGTGGCCGCCGGCCTGGACGTCGACAACGGCATCCGCGTCGACGCCCAGCTGCGGTCGTCAGACCCGGACATCTACGCCGCCGGAGACGTCGCCAGCGCGTTCCACCCGCTGCTGGGCAAGCACCTCCGGGTCGAGCACTGGGCGAATGCGCTCAACCAGCCGCAGACCGCGGCCAGGGCGATGGCCGGAGAGGATGTCAGCTACGACCGAGTGCCGTACTTCTTCAGCGACCAGTACGACCTGGGCATGGAGTACTCCGGCTACGTCGAGCCCGACGGGTACGACGAGGTAGTTTTCCGCGGCGACGTGGACCGGCGCGAGTTCGTGGCGTTCTGGCTCGGCGACGACGGTCGAGTGCTCGCGGGCATGAACGTCAACGTCTGGGATGTCAATGACGCTATCCAGGCGCTGGTGCGTGCTAGCCGGCCAGTTGACAGGGCCGCGCTCGCTGATCCGGACACACCGCTGGAGTCCCTGGCTGCCGAATAGGGAGCGCGCGCACTCCCCTCCACCTTCAATCTATAGCGCACCGGGGGGCTTGCGGCAAGACCCGGGTCATGCCGCATAATCGCTTGCCGTGAAGCCCCTCACCAGCGCATTTGACCTGCCAGACCGCCTTGCCGCCAAGGCCGACCCGAGGCTGATCGGCGACGATGAGCAGCACTTCGCGGCCGTCGCCGAGAGCCTCGAGGAGGCAATCGCCGACCTGTCTGGCCGCCTCGCCGCTGAGCGCAAGGCGCCCGGCGGCATCGGGCAGAAGGCCCTGGACCGGGACATGGAGGTCCACCGGCTGACCGCACGCCTCCGGACGCTGCGTCGTTTCGGCCTGGACCTGTGCCTCGGACGCATGGTCAGCGAAGACAACGCTGAGCCTGTGTACGTCGGACGGCTTGGCCTCACCGACGCAGCTGGTCGCCGACTGCTGGTCGACTGGCGCTCCCCCGCGGCTGAGCCGTTCTTCGGGGCGACCCACGCCAACCCGATGGGCCTGGCCAGCCGCCGTAGGTACCGCTGGACCCGTGGCCTGATCGGCGACTACTGGGACGAGGTGTTCACGCCGGACGGGTTTGACGGACACGCCGCGCTCGACGACCAGTCCGCCTTCATTGCCAGCCTGGGCAGCAACAGGTCGGCCCGGATGCGAGACGTGCTCGGCACCATCCAGGCCGATCAGGACGCCATCATCCGTGCCGGATCCCGTGGAGCTCTCGTCGTCGACGGCGGTCCGGGCACGGGCAAGACTGTCGTCGCGCTGCACCGCTCCGCCTACCTGCTCTACTCTGATCCCCGCCTCAGTCACCGCCGGGGCGGCGTCTTGTTCGTCGGCCCGCACCAGCCGTACCTGGCCTACGTCTCCGACGTGCTGCCCCGCCTCGGCGAGGAGGGCGTGCAGACCTGTACCCTGCGGGACCTCGTCGCTGAGGGCGCCGCAGCAGAGATCGAGGCCGACCCCGACGTGGCCCGCCTCAAGTCGTCCGCTGACCTCGTGAAGGCGATCGAGCCGGCCGTGCGGTTCTACGAGAAGCCGCCTGCCACGGGGATGACAGTGGAGACCCACTGGACTGACATCTGGCTCGCCGCCGAGGACTGGGCGGAGGCGTTCGCGGCACGAGAGCCCGGCACTCCGCACAACGAGGCGCGCGATCAGATCCTGGACGAACTGGTCGCGATCCTGATGGATAAGCAAGGCGGCGACATCCCCGATGATCTGTTCCGCACGTCGCTGCTGCAGAACCGAGAGCTGGTCACCGCCCTGTACCGGGCATGGCCGCTGATCGACGCCGCCGACCTCGTGGGCGACTTCTGGTCGGTGCCCGCCTACCTGCGCATGTGCGCTCCGTGGCTCAGCCCCGATGACGTTCAGAAACTGCAGCGCAGCGACGCCCAGGCCTGGACCGTGTCCGACCTGCCGCTCCTGGACGCAGCACGACAGCGGCTCGGCGACCCGGAGGCATCACGGCGCAAGCGCCGGCATGAAGCGGCGATCGCCGCTGAACGCGAGCAAATGGCCCGCGTCGTCGACAACCTGATCGAGGCCGCCGACGACGAGTACGGCGCAGGCCTGGTGACGATGCTGCGCGGCGAGGACTTTCAGGAGGCGCTGGTCAATGAGGCCGCGCTGCCCGGTCCCGATCCGGACCGGCTCGCCGGCCCGTTCGCGCACATCGTCGTGGACGAGGCTCAGGAACTGACCGACGCCGAGTGGCAGATGCTGCTGCTGCGCTGCCCCTCGCGCAGCTTCACCATCGTCGGGGACCGCGCCCAGGCCAGGCACGGGTTCACGGAGTCGTGGCAGGAACGGCTAGGACGGACCGGGCTCGACCAGATCAGCCTTGCTTCCCTGAGCATCAACTACCGAACGCCGGAAGAAGTAATGGCGGCGGCCGAGCCCGTCATCCGGGCCGTACTCCCGGACGCCAACGTACCGATCTCCATCCGCAGCACCGGCCTCCCTGTCGGGCACGGATCTGCCTCGGACCTGGGCTTGGTCATCGACAGCTGGCTCAGCGCCCAGGCCGACGGGATCGCGTGCGTCATCGGCGATACCTCGTTCCGGGCCACGTCACGCGTCCAGTCGCTGACCCCTGAGCTGTCGAAGGGCCTCGAGTTCGACCTGGTAATCCTCGTCGATCCCGAGGCGTTCGGCCCAGGGATAGAAGGCGCGGTCGACCGTTATGTCGCGATGACCAGGGCGACTCAGCAACTCGTCATCCTCACGAACTCCTGATCGTCCACGGCACCCTGAGCTGGCCGGCAATATCCATATGATTTGATCAGCAATCGGGTAGTAGGTACGGTCGCTCACGTGAGCGACAATTCGGAAGACAGCGGCTGGTGGGACTCGCTGTACCGCCCGGCCCCCTCAGCGGCCCCGCTCCCGCCGGTTGCTGAGCAGCGGCCATCGCGCGGCACCCACGGCAGACGGGGCAGGAGGCGGCGAAAGCTCCCTTATGTGCTGGTAGGCGTCGCCGCAGCCGCGGCAGTTGTCGCTGCCGTGCTTGTACTGCCGGGACATGGGTCCGCCCACACGACTGGTTACCTGCCGACTGGATCATCGCCTGGCCAGGACGCGCAGCAGACAGCCCGTGCCTTCCTGCGCGCCTGGGACGCAGGACAACTGCGCCAGGCGGCGAACTACACTAACCATCCGGCTGCCGCCAGGGCCGCCCTCACGGCCTTCCGGGCGGACCTCCACCTCAGCAAGCTCAGCAGTGCAGCCGGCTCAGCCACGGCGATCTCGTCAAACTCGGCGAGCCCTCGGGCGACCGTCACCTACGCGGCCAGTGCCAGTGTCGCCGTGTCGAACGGCGCTACGGCGGTCAGCGGAGTCTGGCACTATCACGCTTCGCTGGTGGCCTATCAGGGGAAGCAATCCCAGTACTGGTACATCGCCTGGGCACCCGCCGACCTGGCTCCCAACCTCACCACGTCCACGCACCTGGAAGCCGTC
The DNA here is from genome assembly GCA_035483035.1 of Streptosporangiaceae bacterium. Classification (GTDB taxonomy): domain Bacteria; phylum Actinomycetota; class Actinomycetes; order Streptosporangiales; family Streptosporangiaceae; genus JAJYUU01. The sequence continues at coordinate 5,675 of DATHQE010000065.1, read as the reverse complement.
GCGGTCGCCCCGCGCGTCACCTCGGTCACTGACGCCAGCGGCAATGACCTCAGAAATTACGGGGATGCAGGGCTGAACAACATCGCCACTGGCCTGGAGTCAGGCGCCCCGCCGGGGCACGGATCGCCCGGCCTCGACGTCGAGATGGAGAGCAAGTCGGGTCAGCCCGTGGCCAACAGCCAGGCGGTCGTGGTCGCGCCGACGAACGTCGCTGGACTCGCGACAACGATCGATGCGGCTGCGGAGCAGGCCGCGCGGTCTGCCGTCGGCGAGCATAACGACAGCTCGATGGTGGTCATCCAGCCGTCGACCGGCAAGATCCTGGCCGTCGCCAATAACGCCGGTTTCAACGACTTCGCGCTCACTGCGGCGGTGGCACCGGGCTCGTCGATGAAGACCGTCACCTCGACTGCGCTCTTCAACGAGGGAGTGCTCACTCCGGCCAGCCACGTAGCGTGCCCGAAGACTTTTACGATTCAGGGCGTCACCTACCACAACGACAAAGGTGAATCCGAGTCGGCGTCGACACCGTTCATCACTGACTTTGCGCAGTCCTGCAACAACGCCTTCAGTACGCAGTGGCAACATCTGACCAACGGCCGCCTGGCGCAGACAGCCAAGCAGTATTACGGCCTGGACCAGCAATGGGACATCGGCATCGGCAGCCTCTCGGCGAGCTACTTCAACGCCCCGGCGTCAGCATCTGGCTCTGAACTGGCCCAAGAAGCCTTCGGCGAGGGTCAGCTGACCGCTTCACCGCTGGCGATGGCGTCGATCGCGGCCACCATCGACAGCGGGACTTTCCGGCAGCCGTACCTGGCGGCAGGTGGCCCGCTGGTCACCGCGACGCCGCTGCCAGCCACGACCGACGCCTGGCTGAAGGAGATGATGCGGGCAGTGGTCACCAGCGGTACGGCCGCACCGATCGGGTTCGGCCCGGATGTCTACGCCAAAACGGGCACCGCGGATATCGACGGTCAGGAGCAGCCCAACAGCTGGCTCATCGCCTTCGAGCCGTCGCGTGACGTCGCGGTCGCCTGCCTGGTAGTCAGCGCCGGCTACGGCGCGCAAGTCGCTGGCCCCGAGGTCAGGTCATTCTTCAACGGCTACTGAGCTCCCCTGACCAAGCTAGCGGGATGCCAGCAACGAATACCTGACGTGCAAGCCGGCGGCAATAAACACGTGGCGTCATGATCGGCCTGATCCTCGTCGGCGCGGTGGCCGGCTTCCTGGCGGGCATCTCGCCGTGCATCCTGCCGGTCCTGCCTGTCGTGCTGGTCGCGGGCGCGGCTCAGCCGCCGGATGCCTCCGTGGGGGGCGCTTCCCCGGCCGGTGCCACCCGCGGCGTCACGCGCCCGCTCCAGGGCCTCGGGCGGTCTCTAGCCGTCGTCGGCGGCCTGGTCGTCAGCTTCAGCCTGCTGATCCTGGCTGGCTCGGAGATCATCTCGCTGCTGCACCTGCCGCAGAACTCTCTGCGGGATGCCGGCATAGTGCTGCTCGCTGTGGTGGGGCTCGGCTACCTGATCCAGCCCCTGGGCGCGCTGCTGGAGCGCCCGTTCGCCCGCGTCGGCGTCCGGAGACCGAACGGCAAGGCCGGCGGGTTCGTGTTGGGCCTCGCGCTGGGCGTCCTCTATGTGCCGTGCGCCGGGCCGGTACTGGCCGCCATCACCGTTGTCGGCGCAACGCACAAGGTAGGGGCGACCGCGGTCTTCGTTACTGCGGCATTCGCGCTCGGCACGTCGGTGCCCCTGCTGGCCGTCGCGCTCGCGGGCGGCCAGCTTTCCCGGCACGTCGCCGCGCTGCGGCGGCACGCGCCGAGGGTCAGGCAGGTCGGCGGCGCCGTCCTTGTCGTCATGGCCGTGGCGATCGGGTTGAACGTCTTTCAGAGCCTGGAACGAGTCGTGCCCAGCTACTCCAGCGCCCTACAGGGCTCCCAGAATGTCCGGACTGAGCTCAACGGCCTGACCGGCACCACGGCGACGTCGCTGACCAAGTGCAGTTCGACGGCGACGGTCCTGGTGAGCTGCGGGCCCGCGCCTGCCTTCAAGGGCATCACCGCGTGGCTCAACACTTCCGGCGGCAGACCGCTGACCATGGCAGGCCTGCGCGGCAAGGTCGTCCTGGTCGACTTCTGGACGTACTCGTGCATCAACTGCCAGCGCAGCCTGCCGCACGTGGAAGCGTGGTACCGGAATTACGCCAAGGACGGCCTCGTCGTCGTGGGCGTGCATACCCCCGAGTTCGCCTTCGAGCACGTCGTGTCCAATGTCCGGGCCCAGGCCGCCGCGTTCGGGGTGCGCTACCCGGTCGCCGTCGACGACGACTACGCCACCTGGAATGCCTACGACAACGAGTACTGGCCCGCCGAGTACCTGATCGACGCCAAGGGCGACGTCCGCCATGTCAGCTTCGGCGAGGGCGGCTACGTGACAACCGAGAAACTGATCCGCCAGCTGCTCCAGGACGCCAGCCCCGGCGTGCGGCTCCCCGCGGCTACGGACGTGCCGAACCTGACACCGAGCGGTGAGCTGAGCCCGGAGACCTACGTCGGCTATCAGCAACTGCAGTACCTGGACCCGCTGAGCGCGGTCGCGGAAGACAGCCCGGCGCACTACCAGTTCCCGGCGACGCTCCCGCCCGGCTATATGGGACTGTCCGGGACGTGGACCATCCACGCGGAGGAGGCCACCGCCGTCGGCGGAGCTCAGCTGGAGCTGAGTTTCCTCGCCAAGGACGTCTACCTGGTCATGGGCGGCTCCGGCACGGTGGACGTCAGCATCAACGGCCACCACACCCGGACCTTCACGGTCAGCGGCATCCCGCGGCTGTACACGCTGTACCAGACGGGCCCGCCGCAGCTAGGGCACCTGCAGCTGCAGGTCTCGCCCGGCATCCAGGCCTACGACTTCACCTTCGGGTGAGCACACGCGGACGTTCGGGCTAGCCTCAACTGATATGGCATCGGACGTTGGGGCACCGCCAGAGCCGTCGCTGCTGAAGATCATCCTGACAAGCACCGAACTCAGTTCGGTACCGCTGGTTCCCGAGATCCAGATCTATCAGGCCAGCGAGCCGATCAGCCTGTGGGAGGACACGGAGCGCGCGAAGGGCGTGACGGGCCTGGATCCGCCTTTCTGGGCGTTTGCCTGGGCTGGCGGGCGTGCACTGGCGCGCTACCTTCTCGATCACCCGGCGGTTGTCCGCGGCCGGCGCGTCATCGATATCGCCTCCGGATCCGGCCTGGTGGCGATCGCTGCCGCAAAAGCGGGGGCCGCGGACGTGACCGCCTATGACATAGACCCGCTGGCTGCGGCGGCCGTCACGGTCAACGCTCGGGCCAACAAGGTCGCCGTTGCCAGCGTCTGTGCCGATCTCCTCGGCGACGATGGCCCGCGCGCAACTGCAGGAGATCTTGTGCTGGTCGCCGATGCGTTCTACGAGCGCGAACTCGCGGACAAGGTGATGAGCTTTCTGGAGCGTGCCCACCAATGTGGCGCCGCCGCCCTGGCTGGCGACTTCGGCCGGACGTACCTGCCGCGCGACCGGCTGGTTTCGCTGGCTACCTACGACGTGCCTGGCTTGCTCGTGCTAGAAGGCACAGATATCAAGCGCACGACTATCTGGACGCTCCGCGCGGCGCCAGCACACAGAACTCGTGGCCATCGGGATCGGCCATGACGACCCAGCTGACTTCGCCCTGGCCGATATCGATGCGAGTCGCCCCGAGCGAGATCAGGCGCTCGACCTCCGCTTGCTGATCACCGTCGACGGGCGGTGCGAGGTCGAAATGCAGCCGGTACTTGCCGGCCTTCGGCGTCAGCGGTCCACCGCCCCAGGTGATCTTCGGACCGCCCTGCGGCGAGCGAATCGCGGTCTCCTCGTCCTGGTCCCAGACCAGCGGCCACCCCAGCGCTTCGCTCCAGAAGTACCCGACCTCCTGCGAACCCTCGCATGCAAGCGCTCCGATGAATCCGCACTCGGCGAGGAAGCTGTTGCCCGGTTCGATCACGCAGAACTCGTTGCCTTCGGGGTCTGCGAGCACGACATGGGCATCCTCCGGTCGCTGACCGATGTCGATATGCCGGGCGCCGAGTCCGAGGGACCTCGCCACCGTCCGCTGCTGGTCCTCGAGGGACGCGCTCGTCAGATCGAAGTGCACCTGGTTCTGGCCGGCCTTCGGTGCCTGAGTCGCGAGAAATCGGAGCCGGAACCCGGTGTCATCGCTCGGCAGCAGCTCAATGCCGTCTTGGGGGTCGGCGGCCATCTCCCAGCCCAGCACGCCGGACCAGAAGCGCGCGAGACGGACCGGGTCGTTCGCATCGAAGCAAAGAGCGACGAGGTCGGACGTCATTCCGCTACGCACCTCCGATCGGCTGACCCAACGCTAGGCGCCCCTGGGGCTGCGACGCAAAGCAAATTCGCCTTACAGGCGCCCGGAGCACGGATACCACCCGGCTCGGGTGACGCGCCACGGGCGCCCGAGTGGTGACTCTGGGATTTGCGCGCGCTGAGGACGTAGAAGGTACTTAACCCTTCGTACCGGCAGGTTCAAGACAAGGAGCCTCGCATGTCTGTCACGCACGACACGTCAGCCATCCGGCCATTCGCTGTCGAGACCTCCAAGGACGAGCTCCAGGCGCTGCGGCAGCGCGTCGCGGACACTCGGTGGCCGGACAAGGAGACCGTCCCGGATCACTCCCAGGGCGTTCAGCTGAAGACGATTCAGGAACTCGCCCGCTACTGGGCCTCGGACTACGACGTGCGCCGGTGTGAGGCGAAGCTGAACGCCCTGCCGCAGTTCAAGACCGGGATCGACGGGCTGGACATTCATTTCATCCATGTTCGATCAGCACATGAGAATGCACTGCCGCTCATCCTCACCCACGGCTGGCCTGGCTCGGTCATCGAGCTGCTGAAGGTCATCGATCCGCTCACGAACCCCACGGCGCACGGCGGTCGCGCAGCTGACGCTTTCCACGTGGTGATTCCGTCGATGCCGGGCTACGGGTACTCAGACAAGCCGGGGGCTCCCGGCTGGGGCCCCGACCATATGGCGACTGCCTGGGTTGAGCTGATGAAGCGCCTCGGATACGACCGCTTCGTGGCACAAGGCGGTGACTGGGGCGCGGTTGTCACGGATCTGATGGGCGCGCAGGCACCTCCGGAATTGCTCGGCATACACACCAACATGCCCGGTGCGATACCTCCGGAGGTTTCAGGGGCACTCCCGATCCCCGGTCAGCTCGCCCCCGGCGGCCCGCCGCCATCCGGCCTCTCCGCCGACGAGAAGCGCGCGTTCGAGCAGATCAGCACCTTCTACACCACGGGCGCAGGGTACGCGGTAGAGATGGGCACGCAGCCGCAGACGCTGTACGGAGTGGCGGACTCACCTGTCGGCCTCGCGGCGTGGATGATTAACCACGACGCCTACAGCTACGGCGAAATCACGCAAGCCTTTGACGGCAAGCCCGTAGGCGAGCTGACACGCGACGAAATTCTCGACAACGTCACGCTCTACTGGCTGACGAACACGGGCGTCTCATCAGGCCGGCTGTACTGGGACAACAAGTTCGGGTTCTTCGACGCCAAGAACGTCTCCGTCCCGGCTGGCGTGAGCGTTTTCCCTGGCGAGATCTACCAAGCCCCGCGGAGCTGGGCCGAGCGGGCCTACCCCA
>DATHQE010000064.1:0-10981 GCA_035483035.1 Streptosporangiaceae bacterium | reverse complement strand
AACCCCGACGTGCGGGCAAATGCCCGCCGCGATAGCGACCTGTCGGCGGTCCGGGATACTGGCCAGCTGGCCGCGCTGCTCGACGGAGCGCGCTAGTCCGGGCGCTTGCGTACGGCGCGGGACACCAGCCGGCCAGGCCCGCGCCGCGCGCGCCGCCTGGCGGCTCTGACCGCCGGGTCGGCCGGATCGGCCCGGCCCGGGTGGTAGATGTCAGGTTCCAGGAAGATCAGCTCGGCGATGGGGACGGCCGCGCGGATCCGGCGCTCGGCGGCATCGATGCCCGCCGCGACGCTCGCCGCGCTCTCGTCATGCGTCACGCCGATCTTGGCCGCGACGAGCAGAGTCTCCGGCCCGACGTGGAGCGTCCGCAGGTGGATGACCTGGGCTGCGTCCGGGCCGGCCTCGATGGCCTCGACGATCGCCGCCTCGACGTCGACGCTGGCCGACTCGCCGATCAGCAGACTCTTCGTCTCGATGGCGAGCACCACGGCCACGCTGGCGAGCAGCAGGCCGATGGCCACCGACCCGGCGCCGTCCCAGACGTCGTCGTGCGTGAGCGTCGCCACCGACACGCCTATCAGTGCAAGTAGCAGGCCGCTGAGCGCGGCGACGTCCTCCAGCAGAACGGCCGGGAGTTCGGGTGCCTTGGCGTGCCGGATGAAGCTGCGCCAGCTAGCCCGGCCGCGGCTAGGGTTCGACTCTTTGATCGCAGTTCGCAGGGACAGGCTCTCGAGCACGACAGCGATTCCCAGCACGGCAAGCGCGACAACGGGCGAGACGAGCTTGCCCGGGTGCATGATGCGGTGGACGCCCTCGTAGACCGAGAACACGGCGCCGACGGTGAACAGGACGAGCGCCACGATGAATGCGTAGAAGTAGCGCTCCGCGCCGAACCCGAACTGGTGCTCTTCGGTCTCCTCGCGCCGCGCCCGGCTGCGACCGATCAGGAGCAGCGCCTGATTCCCGGAGTCGGCAACCGAGTGCACAGCCTCGGCCAGCAACGAAGCGGACCCGGTGATGACGAAGGCGACGAACTTGGTGACGGCGATGCCGAGGTTCGCCGCCAGCGCGGCAAAGACGGCACGCTTGCCGTGGTCTGTGTTATCGGCGCGTGTCGCGGAGCCGCGCACGTCGCTTGTTGCGATCGGCCATCACTCCCGCGCGTCGCCCGCTGCCGGGTCGCGTGCCTCGTCAATCAGGAGCACGGGTATGTCGTCGCGCACCGGGTAGGCCAGGCCGCAGTCCGGTCCCGTGCACACCAGCTCGCTGGCAGCGTCGTCGGCGCGGAGCGGTGAGTGGCACTTCGGGCAGGCCAGGATCTCCAGCAGCCAGCTATCGATCTTCATAACCATCTCCAGTCGCTCGTGGTGGCCGGACGCCTGCTCGCTCCCGAGCATCAGGGATCTTACCGGTGCACCGTACGCACAGGCGCACGGATGATCCCTCCCCGGGGTCCCCGAACAGCCCACCCGCCGTCGTCGCGCGTGCCCGAGGCCTACCGCAGGCGGCCGCCATCCGTGGGCGCTGATCGCAGGACCCGCAGGTGGCCTCGGCGGCCGACCTCGACGCCCTGACCAGTCGGCTCGGCCGGCACGCTCGGCGGCGTGGCCTCGCGCACGGCATTGGCGAGCGCCTCCAGGTCGTCCGCGTCGGCCGGCTCGTCGGGCGGGTCCCCGAGCGGGAGCCGGACCACATCCCAGCCCCGTGGTGCCGTCATCCGGTCGGCGTGCCGGGCGCACAGGTCGTAGCAGTGCGGCTCGACGGAGCCGGCGAGCGGGCCAAGCACTGCCGTCGAGTCACGGTAGACGTAGGTCAGGGTATACACGGCGACCTGCTTGCAGGCCGGTCTGGAGCACTGGCGAGGGGTCAACGGAGCACCGTCCCGGCCTGCTGCCGCCGCCTGGGGGCGAGCGGCACCCGGGCGCCGGCGGCTGGGGGGTCGTGATGGTCCCTCACAACGGCTGACGGTATCGACCGGCAGGCGGTAACGCCACCACCCGGGGCACACTGCGCGATCGTGTCTCCGGCTGCCACATTGCAGGGACGAAACTCGCCATCCACGGCTGGGATACGCTGAGTTACTGTGCATGACGGCAGCGGCATCGGCCGCCCGACTGCGGGCCGGGTTCGACGGCGCGACCGGCATGGCCGCGGGCTGCGTGGCTCGCTCGTGCCGCCCGAGGTGCCGCTGCACCGGTCCCGGTCCGAGCGATTCGATGATCTGGTCCTGCTGGCGGTCTCCCAGCTGGAGCCGCGCTGGGAAGCCGAGCTGTCGGGGATCGAATTCGGCGTCGAGGAAATCCCCCCGTTCATCCCCGACAACGACGATCCGGAGCCGATACCGCTAGCCCGGCTCGAGCCCGGTTCTGACCGGCCAGGCGTGGGTCGCCCCGCCCGGTCCCCCGACCTCTCCGGGCTCACCGACCTGTCCGGAGTCCCCGACCTGGCCGAGCTTCCTGACCGGCCGGCCCGGATCGTGCTGTACCGCCGTCCGCTGCTGGCTCGGGCCGACGGTCAGGAAGAACTGGCCGAGCTCGTGCTCGATGTGATCGTCGAGCAGTTCGCCCACTGGCTTGGCGTGGACCCGCAGACCGTTGATCCTGGCTACCCGGCCGAGGACTAGCCAGGCCCGCGCCGCGTGGCTGCTAGCCCAGGATGGCTGACAGCGAGTTGGTCACGCCGGGGAGCGGTATCGACGTCAGCGCGCTCGGCATCGCCAGGACCGACTGCACGGTCCCGCCTGCCGTGCTGATCCGGCCGGCGTAGACCGGTCCGCCGGTCAGCGGCGTCACGATGACGGAGAACGCGGTGGCATTGGCGCCCGCGGGCGGGCCAACCGGGACGACGACCGATGAGCGGGCGGCGATCTGCACGGTCTGGCCCTGCTGGCCGGTCACCGAGACCGTATCGGTCGCAGTCGTGATCCGGACGGTCGCGGCATGCTGCGGCGCCGATAGCACAAGCTGGGTCCGGCCAGCCGATTTGGCTGGGTTGTCGGCCGCTACTCCCTGCTCGGTGATCGGTCCGCTGCTCACCGCTAGCGCGCCGGGCGAGCCCGCGGGTCCACCCGAGACGAGCAGCGTGGCAGCGACAGGCACGCTCGACGAGATGCTGATCGCGCCTGCCACCCCGCTCAGCGAGGACAGCGGGATGGAGACGGCCGATCCGCCGAGCAGGTCGATGCCCGTCCCGCCGGTGGGCTGGTAGGAGCCCTTGGCGGTGACCGCGGTGACCTTTATCTGCGCTGAGATAGTCCCTGGCACGGCGATGTAGAGCGCGGGCGAGCCGCTGACGCCGGGCATTCCGGGGATCACCAGGTGCTCGGCGGGCGCCCCGGTCGGGGGTAGCCAGATCCCGCCGTCGTTCGGCGGCCCGGTCTCCCTGACCGCAGCTGTCACCTGTCCGACGCTGGTACTGACGTTGAGCGCTATGACCCTCGAGGACTGCAGCAGCTGGCCGAGCGACTGGACGACGATGCTATGAGGCGGGACTGTGATGCCGTTGTCGACGTTCCCGAGCAGCGGCGGGCCCTTGGTGACGTCCGTCAGCACAGACAGCTGCGCGTCAGCCGCCTGGCTGCCGGTGTTCGCCAGGTACAGCTCGATCGTCCCAGCGGACGCCTGGCCGGGGCCGACGAACCAGAAGCTGGTGCCGGGCGCGCCGCACTGCGCGGTGACGAGGCCACCTGGACTCGTCTGCTCGACCTCCAGGCCCTGTGCCATGGCACCGTTCGCCTCGACCTCAACTCCGCCGCGGGCCGCGCTCGTGGTGACATTCGGGCTCGAGCCCGGCTGCCCGGCCTGCTGGGCCGGCGTCAGCGGGTCGGCCGGCCTGATGGCCGAGATCTGCAGCAGCCCTGGCTTGGTGTCGGTGGCGACCACCGCGCCCGGCGTCGTGCTGCCGCCTGGCGTCAGCCGCGTCACGACGGCGCTGCCCGCCGAGCTAGCGGCGGGCATGGCCGCGACCGCCACGGAGGCGGCTGTCGGCCCGGTCGAGCCAACCGCCGGGCAGACTCGCACGGCGCTTGACACGACGGCACTGCTGGACTGAACGGCTCGGCGGGCGGCCTGCCGAGCGGCCGCCAGCGGATGGCCGCCGCCCGCCGCGAAGTAGACCCCAGCGAGCGCCAGGACGACGAGCACGGCGAAGACCGGGCGGCCATACCGCATCCGGGTCACCATGCGTCTCCTTCGCCGTCACGTCCGGGCGCGGGCCAGCCCCGGGCAGGCCTGTCGTCACGGCCAGGCCAGTCGTGATGCACCTCGTCGGCCGGCGGTAGCGCCTCCAGCTCGTCGCCATCGCCGGCCCATGGCTGCTGCTGGTAGTCCTGCGGCCAGCCGCCCTGCGGCGCTGAGGACGGCCAGGCCGAGGACTGGTCGTCGGAGCCCCAGCTGGCGGGCTGGCCGCGAGAGCCAGCCGGGTCCTGATAACCGGGGCCGCGCTGATAGTCGCCGGGCTCCGGATAACTGCCGCTGTCCTCGTAGCCCGCCCGACCCCGGCCGAAGTCCCGCGCGTCGCGGTAGCCCGGCGGACTTGAGTAGTCGGGTTCGTCGGCGTATCCGGGAGTGCCGGTGAAAGCAGGACCGCCGGTGTAGGCAGGACCGCCCGTGTACCCAGGGCCGTCGTTGTACCCAGGGCCGCCGGTGCGCGCAGGGCCGCCGGCGCGCGCAGGGCCTTCGTTGTACCCAGGCTCGCCGTAGGGCGCCTGACGATGGGCTCGCGGATCGGCGGCGTCAGCGTCATCCGGATACGGCGACCCGGACGGCGATCGGCCCTGGCCGGCGCTCGCATAGCGATCCCGGCCGCCCGGCAGTCCGGACCCGTAAGGCTCGTCGTACGGCATACCCGACGGAGACGGCGCGCTGCGGCGAGGCGCGTCGCCGTAGGGGGCCGACGGGCCGTGGGCAGGGTCGCGGCCCTGGCGGACGTCGCGGTAGCCAGGGTCGCCGTAGCCAGGGTCGCCGTAGCCAGCCGAGTCCCGGCGGCCAGCGGGGTCGCGGCGGGCATCGCCGCCGTACGCCGGCGCCTCACCGAACGGCCGATCGGCGTAGCCTGGTCCGTCGACATCGGGCAGCCCGGCCGTCGCTAGCGGATCTGGCCGGCCACGCCCGGCGACCACGGGCGGCTCGCTGATGAACCGGTTGGCGGGCTGGCCGGCCGGCCAGGCCGCGGCCGGGGCACCAGGCGCCGTGCCTGCGCGGGCCCCTCGGCCCGCGCCTGCCGGTCCCGCAGCGAAGATTTCCGTGGCGGCGCCGCCCGCCGCTGTGGCCGCAGCACCGCCGGCCACCCCTGCACCGCCGGCCACTCCTGCAGCACCGGCCGCCGCGGCACCGGCCGCCGTCGCGGCAGCGCGGCCCCGGCCAACGTTGGGTGCGGCATCGCCGGCGCGACCGGTCAGCCTGGCTCGAGCACCGCGGCGCGCTCCGGATCGTCCGAGCTTTCCGCGCCCTGCGCCCTCCCGGCGGTCGCCGCTGGCCGCCCCGCCTCGGCCTGCCCGGCCCGCACGGCCGGGCTGACCTTCTTGACCCGCCGGACCAGCGGCCTGGCTGGCGCTACCGGCCGCGCCCACTAGGACGGCCTCGCGCTCGACGCCTGCATCCTCCGGTTCGCGAGATTCGCCGGGCCCCTCGCTGTCGTCCTCATCCGGTCCGCCCGCGGTAGTGACCGCGGCGGTGGCGGCCTCGATCTCGGCAGCCGTCCGGATGCCCGGCAGGGCCAGCGCAGCGACGACGACGAACGCCAGCAACTCGAGCGCGGTCACGAGATCGTGCAGCAGTGCACTCCTGCTGATCGTGAGCGTGCCGCCGCCGGGAGGCAGCTTGAACGCCTGAGCCCAGCTCCCGGCCGGCGAGGCGACCGAGGCCAGCGCATGACCGTTGACCGAAGCCGACCAGTTCCCGGCCGGCTCTGCCAGCAGCAGCGTGCCGCCCGCAGCCGGGACCCTGGCGCCAGCGACGCCAACTGGCCCCGAGGTCACCGGGACCACGGTGCCATCTGGCTCTTGCACGCTCACCCTCGATGGCAGGTCGGTCAGCCGCCACAGGTCGAATTGGCCCGTCACGCTCATGCTCACCCCGGTCAGGCCAGGAACCGCATCGAGCACGCTGGCGAGAGAGGTGTCGATAGGGGCGCGCATGAGCACGAAGCCAATGTCGAACCTGGCGAGCTGCTGACTCTGGTCGACCGCCTCGCCCCCGTTCGGCGCCACGAGCGCGGCGACAGCTTCGGCGAGCGCTCGCTGCGCCGCAGGCGGCGGGGCCAGTACGGGATCGGCGAACTGCGGGCTCCCCCCGCGCAGCAGCAAGAACGACACGTGGCCGCCCGTGGATGTCAGCACGAGCGTGCGAAGCTGCCGGCCGGCTCCGCCCGTGCTCGATACCAGCGACGGCACGACCTGGCCCGTGGCCGGCCCGATCGGACCGCTCACCCCGTTCATGACCCAGTAGGAAGCCGCCAGTACGGGAGCCGTGCAGGCAGCGAGCGCCAGGATGGCCACCGGCACGCCGCGCGCGGATCTAAGCCGCCGCAGGCCGGTACGGCCACCGGCATAAAGCCTGCGCCCAACGCCATCAGCAGCGGCTGCCGCCGCGAGCAGCAGGCCGGCCGCGGCGACGGCGAGTGGCACTCCCGGCCATGCCGCGACCGGCTGGCCGCCGGCCGGCGTGACCATCACCCGGCTGGCGAGCAGGCCGAAGGCGAGCCCGGCGATCGCGACCAGCCAGCCAGCCACGATCAGCGGCCGTCGCCGTGATGCCATCACCGCGGCCAGCGCGGCCAGGAGTAGGGCACCGCTCGTCCAGTACGCCGGCAGGCCAGGTCCGCCAGGGCTCAGCAGCAGCAGCGACCGGGCGGGCAGGCTCGCCGACGCCAGGCCCGGCTGCTGGATGCCGGGTTCCAGAAGCAGCCCGGCGGGGTGCTCGAGTAGGGGGAGCAGCCACGGCAGCAGGAGCACGAGCGGCGTCAGCACGACGATGGCGAGGTTCGGCAACAGCGTCCGTGCTGGGCGGCGCAGCCCGAGCCCGGCGGCAACAGCGCCCGCCACGGCCATCGGCCACAGCAGCGGCACGAACGCGGCGGCGACGGTGACCGCCAGGCCGGTAGCCCACGCTGCCCGCCTGGCCAGCTTGGGCGGCTGGCTAACCATGCGGCCAGCCTGGAGCCCGATCAGCGGAATGAGCACGAACGCGACCGCGCTGCCGAGCCGGCCAGCGGAGATGGCGCCGAAGGCGATCGGCAGCAATGCATAGGAGGCCGCCGCCCAGATGCGGATGGCGACCGACTTGGTGACGCGGCGGACCGCGAGGAACGCGGTGAGGCCGGCTAGCGGCACGCAGCCGAGGAGCAGCACGTCGATGGCGAGCCAGGCCTTGCCAAGCAGGATGCTCGATAGCAGCGCCACGAATCCGACGTACGGCGGGCCGGCGCTAGCCGAGCCGATCCCCGTCGGGTGGTAGGCGCGCAGGAACTGTGACCATAGGCCGGAGGCGCCTTCCCACGCGGGTAGCAGCGCCCCGCCGCCCAGCGTGCCGCTGGTCACCACGGAGCGCTCCGCGACCGCGGCAATGACGATCAGCGCGAGGACCAGCAGGACGCCGGGCCTGGTCAGCAGCCGCTGCAGGAACCCGGTGTCGACCAGCAGCGAGTCGTCGTCGGTCGGGTCGTCGCTCGCGTGATGCGCCCCAGCCAGATCCTCAGGGGCCGGCCGGGACACGACCGTTGCGATGAACTCGGCCACTCGCCGGATGGACCGGCCCGCTGGCAGGTCGGCGCGCAGCCTGCTGTACGCAGCGCGCCTGCCGCGTGCCCGCCTCCGCCTCGCATTGCTCAGCTTGAGCGGGTGGCCGACGACGCTGAGCACGGCCGCCGACTCATCGAGTGCCGCCGCTGGCCGTTTGGCCACCAGGTAGAAGACGGTGCGGGCCAGCGACAGCATGACGTTGCCGACCAGCGAGATGAGCATCGCGCCGAGCGGCAGGTTCCCCAGCAGCGTCACGAGGCCGTTGCGGCGCTCCAGCAGGCGCTTGCGACGCCCCACCGAGATAGCGCGCCGCCCACGGGTCGCAGCGCTGGCGTGGAACACGACGGCATCGGTGATGACCCGGACCCGGTAACCAGCCGCGTGTACCCGCCAGCAGAAGTCCACGTCCTCGCCGAACAGCGTCATGCCGGGATCGAAGCCCGCCACCTGCTCCCAGACGTCCCGCCGGACGAGCATGCCGGCGCTGGATACGGCCAGCACATCCCGGTCGCCGTCGTGCTGTCCCTGGTCGATCTCGCGCGGCTCGATGCCGGTGATCCGGCGGCCGGCCGTGTCGATGGTCTGCCCGGCCTCGACGATAACGTCCCGGTTAGCCCAGTCCATCAGCTTCGGCCCGAGCACTGTCGCAGCCGGGGTCTCGGTGGCCCCGCGCAGCAGCTGCTCAAGCGCATCGGCAGCGGGCTCGCAGTCGTCGTGCAGGAGCCAGAGCCACTCGATCTGCTCAGCGTGCCCGCGGCCGGACTGGCCGCCGGGCACCGGCAGGCTCGCGGCCTTGTGCTGGACTGCCCGGCGCACGGCTGCCGCGTATCCGGTAGACCGGTCCATCCCGAAGACAGCGCTCTGCCCGAGCAGCGCCGCGAGCACCGAGCCGCTGCGGTCGCGGCTGCCGGTATCCACAGCGACGACCCGCTGCACAGGCTTGGTCTGCTCGTTGATCGCATCCATCAGATGCGGAAGCCACGCGGCGCCGTCGTGCGCAACGATCACGGCGGTCACCACATGCTGGGAATACGAGTCGGTTGGCGACAAGAGATTCGCTTGCTGTCCGGGGTTGACTGGCCGGGCCGCCGGCCGGGAGCAGCCGACTCGACCTGGTGGGGTACCCGTGAACAATACGCGAATCTGGCTCAACTGGATGGCCAGACGGAATGTGCAGGCTAGGCCTGCTCAGCGGCTGGCGCCCAGCGCGCTGGCTAGACGGCCTGCCGCTTCAGCCTGCGGCGTTCCCGCTCAGACAGTCCGCCCCAGATCCCGAAGCGCTCATCGTGGCCAAGGGCATACTCCAGGCACTCAGCGCGGACCTCGCAGCTTCGGCAGACCCGCTTGGCTTCTCGGGTCGAGCCGCCCTTCTCCGGGAAGAACGCTTCCGGATCCGTCTGCGCGCACAGCGCGCGATCTTGCCAGCTCTGCTCCTCGGCATCATCTGCGCCGATGCCGAGTGCGTCGTGCACCAGCGAGACGATGACGTCGGCCACTGCACACCTCCCTGCCGTCAGTTCCCCGTGCTCCCGCCCCCGTCTGTTTCGGCGCGAGAATTACATGAGTGAAATTACACGCGCGTGTCTTGCTGCTCGTCAAGGGAGATACGTGATAGTGGCCACCTGGATGCCCTGGATGAGGAGAAAGTCCGCGAGATTTATTTCGGGAACGGGGTCAGCTTGGCCTCCAACCGCGGCCCACCGGTTCGCGGCCCTGCTGCGCGAATCGACGGGGTAGCGCGCGCGATGCCCACCCGGGTTGCAAGACTTTCGTGCATGCGCATCACAGTTCTGGCCGGCGGGGTCGGCGCGGCCAGGTTCCTGCGCGGCCTGCGGGCTGCCGTGCCGGACGCCGAGATCACTGTCATCGGCAACACCGGCGACGACTTCACTCCGTTCGGCCTGCACGTCTGCCCGGACCTGGACACCGTCATGTACACGCTTGGTCGCGGCATCAGCGAGGAGCAGGGGTGGGGGCGCGCCGGGGAGAGCCACGTGGTGCTGTCGGAACTGGCCGCCTACGACGCGGAACCCAGCTGGTTCGGACTCGGCGACCTGGACATCGCCACCCACATTCTGCGTAATCAGCTGCTCGCCGACGGACTGCCATTGTCGGCCGTGACGCGGCGGCTGTGTGAGCGGTGGCAGCCCGGCGTCACGTTGCTCCCGATGTCGGACGATCCGGTGCGGACGCACGTCACCGTCGAGCTGGACGGCCGGGAGGAGGAGCTGCATTTCCAGGAATGGTGGGTCAGGCTGCACGCCGCGGTCCCCGCTCGCAAGATCGAGGCCGTCGGCGCCGCGGCGGCCCGGCCAGCACCCGGTGTGCTCGACGCGATCGATGCTGCCGACTTCGTCCTGTTCCCGCCGTCTAACCCGGTCGTCAGCACGGGCGTGATCCTGGCCGTACCCGGCATCGCCGACGCGGTCAGCGCTAAGACCGTGGTCGGTGTGTCCCCGATCATCGGCGGCGCGCCGGTGCGCGGCATGGCTGACGCCTGCCTGGCGGCCATCGGCGTGCAGACGTCTGCCACCGCGGTTGGCGCGCACTACGGACCCGAGCTGCTGGACGGGTGGCTAGTGGACGATCAGGATAAGGACGCTGTGGACGCGCCCGAACTTGCCGGCATTATCGTGCGCAGCCGCCCGCTGTTCATGACGACCGTCGCGGCCTCGGCGGAGATAGCCAGGGCAGCAGTCGACCTCGCGCTGGAGGTACAGCGGTGACTGGAGATGCACGGGTGACAAGCCAGCAGTTCACGACAGGCCCGGCTCAGCTCACCGTGCTGCCGGTCACCGGGCTGCCCGAGATCGCCGCGGGCACCGACCTGGCTCCGCTGATCGCGGACGCTGCCCTAGCCGGTCCCGGCCTGCTCGAGGGCGACATCATCGTCATCACCTCGAAGATCGTCAGCAAGGCCGAGGACCGAGTTATCACCGGCAATCGTGACGACGCGATCCGGGCCGAGACTGTCCGGGTCGTCGCCCGGCGGGGCCCGACCACGATCAGCCAGACCCGGCACGGCCTGGTGATGGCCGCAGCTGGGGTCGACGAGTCCAACACCGAGCCGGGCACGCTGGTACTGCTGCCAGTCGACCCCGATGCCTCCGCGCAGCGGCTGCGCAAGGCCATCGGTGAGCGAGCCGGGGTTCGGCTCGCAGTGATCATCACCGACACCATGGGCAGGCCGTGGCGGGCCGGCCAGACGGACGCGGCGATCGGCGCCGCCGGGATCACGCCGCT
>DATHQE010000063.1:0-7038 GCA_035483035.1 Streptosporangiaceae bacterium | reverse complement strand
ACTATGCCGGGCGAGCCAGGAAGACACCGAAGGCCACAGGCCGTGCAGGGAGGTCATGCCTGCGGCTCGTCTTTGAGCGACGGCAGCACTCGACGCGCGGACGGTGCCAGCAGTACCGGGCCAACAGTTCCGGCGCGTCGTGACGGCCCGCACCGGAAAACCTCGTGGTCTCGCACAATTAGTTAATCGAGAGCACTCTATGACGCGCAGGTCACGCTTCGATTGAGGAAGGGCCTACACACGGCGACAACTTCGTGGCAATTGGCAATCAACGCGCTGACCTGCAGGATTAGGCCGATGACTAGCAGAATTAGTAATCGCCGGTGATCACGTTCGCGAGTGGCTCGCCGGCGAGGTAGCGCTCAGCCTGCGCCCGGACGAAGCGCATCGCCATCAGGCCGGAGTAAGGCGTCGACGCGCCAATGTGGGGCGTGATCAGCACGTTCGGCAGTGACCAGAGCGGATGGCCGGGCGGCAGCGGCTCAGGGTCGGTCACGTCCATGGCGGC
Organism: Streptosporangiaceae bacterium; assembly: GCA_035483035.1. Lineage (GTDB taxonomy): Bacteria > Actinomycetota > Actinomycetes > Streptosporangiales > Streptosporangiaceae > JAJYUU01. The sequence goes on along the minus strand of DATHQE010000063.1, from coordinate 6,530 downwards.
CGACAGCCGCCCGGAGCTGACCTCGGCCACCAGGTCGTCGGTGACGACCAGGACGCCGCGCGCGGCGTTGATCAGGAGCGCGCCATCCTTCATGGCCGCGAGGAAGGCGGCGTCAGCCATGCCGACAGTGTCCGCGGTCACCGGCGCGAGCAAGATCACCACGTCGGCGACGGGCAGCAGCTCCGGCAGGTCCGATACGGCGCGGACCCCGTCGCGGGCCGACCTGGCGACCCGGAGCACCTCGACGTCGAAGCCGGCGAGCCTGCGCTCGACCGCGTGGCCGATCGAGCCGTACCCGACGATCAGCGCCGTCTTGCCCGCCAGGCAGTCGGTGAACTGGTAGCTCCACCGGCCAGCAGCTTGCTCGGTCGCGAAATACGGGAACTGGCGCAATGCGGCGATCGCGGCGCCCACGACCCACTCGGCGGTGCTGGCGTCGTGGACGCCGCGGGCGTTGCACAACACGGCGCCAGCCGGGACATGCGGGCGCACCCGGTCGAAGCCGGCCGTCATTGTCTGCACGACCTTCAGCCTCGACATCTCGGCCATCGCCAGCACGGCTTCCGCGGCCGGGAAGAACGGCGGCACATAGAACTCCACGTCGGCCGCCGACGCGGGTAGCGCCGCGCCATCCGGCACCATCACTTCAACGGCCGCGCCGTCTAGATCGGCCAGGGCGTGGGCCACCGGCTCGGTCGGCACCCAGATCAACACGTTGGGACTCAGCACTAAGCGACCTCGCTCACCGTCGCCTGGCGCGGGGCCAGGCTGGCTTCGACTGTATCGATCCGCGGGAAGACCGGCTGCGGCCTCGGCAGCGTCCCGTCGAAGTCGTGGCAAGCAGCGGCCACCCGAGCCGCCAGGTCAGGCACAAACGGCCAGATCTCCGCCGCCAGGACCTGGCAGGCCGCGATGAGCGCGCCGAGCACCTCGTCGAGCCGCGCGCCGGCCGCCGTGTCGCCCGCTCGCTCAGCTCTGGCCAGGTGCCACGGTGCGGCAATCTCCACGTACCGATTCGCCTGCTCGACGATCTCGAATACCGCCGCCGCGGCGGCCCGGAAGTCAAACCTGGCCAGTGCCGTGCGCACCGCCCCTGGCGTGCGCTGGATCGTCTCCCGCAGTTCGGCGGCGTCGGCGGGCCACTCGGGAGCGGCCCCGTGGTCCGGAGCACCGTGGTCCGGAGCCCCGTGGTCCGGAGCCCCGTGGTCCGGGCCAGCGGCGGCCGCTAGCCACCGGCTCGTGCCCGCGGGCCGGGCGCAGGGTCGGACGGCGCCGTTCCGGTATGAATGAACGAGTGACACCACGCGGTTGACCAGGTTCCCAAGGCCGTTGGCCAGGTCCTCGTTGGCCCTGGCGACGAGCTTGTCGACGGTGAAATCGGTGTCGCCGACCCGCGGCACCTCGCGCAGCAGCCACCAGCGCAGCGCGTCCGGCCCGTAGGTGCTGACGAGCGCGACCGGATCCCTGCTCTCCGCGGCCCTGCCGTCCTCGACACCGCCGGCGCTCGACTTGCTGATCTTGCGGCCGTCGACGGTGAGGTAGTCGTGGACGAAGATCTCGGTCGGCAGCGGCTCGCCCGCCGAGAGCAGGATCGCTGGCCAGTACACCGCGTGGAAGCGCAGTACGCCCTTGCCGACCACATGCGTGCGCTGATCCGCGCCCGCCCACCAGCGCTGATACTCGGCGCTGCGCTCGCCCGGCGAACCGTAGTTCAGCGACGTGATGTAGTTGCCGAGCGCGTCCCACCAGACGTAGATCACCTGGCTCGGGTCGCCCGGCACCTCGATGCCCCAGCCGCGTGCCCTCGCCACCGACCGGGACACGCTGAAGTCGGCCAGGCCCCCGGCGATGAAGCCGAGCACCTCATTGCGGCGGCTGGCCGGCTCGATCCGCAGCCTGCCTGAACTGATCTCCGCATGCAGTTGGTCGGCGTACTTCGACAGCCGGAAGAACCAGTTCTCTTCGGCGACCAGCTGCGGCGGCGTGCCGTGCTCGGGGCAGGTCCCGGCGTCGAGCTCAGCGTCGGTATAGAACTGCTCGCAGCCGACGCAGTACAAGCCCCGGTAGGTCTTGCGGTACAGGTCACCACTGGCCGCGCAGGCGCGCCAGAGCCGCTCCACCCCCGGCCGGTGCCGCGGGTCGCTGCTGGTCCGGATGAAGTCGTCGAAGCTAAGCGACAGGTGCTCGCGCAGCCCGGCAAACTCGCTGGCGTTGCGGTTGACCAGCGCCCGCGTGCTGATGCCCGCCGCCTCGGCGGCGAGCACGTTCTTCAGCGAGTTGTCATCAGTGCCGCTCTGCAGCCTGACTTCGTCGCCGATGCGGCGATGATGCCGGGCGAGCACGTCTGCCTGGACGAGCTCGAGCGCGTGCCCGATGTGGGCGCGCGAGTTGACGTACGGAATGGTGGTGCTGAGGTAGACGCGCTGAGCGGTCATCGGAACCTCCAGGTAGGTCAGGGGCACCGATCCCGCACATGAGTCGAGGCCCCTGAAGGGCCTCGTGCGGACTAAGTCCTGGCAGCGTGAAGTGGCCCCGGCTAGCGGGGCATCATCTCCTGATGCGCGACGGACTGCATGTGGGCAGTTTACCCGACAGCCGGCGCGAGCACGAAGTCCACGTCGACTACCTGCGTCACGCCAGGCGGAACGGCCGGGCCGGCGGGCCTGAACTCCTGGATGAGCGAGCCCCGGACGCCGAAGACCGCGTCGCTGTCGTTGTACGGGTTCGCCGAGTCGAAGATGTGCGTGGTCACGGCCTGGTAGCCAGGCGCGCCTACGATCGCGTGCACGTGCGCTGCGCGCCAGTGGTGACGGTTAGTGAGCCGGAAGACCGTTCCGACCGGACCATCGACGGGAACGGGGTAGCTCACCGGACGCACCGTCCGAAAGCTGTAGCCGCCGTCGGCGCCCGTCGTGAAGACGCCGCGGAGATTGAACGGCGGCTGGTCTGGATCCTGGATGTCGTACAACCCATTGCTGGCGCACTGCCAGACGTCGAGCGTCGCGCCATCGATCGGCTCGCCATCGATGGCCGTCACCCGCCCGCGGATCAGCGTCGGCTCACCGTCCTGGGGCCGCCCGATCGACTCGTCGAGTTCCTTGTGCGGCGCCCCCGGTAGGTAGAACGGCCCGAGCACCGTTGACTCCGTCGCGCCTTCCGGCCCGTTGAGGGTCTCGACCAGGGAAGAAAGGCCGAGCACGTCCGACAGCAAGATGAATTCCTGGCGCTGGTCGTCGCACTTCTGGCCGACGGCCGTCAGGAACTCGAGCCCGGCCATCCACTCCCGCGTCGTCAGCTCAGTCTCGGCCGCGAACGCGTGCACATGCGAGATCAGCGACATCAGGAGCTCGCGCACCCTGGCGTCTGGCGTGCCGGCAAAGGCCTCGAGAACTTCTGCGGTGACCTTGGCGGCACGGGTCTTGGCGGCACCGGTGTTGTCAGCACTTGTGTTGTCGGCACGGGCGTTGTTCGCGGTCATGGTCATCCCAGCCTAACCGGGCAGGACGGCGCCAAACTCGGTCAGCTACCGCTGGGCAACCGTGCAGGTTTCTCTCACATTCGCGGCTTAGTGTCCGTGACAGGTCAGCGAAAACCCCCTTCCGCTGGCTGGCCCGAGCGGGTCGGCGATCCCCGACTGCCGACCGGTTCCCCGGTGGCCCCGTGCGCATCTCTCCCACTCCCCGCACGGGGCTCACCTCGTCCCTGCGCGTCGTGACGGCCGCGCTATGCCAGGCGTTCCAGTATCAGTTCCCGGACCCTGGTCGCGTCCGCGCGGCCCTTCGTGGCCTTCATGACCTGCCCGAGGAGGGCTCCGGCCGCGGCTGTCTTCCCGGCGCTGATCTTCGCGGCGATGTCCGGGTTAGCGGCGATCGCTGCGTCGACCGCCTCGAGCAGAGCGGCGTCATCGCTGACGATGGCTAGGCCGCTCGCCTCGATGATCGCGTCCGGGTCGCCCTCGCCGGCGAGGACTCCGTCCAGGACCTGGCGTGCGAGGTTGTCGTTCAGCGAACCTTTTGCTACCAATTCGCTCACCCTGGCTACCTGGGCCGGCGTGATCGCCAGCGCAGCCAGCTCGACGCCGGATTCGTTGGCGCGGCGTGCCAGCTCGCCCATCCACCACTTGCGGGCATCGGCGGGCGACGCACCGGCCGCGATCGTCGCCTCGACAACGTCGAATGCTCGCGCGTTGTGGAGCCGGGTCATCTCAACGTCCGTCAGGCCCCACTCGGCCTGCAATCTCGCTCGCCTGGCGGCCGGGAGCTCGGGCAGGCTGGCGCGGATCTCCTCGACCCAGTCGGCTGGCGGCGCGATCGGGACCAGGTCTGGCTCAGGGAAGTAGCGATAGTCCTGTGCCTCCTCCTTGCTCCGGCCCGCAGTGGTGGTGCCGGTGTCCTCGTGGAAGTGCCGTGTCTCCTGCACGATCCGCTGCCCGGCGTCCAGCAACGCGGCCTGGCGCTCGATCTCGAACCGGACCGCGCGCTCCACCGAGCGGAGCGAGTTCACGTTCTTGGTCTCGGTGCGGGTGCCCCACTCCGCTGCGCCGCGCGGCGCGAGCGAGGTGTTGACGTCGCATCGAAGCGACCCTTCCTCCATCCGGACGTCGGAGACGCGCAGCGTGCGCAGCAGATCGCGCAGTTCGGTGACGTAGGTGCGCGCGACGACAGGCGCGAGTGCGCCCGTGCCGGTGACCGGCTTGGTGACAACCTCGACCAGCGGGATGCCGGCCCGGTTGTAGTCGACCAGCGAGTAGTCGGCGCCATGGATCCGGCCTGTGGCGCCGCCCATGTGCAGGGACTTGCCGGTGTCTTCCTCCAGGTGCACGCGCTCGATGCCGACGCGGTACGTCTCTCCTTCGAGTGCCACGTCGATCCAGCCGTCGGTGCACAGCGGCTCGTCGTACTGCGAGATCTGGAAGTCTTTCGGCATGTCCGGGTAGAAGTAGTTCTTCCGCGCGAACCGGCACCACGACGCGATCGAGCAGTTCAGCGCCAGCCCGATCCGGATCGTGTACTCGATGGAGGCGCGGTTCGCCACGGGCAGCGAACCGGGCAGGCCAAGGCACACCGGGCACACCGCAGAGTTCGGCGGGAGCCCGAACGTGGTCGGGCAGCCGCAGAACATCTTGGTCGTCGTGCCGAGCTCGACGTGGGTCTCCAGCCCGATCACCGGCTCGTACCTGGCCACCGCCTCGTCGTACGGCACCAGCTGGGCCAGCTCGGTCATCGCGCGCCTCCCTTCGGCTCCCCGGCCGCGGCCAGGCCCTTCGCCTGGGCCAGCAGCGGGCCGCCCCACCGCTGCTCCAACGCGGCCTCGACCGCGGCCGCGACTCGGTACGTACGATCGTCGGCCAGCGCCGGCGCCATGATCTGCAGCCCAACCGGCAGCCCGTCCTCGGGCGCGAGCCCGCAGGGCACGGAAATGGCGGCGTTCCCCGCCAGATCGGACGGAATCGTGTACAGGTCCGCCAGGTACATCGCCATCGGATCGTCCGCGCGTTCCCCGATGGGGAACGCCGTCGTCGGCGTGGTCGGTGACACCAGCACGTCGACCTGCTCGAACGCGGCATCGAAGTCACGGGAGATGAGCGTGCGCACTTGCTGTGCCTTGCCGTAGTAGGCGTCGTAATAGCCGCTCGACAGGGCATACGTGCCGAGCATGATCCGGCGCTTAACCTCGGGCCCGAATCCGGCCTCCCTGGTGAGCGACATCACCTCGTCGGCGCTGCGGGTGCCGTCGTCGCCGACGCGCAGCCCGTAGCGCATGCCGTCGAAGCGGGCCAGGTTCGATGAGCACTCGCTCGGCGAGATCAGGTAGTACGCGGGCAGCGCATAGGTGAAGTGCGGGCAGGACACCTCGACGACCTTGGCGCCGAGCGATTCCAGCAGCTCGACGGCCTCGGTGAACCTGGCCTGGACGCCGCGCTGGGAGCCGCCGCCGCTGAACTCGGTCACCACGCCCACCCGCAGGCCGGACACGTCGGCCTGCCGGGCTGCGGCGACAACCGGCGGCACTGGCGCATCCACCGACGTCGAGTCGCACGGGTCATGCCCGGAGATCGCCTCGTGGAGCAGCGCAGCGTCCAGCACGGTGCGGGCGAGCGGGCCCGGTGTGTCCAGCGACGACGCGAACGCCACCAGGCCGTACCTGGACGACCCGCCATAGGTGGGCTTCATCCCGACGATGCCGCACACGGCCGCCGGCTGGCGGATCGAGCCGCCAGTGTCGGTCCCGATCGCCAGCGGCGCCTCGTAGGCGGCCACCGCGGCGGACGAACCGCCAGACGAGCCGCCCGGGATGAGGCCGAGACCCCAGGGGTTATGGCTCGGCCCGTACGCCGAGTTCTCCGTAGACGAGCCCATTGCGAACTCGTCCATGTTGGTCTTGCCAAGGATGATGACACCGGCATCGCGCAGCCGCCTGGTCACCGTCGCGTCATAGGGCGGCCGCCAGCCCTCAAGGATCTTGGATCCGCAGGTGGTCGGCATGTCGCGAGTCGTCATCACGTCCTTGAGCGCCAGCGGGACCCCGGC
>DATHQE010000062.1:0-12921 GCA_035483035.1 Streptosporangiaceae bacterium | reverse complement strand
CGATCAGCCGGGCAGCGACGACGCTGCCGATGTAGCCCGCGCCACCAGTGACGAGCAGTCTCATGGGATCCCCTGTCGTGGCCTGGCCGGCCGCCGCCGGCCGTCTCGCCGCCGAGAATACTTGCGCTGCCCGGAGGACGCTTCACCAACGGCTGCTCACTCGACCGCACCTCAACTTAGTAAGGCCAACCTTATTAGGCTAGACTTACGGTATGAGCGCGGAACTTGACGTCAGCGACGTGGCCGGCGCGCTCCGGGTCAGCCTGGGGCTGCTCGTCCGTCGGCTGCGGCAGATCAAAGCGGAGGGCGAGCTGACCCTCCCGGAGAGTTCGGCGCTGGCCAGGCTCGATCGCGGCGGCCCGACGACCTCGGGCGCGCTCGCGCGGCTCGAGCAGATCAGCCCCCAGTCGATGGGGGCGACACTGGCCGCGCTGGAAGCGCGCGGCCTCCTCCGCCGGCAGCCCGATCCGACAGACGGGCGGCGCGCGGTCATCTCCGTTACCGATGCAGGCCGGGCGGTCCTGCGCAACCGCCGGAACGAGAGCACGGAGCGGCTGGCCAGAGCCCTGTCCGGGGGCTTTTCGCAAGCTGAGCTGCAGCAGCTGATGGAGGCCGCCCCGCTGATCGAGCGACTGGCCCAGACGGTCTGATGCCGGCGGTCAGGAGGCGCAGCGTGGCAGCGAACCCATAGATGCCCCATGTTCGCCGCTTGCGCCTCCGGACACTCGCAGAGCATCCAACCGACATTGGAGTGGGTTGAAAGCTGACCGTTTGACCGATGTGACGTCACGGGAGCGTGCGCCGCCACTTCCGCATAGGGCCGACTCAGCTCGGCCCGACCCTCGGCGGCGCGCTGAGCCCGGAGCCGGTCCGCATCAGGTCCGGTCTTGGCTAGCTGACCATGGGTGCCTAACCTGTTCGTCGTTAGGGCGAAATGTCCAATCAACGAGAAGGAGGCAAGGAAGAGTGAGCGGAAAGGTCGCTGCTGCAGTCGCAGTATCACTGGACGGTTTCGTGGCCGGACCCGGCGACAGCCCTGAAGAACCGCTTGGGTTGCACGGTGAACGGCTCTTCACCTGGTTCTACAATGGCGATACTCCGGGCCGGTTCTATCCATGGATGAAGATGTCAGCCGCGAGCGCCGCAGCCTTCGACGGCTTCATCGCCCGCATCGGCGCAGTCATCACCGGACGCCGCACCTACGACGTAGCCAAGGCATGGAACGGGGAAGGCGAGGTTCCCGGCGCTCCACTGTTCGTTGTGACACACCACGTCCCCGACCAGGTGCCCCCTGCCGATCCGCCGTACACGTTCGTCACCGACGGGATTGCCAGTGCCGTCCGGCAGGCCCTGGCCGCTGCAGCGGGCAGGGACGTGCGCTTGATGGGGGCGTCGATCGTTCAGCAATGCCTGCGCAGCGGGCTGCTCGACGAACTCACCGTCGAACTGGTGCCTACCTTCCTCGGCCGCGGGGTCAGGCTGCTCGACGACCTGGAGCCCGGCGCCGCAGACCTGGAAGTCGTCGGGGTCGTCGACGCGCCGGGCGTTACGCATCTGACCTATCGGGTCATCAAGTAGCGGACCGGCGGCGCACGTAACGGCTGGGCAAGACTCTCGTAATGGCGACCGCCCTAACGGTGTTTGATCTCTCAGGGCCGGGCGACCCAGAACGCGACCGCATGTCGGACTGGCGCGACGGGATCTCGCAGGCCGCATCACCTGGCAAGACGAGCTTGGCGCGGAGCACCTATGCGTGGCGACGGAGCCAAGCTGGGCGCTGGCACAGCTAACCGTGATCGGTCGCGAGCATGGCTATCGGCTCGTGTCATGCGTGGTCGAGCAGATCCTCGAAGGCTAGGCGTATCCTCGGCCAGCTAGCTAGCCGAGGATGTCGCGTTGGTCGCCGTCGCGATCGGCCTGGCGGCCGCCGCGGTCGCCTCGCTGCTGCGCGGCGGCCGGTACGTCCATAACGATCCCACCAGTCAGACCAAGGAGAAGCCCGTGCCCGGCACTCTTCCGGCCATTGACAACAAGAAGACGGCCTTGCTCGTCATGGACTACCAGACGGGCGTCCTCGATCGCATTAGCGATGCCGATGCGCTCCTCGGGCGCGTCGCCCGGGCCATCGAACTCGTCCGCGACCGTGGCGGCCAGATCGGCTATGTCCGGGTCGCGTTCGAGGACGCTGACTACGCGGCGATCCCGGCGACCAGCATGATGGGCACCAGAGTGGCCGGAGCGGGCCGCGCCTTCCATGCCGACTCGCCGTTGACCGCCATCGACGACCGGATCGCGCCCCAGCCCGGTGACGTGCTAGTCCGCAAGACCCGCGTCGGCGCTTTCTCCACCACGGACCTCGATGACCAGCTGCGCCAGCGCGGCGTCGACACCCTGCTGCTGGCCGGCCTCAGCACCAGCGGAGTCCTGCTGTCCACGGTTCGCGATGCCCACGACCGCGACTACCGCGTCTTCGTCGTCGCAGACCTCAGCGCGGACCCCGAGCCCGGCGTGCATGACTTCCTCACGGAACGGATCTTCCCCCGGCAGGCGTACGTGATCACCAGCGCCGAGCTCGGCGGACTACTGGCGAGTGGGGATACCGGGGGCTCCTAGGCGCATCGGCGCAGGGCGTCGACTTCAGCGCGGCGCGGCGGGTCGGCTCCCGGCCGGCTGATGGTGATGCCGGCCACCAGCGAGGCGTCGTCCAGGACGCTGGCCAGAGTCTCCGCGTCGCCCAGCCCGGCCAGGCTGGCCGGAGCCAGCAGGCTGCGCCGGGCGAGCGCGTCGAGCAGGCCGCTCATGAACGCATCCCCGGCACCGACCGTGTCGGCGAGCGGCGAGGGGAATGCAGGCCGGGTGACTGGGGGATGTCCCCGCATCCACGCGGTGGCGCCGTCCGGACCAGCAGTGATCACCACGAGCTCGGCGCCGAGGCCCAGCCAGCGGCCGGCCGCCGCCTCGGCAGTCTGCCCGCCATACAGCCAGGCGAGGTCTTCCGAGCTGGCCTTGACGACGTGCGCGAGGCCGATGGACGCCTCGATCTGGCGGCGCGCGGCCGCGATGTCGGGCAGCAGCGACGGCCGGACGTTCGGGTCGTAGCTAATGAGGATCGAGCCATCCGCCCGCAGCCGGCTGACGGCGGTAGCGATGGCGGCGGCGCCTGGCGGCAGCCAGGACGCCAGCGAGCCAAAATGCGCGGCCACCGCTCCGCCCGGCAGGAACGCCAGTTCTTCCGCAGTCCACTGAAAGTCGGCTCCGCGCAGCGAGAACTCGTAGCGCGCCTGCCCGCCCGACAGTTCCACTAGCGCGATCGTGCTCGGATCCGTGGCTTCCGTGACGTACCGCAGGTCGACCCCGGAGCGCTCGAGATGGCGGCGCAGCACGGTACCGATCGGATCATCGGACAGCCTGCCCGCAAACGCCGTCGGCTGCCCGAGCCGGGCCAGCCCGATCGCCACGTTCATCGGGCTGCCGCCAGGGCGCGCGATGCTGGCACCGTCGTCGGCCGGGGCAGCCAGGTCGATGAGCGCCTCGCCGACGACCGCGAACGTCGGGGCCGGACGGTCGGACACACGCGCAGGCTACCGAATACCGCGCACGCGACGATAGCTTCTGGATATGGCGCTCCGACTACGGGCTGCGACCCTGGGCGACCTCGGCAGGGAAGTCACCGTTCCCGGCTACGATCGCAGTCAGGTAAGCGTCGGCATCGTGCACTTCGGCGCTGGCGCCTTCCACCGGTCCCATCAGGCAATGTATATCGACCGGCTGATGACCGCCGGCCACGCACTGGACTGGGGAATCTGCGCCGTCGACGTACTGCCAGCCGAGCGGCCGAAGGCCAGCCTGGTCGCCGCGCAGGACGGCCTGTACACGCTGATGATCAAGCACGCCAACGGCACCATCGAGCCACGCGTGATCGGCTCGCTCGCGGAGTACCTGTTCGCGCCCGACGCGCCAGGCCGGGTGCTAGACCGGCTCGCGGATCCGCGTACCCGAATCGTCACGCTGACGATCACCGAGGGCGGCTACAACGTCCGGCCCGCCACAGGCGAGTTCGACGACGGGAACGCGGCCGTCCAGCGCGACCTGAGCTCGGACGGCCCGCCGGAGACCGTCTTCGGCTTCGTGACAGAGGCGCTGCGGCGCCGCCGGGCCGCGGGCATTGCCCCGTTCACGGTCGCTTCCTGCGACAACATCCAGGGCAACGGGGACATGGCGCGCGCGATGTTCGCCGCGTTCGCCGACTTGACGGAGCCAGGCCTCGGGGCGTGGCTGCGAGCGGAGGTCTCTTTCCCGAACTCGATGGTGGACCGCATCACGCCGGTCACGACGCCGGCGGACGTCGACCGGCTCGACGCTGAGTTCGGCATTGACGACAGGTGGCCAGTCGTCTGCGAGCCATTCGCGCAGTGGGTGCTCGAGGACAGTTTCCCGGCCGGCCGGCCGCCGCTGGAAGAGTGCGGCGTGCAATTGGTTACCGACGTCACGCCGTACGAGCTGATGAAGCTCCGGTTGCTGAACTGCAGCCACCAGGCCCTCGGCTACTCCGGCTACCTGGCCGGCTACCGGTACGTGCACGAGGCCGCTGCGGACCCGGCCTTCGCTGGCTTCCTAACCCGCTACATGCAGCTCGAAGCCCGGCCGACGCTGGCGGACGTGCCGGGTGTCGACCTCGACGACTACATCACCACGCTGCTCGACCGATTCGGCAACCCGGCCATCCGCGACACGCTGGCCAGGCTCTGCGCGGCGAGCTCGGACCGCATCCCGAAGTGGCTCGTGCCCGTGATCCGCCAGAACCTGGCCATCGGGGGCCCGGTCGTACGCTCGGCTGCCGTCGTCGCCAGCTGGGCACGATACGCCGAGGGTCTCGACGAGCAAGGGAAGCCGATCGAAGTCGTGGACGCGCTGCGCCCGGAGCTAATGGCGCGCGCCAGCCAGCAACGCGATGAGCCGCTCAGCTTCGTCGCGAACGCGCACCTGTTTGGTGACCTGGCCGAGCACGGCGCGTTCACTGCGGCCTATCTCGACGCCCTGGACGCGTTCCACCGGCTCGGCGCCCGCGCGACGCTCGAGCAGCTCAACGCTCGCTGACCGGCACGACCCAGAGCGCAGCCACTGCTGGCCCACTAGGCCGGCAGGATGCGGTCAGCGAGCCAGGCAGCTCCCGCGGCCAGCAGAAAGAGGTCCAGGTAGTGGCAGGCCAGCGCGCCTGCATAACTCGGCCCGCCCCAGGCATTGACCGTGAAGTTCGGGTCGAGGCCGGCTGTCACCTGGACGCCTGCACGCCAGAAGCAGAACAAGAACAGCGCCGCAGCAGGAAGCGCGAGTAGCAGCCGGACAGGCTGTGCGGGCTCGCTACCAAAACCGAGCGCACGTGTGACTCGGCGCGCGGCCTGCGTTCCCAGCCGCGCGAGCAGCCAGAGCCGGCCTGATCGGGGGCCGAACCGCCGCCGATGCCGCGCGTGGGCGACGCTCAAGATCACGATGGTAGCGAGCGTCACCGCTAGCTGCTGCCCCCACGCGGCCGTCCCGGCGACGTGCTCTTGCCTGATCGGTGAGCGCTGCAGGAACTCGACAATGCCATAACTGACTCCGCTGACGAAGGCGCTGCCGGCCAGGGCTGTCAGCGGCCCGGACAGCTGAGAGGCGACGGTCACAGCGCCGACGTCGGCCGTGTCGCGGACCGGCGGAAAGGTGGACTTCGTGGACCTTGGCTGTGCGTTCATGTCTCCATTGCATGCCAGCCGACATGTCGCCCGGCAGAGCTGTCGGTAGGGTCCTGCCCCTACTAAAGGCGCACGGTCCGCCGCGGCGATCCAACTTTCGTCCCATCGCGGCTAACTGCATCGACGCCACTGCGGCCGGAACCGTAGCCTCGCCTCATGCCCGAGTTCGTGAAGCGCCGCGGTCTGCCAGCGCCCGGCTCCATCCCAGACACACTCGATATCTTTCGCTCGGAGGTGCGGTTCTACCGCGAGGTCGCCGCAGAGGCGGGTGTGCGGGTCCCGGCTTGCTACACAGCCGAGATCTCCGACGCCGGGACGCTGCTAGTCCTGGAGGACCTGTCGACCTGGCGAGCCGGTGCTGAACCCGAGTCCGCCGCGCAGGTGCTGGCTGCGATGCATGCTCGCTGGTCTGGCCGGGCGCTGGAGCGCTGGCCCTGGCTGCGGCCCGTCGGCGCTGCCGCCGGCCAGGTGGAGGCGTTGTACCGCGATACCTGGCCGGTGCTAGCGGCCAGGGAGGACCTCACGCGCCCGGTACGGGACCTGGCCGCGCGGCTACTCGGGAACGTAGTTGCCTGCGAGAGCGCGCTCGGAGCCAGTGGCCCGCTCACGCTGGCCCACGGCGACGCGTCGCTGGCCAACATGCGGACCAGCCCAGAGGCTGAGATCGCGCTGCTGGACTGGGAAGACGTGTCGTCTGCGCCGGGCATCGCGGACCTGGCCTGGTTGCTGGTCTCGTCGGTCGAGGCCGCACGCTGGCCTGGGGTGATCACGGCCTACGGCGCGGCTGCCGGGCTCGCTGACGTGCTGCCCGCCGCCGCCGTGCAAGGACTCCTGGAGCTGTCGGACACGCCGGATGGCTCATCGGACGGGTCAGCGTGGCTAGCTCGCCTCACAGCTGCCCAGGCGTACATCTCCGCGTGACGTCAGCTGGCGGCAGGGTCACGGGAGCCCAGCCTCCCTGGCGAAGCCAGGCGGGACGGTCGGCGTTACTTCGCCTAGGCTGGCCGTCGTCGGAGCCAGAAAGCCGAAGCGGAGCGCGATGGTCTCACCGCCGGGAGTCAGGGCGACCATCTGCATCGGCAGGTAGGTCCTGGCGCTGAGCCAGTAGGTCGCGTTCCCGCCTGGCTGAACGATCTTGATCGCGCGCTGCCCATCCAGCTCACCGCGGCCCGCAATCTGCCACACGCCTGCCGCTAGGCAGGCCCGCACCTGTGCACTTCCCGCGAACCACGCGGTCGACGTGACGGCGCTCGCAGTCCACCACTGCTTCAGCGGGTAGTAGACCCAGGTGGCCTGGCTGCGGACAAAACCGCCGGGGCCGCCTTGCGGGTCCTGGCCCCTGGTGGCGGGAACGCTGAACATCACGCAGCTGTCCTGTGAAGCGGCAAAGTTGCCACTGGCCGGTGCGGCATAGGTGTATTCAACGTCGTTCGTCGGCTTCCCGTCCGAGCCGAAAGTCAGCCTGCGGTAGTGCTGTATCTGGCCGGGTGCCGGATGTACGGGGGACAGCCATATCTGGGTGAGCCCGTCCGCTGCGCCCCCGCCCGTCACCTGCTTGCTGATCTCGACCGTGTCGCCCGCGTGAGCGTCCAACGCGGCCAGGATCGCGTCAGTCAGGGCGATAGCGTGTGGCCCGCCTTGCGCTGAGGTAGCAGCCGGGCGCGAGTGTGGCGTCAGCGCGAGGGCAACTCCGGTGACCGCGGCCGCGACCGCGGCTGTCGTGGCTGCGAGCCAGGCAAGGCGCCGGGCTCCGGGTCTCCGGGGGCGCATCCGCCTGGACCTGGCGGCCGGTGCGTTGAGGCCGGCCTCGAACCTGGCCGCTGCGCGCTCGAGCACGTCCGCGTCGGCGGGCTCGACGTGACCGAGCTGTGCTAGCAGGTCAAGCGGGTCCATTCTCACGCCTCCTGGGTTTGCGACGTGGCGAGGAACGCGGGGTCGTCGGCGAGCAGGCGACGGATCGACGTACGGGCCCGGTGCAATCGGCTGCGTGCCGTGCCCTGCGGGATGCCAAGGGCGACTGCGACCTCGGCCGGAGCCAGGCCCTCCCAGCTCACCAGCAGCAGCACGGCACGGTCGCCGGGAGGCAGCTCAGCGAGGGCACGGCGCAGGGCGGAGACCCCTGCGGCAGCGTCGATCCGGGCGTCGACGTCCGGCCACGGATCGGAGCTGCCAGCAAGTACTGCCGGTGCCGTCCGGCCGAGTCGGCGCCAGTGCGCGCGCAGGACGTTGCGAGCGATCCCGTAGAGCCACGGCCGTGCGTCGGGCCACCTGCGGTCATAAGAGGCCCTGGCCTCGAACGCGCGCAGCCATACCTCGCTGAGCAGATCATCGGCGTCCTGGCGGCCGCTGCGCCGGGCCAGATACGCGTGGACTGCCTGATCGTGGCGGCGCAGCAGCTCGGCAAACGCTGCGGATTCACCCGCCACCGCCCTGCCGACGAGAGCGGCATCGCTTTCGTGCATCAGACGTCGGCCCTCCTCTGCAGCTGGCAACCAGTTATTGCCGCGGCGACGAGGAGCGTTCGCCGACCGGCTCGCAGCCAGCGAACGATGCCGAGTGAGCCGGAGAGGGCAGACCCGAAATAATCCCGATCATCGTCCACAACGGCACTGGCTCTCGGCATCTGTTCCCCCCGGCCGCCCGTGAGGGCCGGGATCAGGGCTTCCTACGACCGTCCTGGCTGCGGCCGCTCAACCAGCTTGCCGGGCCGTGTTGTCGCTGACTGCGCCGTCGATGTCCAGGCGATCATGACCGACCTGGGCATCACCCGCGCTGCTGCGTGGGGTTCATCGGGCGGCGGACCGTACGCGCTCGCCACCGCCGCCATTTTGCCGGACGCTGTCGCCGCCGTACGCGTGTTCGCGTCGATCGGTCCCTATGGTGAGCCGGGCCTCGACTTCGCCGACCGGCTGGGCGGCGATGACATGCGGGAAGAGAACCGCAAGAGCGGGCTGACTATCTCGCCATCTGCATCCGCGATGTGCTGCACGCAGACGACCGGGGATCGTTCGACGACGAGGGCTCCTGGGAAGACGACAGCGCTGCCTACCACCCGTGGCGCTTCGACCTGGCCGACATCGAGGAACGCAACCGCGCCGCCGCTTACGCCTGGATCAAGACCTGCATCTGAGCGGTTCGGGGTGCTGGGTTAGTCGCAGCGTGCGTTGAGGCAGAAAGGCGGGGCTATGACCGACCGCGAGTTCTGCCGGATCGGCTCGGTCAATGTGTCACCGTCTCGGCAGTCAGTTCTCCTCGCGGTCGCCGGGTTCCGGTCGGCCGAGCGTGGCGCGCTGGGTGTCGAGGAAGGCCTGCTCGACCGGGTTGGCGGTAAGTGCGCGCGCGGCAGCGTAGGCCGCCGCGGCTTCGGCGGTGCGGTCGAGGCGGCGTAGCAGGGCGGCGCGTGCCGCGTGGAACAAGTAGTAGCTGTCCAGGCCCGAAGAACGCAGGTCGTCCACTGCTGCCAGGCCGGCTGCAGGGCCGCTGACTTCGGCGAGCGCGACCGCCCGGTTGAGCGCGACGACGGGGGTCGGCGTGAGCGCGTACAGCTGGTCGTAGAGCGTCAGGATCGCGTGCCAGTCGGTGGTGTCAAGGCTGGGCGCGACCGAGTGGACGGCATTGATGGCAGCCTGGATCTGGTACGGGCCCGGGCGGCCACGCTGCACGCAGGCGCGCACGATGGCCTGGCCTTCTGCCATCGGGTCCCGGTCCCAGAGTCGCCGGTCCTGTTCGGCAAGGCGGGCCAGTGATCCGTCGGCGGCGACTCGGGTGGCGCGGCGGGCGTGCAGCAGCAGGAGCAGGGCCAGCAGCCCTTGCGCCTCCGGCTCGTCGGGCATCAGCTCGGCGAGCAGACGGGCGAGCCGGATCGCCTCGGCACAGAGGTCAAGCCTGAGCAGGGCGCCGGCGGTCGCCGCGTAACCTTCGTTGAAGATCAGGTAGACGACGGCGAGCACGGGCGTGACGCGGCCGGGAAGCTCGGCTTCGGCCGGCACGCGGTAGGGAATGCGAGCGTCCCTGATCTTGCGCTTGGCCCGGACGATCCGCTGGGCCATGGTCGCTTCGGGAACGAGGAACGCCCGCGCGATCTCCGGTGTCTGCAGCCCGCCGAGCAGCCGCAGGGTCAGCGCGACCTGTGCGGGCTGGTTGAGCGCCGGGTGGCAACAGGTGAAGATCAGCCGGAGCCGGTCGTCGAGCACGGTCCCTTCCTCTCGCGGCGCGGCACTGCCCCTTGTCTCCGCGCCGTACAGGTGATGGGCCTGCGCGTGCCGCTCGTCGCGGACCGACTCGCGCCGCAGCCGGTCGATGGCCCGGTTGCGCGCGGTCGTGACGATCCACGCACCGGGATTCGGCGGTTCTCCGTCCGACGGCCACCTCGCGGCCGCGACGGTGAACGCATCCTGGACCGCTTCCTCGGCGGCATCGATATCACCAAGAAAGCGGATCAGGGTGGCGACGCAGCGGCCGTACTCGCGGCGGAAGACGGCCTCGACAGTCACTTCGCCAGATTTCATGGTCGCCGTGCGGAGTTAGTCACGGCGCGCCGGACGCGTTGGCCTGGATCGCGTCGTCGAGGTCCCCACCGAACAACGGGCGGACCTCGATCGGACGCTGTTCCGCCGCCGCTGCGAGCTTGGCCCACTCCAGAGCCTCGTCCAGGTCGGCCGCATTGATGATCCAGAATCCGGCGAGGTGCTCCTTGGTCTCGGTATACGGCCCGTCGGTCATCAGGAAGTCGCCGCCGGACTGGCGCACCACGGTTGCCGACTCCGCGCCACCCTGCAGGCCGCCCTTGAACACGAACGCGCCCGCGTCCGTCATCCGGTCGCCCAGCGCGTTCACCCCGGCCCACACCTGCTGGCTCCTTTCCGGGGAAAGGGGAACGGCATAGTCGCGGTAGAGCGCGAGCAGGTACTGCGTCATGACGATCACTCCCGTTTGTCATCCCGGGGCCGGTCCTGGCCGACCCTCACACCCGCTACGAAGTCGCCCCCGCCGAATCGACACCGCCCGCCGCGATGCCAGAAATCCTTGTGCCGGGTTCGCCGCCGTTCTGGCGCTCGCCTGCCGAGATTGCCGACTATATGCGTCGGCGCGGAGGGCCCGCAGCGGCAAGCTGCGTACCAGGTCAGACGGTGGGCGGAGCGACGGGCGGGCGCTGCTCCAGCGCCTGCAGCGCCAGCCGGACGGCGGTATCGAGCTGAGGATCGCGGCCCGCTGCCCAGTCGTGCGGCGCGATCGGCACCTCGACATCCGGATCCACGCCGTGGTTTTCCACGGACCAGCCGACGTCGGCAAACCACAAGGCGGACGTGGGCTGCGTCACCCAGGTCCCATCGACCAGGTCATTGAAGTAACAGCCGATCACGCCGCCCCAGGTACGCGTGCCGACCACGGTCGCGATGCCGTAGGACTTCAGCGCCTGGACCACGATGTCTCCGCCGGAACTCGCGTACTCGTCCGTTATCGCGACGATCGGCCCGCGCGGTGCCTCGAACGGGTAGCTCGACGGCTCCTCGTTCCGGCACTCGTACCAGCCGATGATGCGACGGGCGAGCTTCTCGACCACGAGCTGCGAGGTGCCGCCGCCTTGCGTGTCTCGCAGATCCACGATCAGCCCGTCTCGCCGGAACTCGGTGTAGAGGTCCCGGTGGAACTCCGCCCAGCCCGCCGCCATCACGTCAGGGAAATGCAGGTAGCCGAGCCGCCCGCCGGAGGACTCCAGGACCGCGGAGCGCTGCCGGGCGACCTGATCGTAATAGCGGACCGCGTGCTCGCTGGCCAGCGGAACCACGACAGCACGCCGGTCGGATCCGTCGCGCCGGAAAGTGAGCTCGACCGCCTCGTCAGCCTTGCCGACCAGCAGTGCGTTCGGGCCGAGGTCCGGGTTCACCGGCTGCCCGTCGACCGCGACGATGAGGTCGCCTGGCGCCGCGGCGACGCCTGGCGCGGCCAGCGGGGAGCGCGCGCCGATCACCGACGACTCGCCAGGCAGGATCCGCGCGATCTGCCAGGTGCCGTCCTCAGTGCGGTCGACGTCGGCGCCGAGCAGGCCTTGAGACAGCGCCGGGTCACCGCCCGAGCCCGGCGACAGGATCCCGGTGTGCGAGGTGCCCATCTCGCCCTGCAACTCCCACAGCACATCGCGCAGGTCATCCGCGGAGCCAACCCGGTCCAGCAGCGGCCGGTAGCGGTCACCCATCGCTGTCCAGTCCACGCCCCCCATGTCGGCGCGCCAGAAGTTGTCCCGCATCAGCCGCCACGTCTCGTGATACATCTGCCGCCACTCGCCCGGCGGGTCGACCATCACCCGGATCCGGTCCAGATCGATGCTGGCAGCCTTGCCGTCGGGTTCGCCGGTCGGCCTGATCTCCAGTGACTCGCCGGTCTGGTAAGCCAGCCTGGCTCCGTCGGCGGAGACCGCGTAGTCGTGCAGGCCCTGGACCTCGACCGAGCGCTTGCGCTGAGCCAGGTCGTAGCGGACCAGCCGGGTCGGGTGCTCCTCGCCTTCGCCGATCATCGTCTCACCGAGCTCCCCGGCGCGCGGTAGGTCCAGCCAGACCAGGCCGTCTCGGACCGCGCGGAGTTTGTCGTAACGCCCGGCCTGCACGGGGAACGGCACGATCCGGTCGGCCAGCCCGGCGACGTCAAGACCTGCCGCCTGCGGCTCCGTATCCGCGCTCTCGGCCGTGGGGACCCGTCGGGGCCGTTCCGGTTCTGCCGGACGGTTATTCAGCTCTGGAGCGAACGGCGATGGCGTCGTCGCGAGCAGCGTCACGAGGTACGGCCGGACTCCGGGCAGGAACCCGAGATGAAGCTGGTGCGGGTCGTAGGCCGGATCGAATGCGCGGTTCGACAAGAACGCCAGGTACTTGCCGTCCAGGGTGAACGCCGGAGAGGTATCGTCGAACCGCGGCGGAGTCACGTCGATCACGGTGCCGTCGGTAAGGCGGGCGAGCCGTATCTGCGACGCACCGACGGGGTCGGGCCGCCACGGCTGCGACCAGGCGAGCAGGGCGGAGTCTGGAGAAAAGGCCAGGCCCGCTACCTTCTCGTTCGTGTTGTGCGCGATCTCGGTGATCACCGGCTCGCCCTCCAGTGCCACCGTCAGCAGTCGGCCGTCGGCGCAGGCGACCGCCACCGTGCGTCCGTCCGGCGCCACCGCCAGCTCGAGGATCCGCCCGAACTCGCCATG
>DATHQE010000061.1:0-12522 GCA_035483035.1 Streptosporangiaceae bacterium | reverse complement strand
GATGAAGTCGTGGCGATCAAGGGCGGGCACATCGTTGACACCGCCACCCTGGACTCCCTGCCCGAGCTGCTCCGCAACACCGATGTCCAGATCGCAGACGGCTTCTACCTCGCCGCTCTTAACGAGGACGAGTACGAGCCGGTCATGCTCTTCGTCAACCACAGCTGCGAGCCGAACGTCGGCTTCGCAGGCAACATCGTGCTCGTCGCGTACGGGAACTATTTCTCCTCGTACCTGCAGCGCAAGATCATCGGCGGCCCTCTCACACAGGCGCCGCGACCGCCGCACTGACCGCGTCTGCGCTCCAGAACGCACCGCCCGGATATGTGAATTCGCTGATCGAGGATGGGTGCATCTGGGCCGAGAAGCCCGGCGCGCTCGGCGCGTCGTAGTGCCCGTTAACGATGCGTACCGGGGCCAGGAAGTGCTCGTGAAGATGGTCGACGTATTCGATCACGCGGTCGCGGGTGGTGCCCGAGAGCGCGACGTAGTCGAACATAGACAGATGCTGGACGAGCTCGCACAGTCCGACGCCGCCGGCGTGCGGGCACACCGGCAGGTCATGCTTGGCGGCCAGCAGCAGAATGGCGAGATTCTCGTTGACCCCGCCGACGCGGGCAGAGTCGATCTGCACGATGTCGAGTGCGTGGGCCTGGATCAGCTGCTTGAACACGATCCGGTTCTGGACATGCTCGCCGGTGGCGACCTTCACTGGGGCAACGGACTGGCGGATGACCGAGTGGCCGAGGATGTCGTCCGGACTAGTGGGCTCCTCGATCCAGTACGGGTCGAACCGCTTCAGCTCCTGGATCCAGGCGACGGCCTGCGACACGTCCCACCGCTGGTTGGCGTCGATGGCGATGCGCACGTCGGGCCCGACCGCTTCGCGCGCCGCGCGCATGCGCCGGACGTCGTCGGCCAGGTCGGCACCGACCTTTAGCTTGATCTGGGTGAAGCCGTCCGCTATGGCCTGCTTGGCCAGCCGGGTCAGCTTCTCGTCTGAGTACCCCAGCCAGCCGGGTGAGGTCGTGTAAGCCGGGTAGCCGCGCTCTCGAAGCTGCGCCGCGCGCTCGCCGGCCCCTTCCTTACCGCGTCGGAGCAGGTCGACGGCGTCGCTAAAGGTCAGTGCGTCGGTCAGGTACCGGTAGTCGACCTGCGAGGCAAGCCACTCAGGGTCCGCGTCCGCCAGTAGCTGCCACAGCGGCTTGCCCTCGCGCTTGGCGGCCAGGTCCCAGACAGCGTTGATCACGGCGCCGATCGCCATGTGCATCACGCCCTTCTCCGGGCCGAGCCACCGCAGCTGGCTGTCGCCGATCAGTGTCCTGCTGACCGAGGCGGGATCGGCGCACACCTCATCGACCGAACGTCCGAGGACGTGCTCGCGCAGTGCGTTGATGGCGGCGACCTGCACGTCGTTGCCCCGGCCTATGGTGAAGGTGAATCCGTGCCCTTCCAGCGCTTCGCCCGCATCCGTGCGCAGCACGAGGTAGGCGGCCGAGTAGTCGGGGTCAGGGTTCATCGCGTCTGAGCCGTCGAGACTGCGCGAGGTGGGAAAGCGGATGTCGTAGGTGTCGAGGGTGATGAATCGTGCTGACGACGAGTGGTGGGCCATCGCTCACGCCTCCGCGAAGATCTGCGTCTGGGTGCCGAGCCCGCTGATCTCCAACTCGACGAGGTCGCCCGGTCGCAGGTAGGGATTACCGGGCAGGCCGAGGGCAACGCCCGCCGGGGTCCCGGTGTTGATCAGGTCGCCGGGTTCGAGGACCATGTGATGGCTCAAGTACCAGATCAGGTACGGCACATCGAAGATCAGGTTCTCGGTGTTCCCGTCCTGCCGGAGTGCGCCGTTGACGCGGGTGCGCAGGCTGAGTCTGCCCGGGTTCGGGATCTCGTCGACGGTCACCAGGTATGGTCCGAGCGGATTGAACGTCTCGCAGCTCTTGCCGAGGTCCCATTGGTGGGAGCGTTCAAGCTGGAATTCGCGTTCGGAGACGTCGTTACTGATCGCGTACCCGGCGATGTGGTCGATCGCCTGGGCCGGGGAGTCGAGGTAGCGCGCTGTGCGGCCGATGACGACAGCGAGCTCGACTTCCCAGTCGGTCTTGGCTGAGGCGCGCGGGATCAGCACGTCGTCGTTTGGGCCGACCACCGTGTACGGAGCCTTAAGGAAGACCACCGGCTCTTCGGGTATCGCGCCACCGCTCTCCTGCGCGTGGTCGCGGTAGTTCAGTCCGATGCACACCACCTTGCCGGGCCGGGCGATGGGGGCGCCAACTCGCTGGCCGGTGGCCTCCAGACGCGGTAGCGCCCCGTTCGCCACGCCCCGCCGAACCCGGTCGATCCCGCCGGCGCCGAGGAATGCGCCGTCGATGTCGGCCGTGATGCTAGACAGATCCACGACCGTGCCGTCTTCCGCGAGTAGCGCGGGGCGCTCGGCGCCCGGAGCGCCGACTCTCATCAGCTTCATGATCTGCGCTTGCTCCTATGGTTCGGACGGTGCGGCGATATCCACCGCGAGGACCGTGCACAGCGGGTCGAGCAGGCCGGGGTCCACGGCGATACGCAGCTCGCCGAGGGCGTCTTCGGTGCGGGCATGCACGTCGATCAGCCGCTTGTGGACGGAGAACGGGAGTTCTCGACCGTCGCTCAGCAGCCTGACGTGCTCGACGCGGCGGATCGGGATGCCGCGTACGACAACGCGCTCGTAGGGCCGCGCCGTCAGGTGCAGGTAGACGCGGCTGCTGCCGTCTTCGCGCGCGCGGCGGGTTGAGGGTCCGTGGAACTGCCAGAGTTCCAAGCCGGGCTCAACGGCGCGCAGGCTCTCCCCGTTTGCTGCGTACCAGTTGGCAAGCGCTTCCAGCCGCTCCTGGGCCTCGGGCGGCAGGCTTCCGTCGCCGCGCGGGCCGATGTTCAGCAGGAGATTGCCGCCCATCGAGATCGCCTCGATCGCCGTGTGCAGGATTGTGGCCGGGGACTTCCACGTCTGGTCCCAGGGCACGTATCCCCAGGTCGAGTTCATCGTGAGGCAGATCTCCCATGGCCGGTCCGGAGCGACCATCGGCAGCTGTTGCTCAGGGGTCGCGAAATCGCCATGGCCCAGGCAACGGTCGTTGACCAGCGCCCCAGGCTGTCGCTCGCGGATGAACTCGCGGATCTCCTCGAAGCGCCACTCCGCCTCGCTGTGCTCGAACTCGCCGTCGAGCCAGACGATGTCGATGGGGCCATAACCGGTGAGCAGCTCGTCGAGCTGGCCGAGCATGAACGCGCGATACCGCTCCCACTTCTCCGGCGCGGTTGGGTAACTGCCGACGACGTACGGCTTCGATATTGTCTCGTCGGTGTATCTCGGGTAGTCCGGGTGGTGCCAGTCGATGATCGAGAAGTACAGGCCGATGCGGAAACCGCGGGCCCGGAAGGCCTCGACGATCTCCTCGGTCACGTCCCGTCCGAATGGCGCGTGCTTGACCACCGAGTAATCCGAGAGCGCGGTAGAAAACATCGCGAACCCGTCGTGGTGCTTGGCGGTGAAGACCACGTAGCGGGCCCCGGCGCGCCAGGCCAGGTCCGCCCAGGCGTCCGGGTCGAACGACGCCGCGTCGAACTGCCCGGCGTTGGCAAAGTACTCCTCACAGCCCACGGGTTCGAGCGCCGGCTCCTGGAGCGTCACGCCCCCGGTCATCTGCCAGGACAGCTCCCAGCCGCGGGTGCTGGCGTGGCTCCAGTGAATGAACACGCCCAGGCCCAGGCTGCGGAACCAGGGCGCGTCGGTCGGCTCTCCGGCCGCTGCGTCAGTCTTCGTCGGCGTGCTCACTCCTTGACCCCTCCGGCCGTGATCCCCTGCGTGATGAACCTCAGCCCCAGCACCACGATCACGATCGCCGGCACGGCGAGCAGCATCAGGGCCGCGAGGTACTGCGAATGCTCTATCGGGGTGGGCGAGAAGGCTGCCTGGATGCTTTGCACGGCCTGTGCCGCGGTAGTGGAGCTCGCGTTCGTCAGCAGCATCGAGGAGAAGATGAAGTCCTGCACTGACCAGACCACGCACAGCGCGGCAAGGTTGATCAGCGCGGAGCGAGACAGCGGCAGGAAGACGCGGCGGAAGATCATGGCGTGGTTCGCCCCGTCGATCCGGGCTGCCTCGATCAGCTCGTCCGGGATTCCGTCGGCGTGGTTGCGCAGCAGCAGTATCGCGAACGGCAGGGTGAGCACGACCTCGGGCAGCGAGACGCCGATCGGGGTGTTAAAGAGGCCCAGGTTGCCGGTAATCCAGTAGACCGGGACCATGATCGCGACTGCAGGGACGGCCAGCAGCAGCAGGCTGGCGTGGTAAAGCGTCTCCCGCCCTGGGAAGTCGATCTTCGAGAACGCGTATCCGGCCAGGGCTCCTATGCCACAGGTCAGCAACACGGTAAGCGCGGCGATTAGCAGGCTGTTGCTGAAGGCCCGGATCAGGTTGACGCCGTTATAGTCCGTCGTCAGGACCGTCAGGTAGTTGTGGAATCCGCCGAACTGCACTGACTGGCGCACGGTGGAGACGAGCGGGAACAGCCACAGCGCGGCGCCGATCACCAGCACGCCGTAGACCGCGACGTTGTCGCGCTTTCGTTC
Organism: Streptosporangiaceae bacterium; assembly: GCA_035483035.1. Classification (GTDB taxonomy): domain Bacteria; phylum Actinomycetota; class Actinomycetes; order Streptosporangiales; family Streptosporangiaceae; genus JAJYUU01. Next base: position 7,914 of record DATHQE010000061.1, on the reverse strand, counting down.
GCGCAGCCGGAGGAGCGGGTTGGCGTGCGCGGTCATCCGCGTCTCCTTTGGACCAGGATGTTGACGCCGGACACCGCGATCGCGATCAGGAGCACGATGACAGAGGCGGCCGAGGCGTAGCCGATCTGGGCGCTGCCGGTTGAGGGAAACATCTGACCGTAGATATAGGTGCCAGCGATGCTGGTGCCGCCGCTGGGCTGGCCGTTGGTGGAGAAGTAGATCAGCTCGAACCAGCGGAAGCTGCCGAGGAGTACCGACAGGATCACCGTCTTGTGCGTGCCACGGAGCATCGGGAACAGGATCAGCCGGTACATCTGGCCGCTGCTGGCCCCGTCGATTTGCGCCGCCTCGAGGACCGACGTGTTCACGGTGGTCAGGTCTGCCGTGTAGTACATGATCGGCAGGCCGATGAGGTAAGTCAGCAGGATGAATACCGCGACGTAGGCCGCTGCCGGGTTCCCGGTCCAGTCCTGGGCGAGTGCGCCAAGCCCGACATCGTGCAGGGCCTGGTTGAGCGCGCCGCCGTTGGTCTGGATCATCTGGCCAAACACGGTGGCGAACAGCGACAGCGGCACGAGCGAGGGCAGCAAGAAGGCGATGTAGAAAAAGCGCCGGAACCGCACCCCGCTCGACAGGCTCACGCCGAGGAAAAACCCAAGGGTAAGCGCCACCACGATCTGCACCGCGGCGAACAGAAGGTTGTTCTCGATCGACTTCCAGAACAGCGGGTCGGTCAGCACCAGCTGGAAGTTGCGCCAGCCCGCAGCCGTCGCCCCGGAGAAGGACAGATCCACGTTCTCGCGGCTCGTCTGCCCGAGGAAAACGAAAGCGTAGACGTAGTAGACCCCGTAGAGGGCGAGCATCGGAGTCAGGAAGATCAACGCTGGGATTAGGGCCCGCCGCCGCAGTCGCCGTACCGCAGCGGAACGGCGCCGTGAGGGCTCGGCAGACGGCCCGGCCGGGCGCGCTGCTTCGAGGAGCGCGCCCGGCCGCACCATATGGGTGTTCGAACTCACTGCAGCGGGTACCGTCCGCTGGCCCACGCCGCCTGCAGTTTCGCTGCTTCAGCCTGCGGCGATATCTGCCCACGGGCCACCTGGAGAAGGCTGTTGTCCAGGACGTCCGAGGTGAAGTTCGTCGGGTACTCGCCGCGGCCGGAACCGCCTGCGTCGATAGTCCGCTGGATGGTCGCGTATCCGCTCTGCGCCGCTGTGCTGGTGAGCACCGAGGTCGGCACGGTGTAGCCGGTCAGCGAGGGCACGAGGACCAGGTCGGGCGCCCAGGTGGACTCGCCTTGCTGAGTCATCGTCATGAACTGAATGAACTTTGCCGCCTGCGCGACATGCCGGGAGTTCTTCGGGATGGCCAGGCCGCCCTCGGCGTAGGTGCGGGCTGCCGGGGAGCCGCCCGGCGCGGAGACCGGGAAGTAGCTCGCACCGACGTCGGCGACAGCAATCCCGTTCGCCTTGCGGTAGGCGGAGGAGAGCACCGAACTGTCCCAGGAGCCCTCGAGCAGGAACGCAGCCTTGCCGGAGTTGAACGCTTCGTCCGCGTCGGCTTCTTTGAGGCTGAGGGTGCCCGTGCTCAGCGTGCCCGACGAGAATAGTTTCTGGTAGGCCGTCAGGGCCTGGACCATCTTCGGGCTGTTCCAGGCGATCTTCCCGGTGTACAGCTCGTCGGAGAGCTTTGTGTCGATCTGGTCAGCGACGGTGAAGAAGACTTCGTCCTGCCACCAGGACTCACCCGAGAATGTCACCGGCGTCACGCCCGGCTCCGCCTGCTTGATCTTCGCGACGTCGGCTGCGAGCTGGCCTGAAGTGGTTGGCTCCGCGGTAATGCCCGCCTTGGCCAGCAGTGCCTGGTTCGAATAGAGGAACGCGCTCCCAATCGAGCCCATCGGGATGTCGTAGAGCTTGTTGTCCTGGGAGATCTTCTGCGCCTGGCTGAGCATGCTGGGGTTGATCTGGCTCTGCCAGTTCGAGGGCAGGTCAGCGGCCCAGTCGCTGACCGGGCGCAGATCCTTGCGCACGGAGTTGGTCATCGCGGCCACCTGGACTCCGACGATGTCCAGGGCCTGTCCGCCGCCGAGCGCGAGCGGCAGCTCGGTCTGGTAACTGGTGTTGGTGAACTCGCGCAGGTTGATCTTGATGGTCGGATTGGCCTTCTCGAAGGCGTCGATCGACTTCTGCAGCGTGCTCTGCGCGGGGAACCAGGTCCAGTAGTTCAGCGTGACAGTCTGCCCGGAACCGGCTGCGGCCTGGGCCGCGCCGGATGAACCGCCGACGCCGCCGCTGTTGCCGCACGCGGCCACGGCCACGGTCATCGCGGCGGCGGCTACGGCGACGGCGAGCCATCGGCGCGCTCGCGCTTCATTGTCCATGCTCTCCTCCGAAGGGAGTTGAAGTAGTGCCGCCTATTAATGTCTAGTATGAAGACAAAAACAAGCCTCGTTATGAATTCGTGAGATTCGGCTCACTCCACGCCTTGTGGACCGCGGTCCGGATCGCCTGTTCATGTGCGAAGATCTTCTGACCATGTCCGGAGGAGTGACCGTGCCTAGCGGGACCGACAAGACGGTACTGGCGGTCCTGTACCACCTGATCCACCATGGACCGCTCAGCCGTCCCGAACTCGGTGCCGGGCTCGGCCTCTCCCGCGCCACCGCCTCGCCAGTCGTCAACGACCTGATGCGGCGCGGGCTGATCGCGGAAATCTCCACCCCGCCCCAGGGCCAGCGCGGCCGGCCGGTGGCCCTGCTCGACGTGGACGACGAGCGCTATGCCGTCACCGGCCTGGAGATCGGCTCGGATCGGGTGCTGGCTTCCGTGCACAGCCTGCGCGGGCGCCAGCTGCTGCGCATCGAGCGCGCCGCCCGGGCGGACGCGCTCAACCCACGCGGCCTCATGCGGCATGCCGCCACGGTGCTGTACGAGGCCCTGGACGTGGTGGACCAGGAGGGGCGCGAGCTCCTCGGGGTCGGCGTGAGCGTTGCGGGACTCGTGGACGCCACAAGCGGCACCATTAAGTACGCGCCCACCCTCGGCTGGCGCGATGTCGCCTTGCAGGCCGGAGTCACCGAGGCGCTCGGCGGCCGTGCGCCGGTGCTGCTCGACAACGACGCCAACTTCGCCGCCCTGGCTGAGCTGCGCCGACGCCGACGTGACGGCCAGCCGACCGCGAGCCTGGTGTACCTCACCGGCACCTACGGCATCTCCGCCGGGATCATCACGGGCGGCGTTCTCTGGCGCGGCGAGCGCGGCCTGGCCGGGGAGCTGGGACACCTCAACGTCGAGGCCGACGGGCGCAAGTGCGTGTGCGGACGGCGCGGCTGCCTTGATACCCGCGCCGGACTCTCCGCGATCATCGCCTCCTGCCTGGAGAACGCGAGCACCCCGCGCCGCGCCGGGCGCACACCGGTCGGGATCAGCGCCGGAGTCGACGAGGTCGCCTCGCTCGCGCAGAGCGGCGACCAGGGCGTCATCGAGGCGCTGGCCGAGGCCGGCGCCTGGCTCGGCCGGGGCGCCGCCCTGGTGTGCGCGATGCTCGACCCGCGCACCGTCGTCCTTGGCGGCCACTACGCACGCCTGGCCCCCTGGATCCTGTCCCCCGCCCGCGAGTCCTTCCGAAGTGCGCTCCTCATGCCCGCGCCGGAACACGAGCAGCTGGAGGTCTCGGGACTCGACGCATGGGCCCCGGCTGAGGGAGCGGCCCTCGCCGCCCTGCTCGCCCTGACGGACGGCACCCGGGCGCTACCCTGACGAAGCCGGCGGACGTCCGCGCTCTAGGCGCCTGCCGATCGCGCCCGAATTTCTGTCTCGCCACCAGACAGAAACTTCGAGTGATGCGATCTTGAGCGCATCGGCTCCGCTTGAGATGACCCGGGGCCGAAGGGTGCAGCCCAGCCCAAACTCCCACAAGTCCCGTGCCGGAACCCGGCTTCTACTTTTCGAACGGTAAATCGGGTTTCGCAGACGAGATCGGAACACTCCGGTTAAAGTCGTCATCGGTGACACCGCGTAACGTGCCCCTGGCACGATCGAGCGGAGTCGCAGCACGATTGGCTCGATAGGGGGGATGGCGCGCTATGGCCATCTTTAGTTCTGGCCTGCGGCCAGTGGAGGAGCCCAGAGACAAGGGCCTCAAGACAGGCGCTCTTGGCCTGGTGTCGAGCGTCGTCATGGGCGTGGCTTCGACCGCCCCGGCCTACAGCATTGCCGCGACGATGTTCTTCGTGGTGGCTGCCGTCGGGCTGGCGTCGCCGCTGGTTGCCGTGCTGGCTTTCGTGCCGATGCTGCTGTGCTCGATCGGTTTCAGCGAGCTGAACAAGGCCGATCCCGACTGCGGGACCACGTTCATCTGGGCGGCCCGCGCGTTCGGGCCGAAAACCGGCTGGGCCGGCGGCTGGGGCGTCGTGGCGGCCGACGTATTGGTCATGGCGAGCCTGGCCCAGGTGGCCGGCCAGTACCTGTTCTTCCTCGTCCAAGGACCAAACAGCGCGATCGGCGCCAACGCCTCGGGCGGCTGGGTGCTGCTGGTCGGGATCTTGTGGATCGCCGCGATGACCTATATCTGCTACCGCGGCATCGAGGTCTCGGCCAACTTTCAGAAGGTGCTGCTGTCCATAGAGATCCTCATGCTGCTGGTCATGTCGGTCACGGCGCTTGTCCGGGTGTTTGGCAGCCACCCGCCGCCGGGGTCTCTGCACCTGAGCTTCAGCTGGCTATCGGCGTCGCACTTGCCGTTCTCGGCCTTCGTGTCCGGGATCATCTTGATGTTGTTCATCTACTGGGGCTGGGACACCGCCTTGTCGGTGAATGAGGAGACGGCGGACAAGTCCCGGACGCCGGGCCGAGCTGGGATCATCTCGACGGTCCTGCTGCTGGTCACGTACGTGATCGTCATCATTTCTATGCAGGCGTTCTGCGGCGTCGGCGCCAAGGGCTGCGGGCTGACGAATCCGGCGCACCAGTTCGACGTGCTGTCGGTGGCCGGGGGCGCCATCTTTGGCACCTCCGGGTTCGGCACAGTCTTGTCCCGGCTCCTCATCCTCATGGTGCTCAGCTCGGCCGCCGCGTCTACCCAAACCACGATCTTGCCGACCGCACGCACGACGCTGTCGATGGCCGCCCACGGGGCGCTGCCACATTCGTTCGCCAAGATCAACCCCAGGTACCTGACGCCGACCGTATCGACGCTCGTCATGGGCGCGATCTCGATCGCCTTGTACATTCCGCTGAACTACATCTCCGGCGGCAACCCGATCGCCGACGCAGTCACGGCGATTGGCCTGTACATCGCGTTCTACTACGGGCTGACTGCCTTCTCCTGTGTCTGGTACTACCGCGCCACCCTGACCAGCAGCAGCTGGAGCCTCTGGATGCGCGGCATCCTGCCCGGGCTAGGCGGGCTGATCATGTACGCGGCTGGCTTCTACAGCCTCCAGAGCGACTGGGTCGCGTCCAATAGCTACACCACGTGGACGGTGCCCGGCCTGCACTGGCAGATCGGCGGCATCTTCATCATCGCCGCGCTCGCCGCGCTGGCCGGAGTGCTCGGCTTTGTCTTCATGCGCCTCACCGCCCCTGCCTTCTTCCGCAAGGAAACGCTCAACAGAAAAACGCCGTTGCTCGCCTTTAGCGAGGAGCTGTGAGCCGGGCCCAACCTGGTGCAGCCGCCGCCGGACACAAGACCGACGGCTGCGCGCTATGAGCAGCGCGCCATGACCAGCGCAGGGCCGCGCGCTGGCCCAGGCGCGGTCCGACACCGACCATCCTGGCCCATCCGGTCCGGGACGGTGCCGGCGCTGGCCGATGGTTACCGCGACAGGCTGGAGACTGCACCGGGCCTGGAAGCCGCGCTGCCTGCCGGGGCCGCGCTCGCAGTCATCTCCGATCGGGCGGGCCAGTCTGCCCGCGCCGACCCGGTTGCTGGCCCCAACGCGCAGGACTGGCTGAGATCGACGGGTAAGACTCAGCTCGCCGCCGCTTTCGCCGAGTCGCTGTGGCACTCAGGCGGTGTCGACCTGCTGGTCTGGATTGACGCCTCGACCCGGGTTACGGTGCTGACCGGCTACGCCGCGGCGATGGCAGCAGCGACTGGCCGGGACCAGGCGAGCAGCTGCGAGTCAGTCGCCGCCCAGTTCCTGAGCTGGCTGGCCGAGACCAGCCGTTCGTGGCTGGTGGTACTTGATGACCTGGCCGACCCGGAGAACCTGGATGGTCTGTGGCCAGCCGGCCCGTCCGGCCGGGTCCTCCTGACCTGCGCCGACGCTGCGGCCGTCCCCAGCGGCATGCCAGTCCTGAAGGTCGGGCCGTTCAGCCTGCGGGAGGCCATTAGCTTTCTCAGCGAACGCGTCTCAGCCGACCCGGACAAGCGGCACGGTGCGATCGAGCTGGCTCAGGACCTGGACCTGGAGCCCGTCGCGCTAGCCCAGGCCAGCGGGGTCATCGCCAACTCCCCGCTGTCGTGCCGCGAGTACCGCGCCCAATTCGTGCGCAGGCGGGAGCAGCTGGCGTCGCCCGACGTATGGCCGGCGGCAGCCGCTGTGACGTGGACGTTCTCGTTCGAGCGGGCAGATCAGCTGGCGCCCGGCGGATCGGCCAAGCTGCTCCTGGCCTTGACCGCGCTGCTGGACGGGCACGGTTTCCCCCAAACCGTCCTCGCCGCGCCAGCGGCAGGCGATTTCTTCGTGTACGGGGGTGACGTCCCGACAAGCAGGGAACGCGCCCAAGAGGCGCTCGCGACGCTGGAACAACTCGGCCTCCTGACCGTCGAGCCGGCGACGGCGCCGCCGACGATCCGGATCAGCCCGGTGATGCAGGCGGCGCTCCGAACCACGATGCCCGATGGCATGCAGGATCAGGCGGCGAGTTCGGTTGCGGCCGCGTTGCTCCAGGCCTGGCCGGAACGGGACCTGCCCGGCTGGCCTACTTCCGGCTTGCGATCCTGCGTGGCGACCCTCCGGCGCATCACCGGGAACCTGCTGTGGGACGGCGGCTGCCATCCCGTACTGGTGCGAGCGGGCGACAGCCTGGACCGCGCCCGCCTGACCGAGGCCGCCGTGGACCACTGGCTTGACCTGGCCACGACTAGCAGCCGCCTCCTCGGCGGCGCCCATCCGGACACGATGCTGGCTGCCCAGCGGCTCGCGGACGCCTACGTTGCGGCCGGACGCGCCGATGCCGGCATTCCGTGGTTCCAGTGGGCACTCGACAGCCTGACCGACAAGCTCGGGCCGGATGACCGAGACGTGATCGAGGCGCGGCGCCGCCTGGGCCACGCGTTGGTGGCGGCGCTGCAGCACTCGGCTGCTATCAGTGTCCTTGAACGCGCGGCTCGTCAATTCGGGCAGGTCTGCGGGCCCGTACATGAGGACACGCTCGGCGCACGGGACGAGCTCGCCGCCGCTTATCTGGCCGCGGGCCACCACTCCGAGGCCATCACCCTCTACCGGCGTACGCTGGCAGACCGGGAACGCGCCCAGGGAGAGCGGCACCCGCAGACGATGACGACGCGCCACGGACTCGCGGATGCCTTTCTGGCCAGCGGGCGGGCAAAAGAGGCGGCCGCGACCTACAAGCTGGTGGTGGCCGACCGAGAGCGCGTCTTTGGGCCTGATCACCTGGACACGCTTACGGCACGTCACAATCTCGGCGCCGCGTACCAGAAGGCGGGCAAGGCGGCGGCGGCGGAACTGGCCTGCGAGCAGGCGTGCGTCGGGTTCGAGCGGCTACTCGGCCCCCGTCACCCGGACACGCTGCGGAGCCGCGCGGAGCTAGCGCACGTGTACCGCCGGCTGGGCCGCTACGGCGACGCCCGCGCGTTGCTGCGTGACACGGTCGACCGCCTGGAGCGCGTCTTGCCCGATGGCGATCCGCTGATCATCGAATTGCGCCAGAGCCTGGTCGACATCGG
>DATHQE010000060.1:0-8643 GCA_035483035.1 Streptosporangiaceae bacterium | reverse complement strand
GGCGGCGCGCGACCCAAGGCTCACGTCATCAATGCTTCTGGCCACGTTGCCATTGCCAAGTTCCCCAGCGCGAGCTCCGACACCTGGAACGTCATGGCCTGGGAGAAGGTTGCGCTAGACCTGGCTCGCGCTGCTGGCCTGACCGTTGAGAATTCGCAGCTGATCCGCGTAGCGGACCGCCATGTCCTCATCGCCGACAGGTTCGACCGTCGGGGTTCGGCTCGCATCGGGTATGCGAGCGCAATGACGATGCTGGAAGCCCGTCCGGGAGACCAACGTAGTTATCTCGAGATCGCGGAGGTCATTGAGGAGCGGTCGCCCGCTGCGACGAGGGAATTGCGGCAGCTATGGCGGCGGATCGCGTTCTCGGTGCTGATCTCGAACACTGACGATCATCTCCGCAATCACGGTTTCTTGCATGAGCGCGGCGAGTCCTGGACGCTATCGCCTGCGTTTGACCTGAACCCGAATCCTGCGCCCGGACCGAAGTATCTCAGCACGGCCATTGACTTCACTGACACGCTGGCGAGCCTGGAGACGGTGATGAGCGTCGCTGGCTACTTCCGCCTGGATGAGGGCGCTGCACTTGTCGTGCTGGCCGAGGTCATGAACGCGGTCGCGGGGTGGCACGACGTCGCCAAGTCGCACGGACTGACCAATCGCGACATCGAGCTGATGCAGCCTGCCTTCGTCCATCCAGAGACCGAGCGCGCCCGCGATCTGACGCAGCCGCAGTAGCCGTCATCTCGCGGCCTCGGGTCGGCGCAGGAGATCTGGGATGATCGAATCCTTCATCAGCGGCAAAGGACACGTCCATATGCGCCTGGATCCCGCAGAAGCGCGCGCCCGGTTCATCGGCTCTCCTGTGCTGCGGCTGGCGACTGCCGGGGCTGATGGTCGGCCGCACCTGGTGCCATGCACGTTCGCCGTGGACGGCACCGGCCGGGTCGTGATCGGCATCGACAGCAAGCCGAAGACGTCAGCCAACCTTCGGCGGCTCCGGAACATCGCCGAGAACCCGCGGGTGAGCCTCCTCGTGGACCACTACGAGGGCGACTGGACCCGGCTCTGGTGGGTGCGCGCGGACGGCACCGCGGCGGTCGAGCGTGCTGGCGCGGAGTACGCCGGGCGCTGGGAATTGCTGCGCGCCCGGTATCCCCAGTATGCCGGCCAGATCCTCGACGGCCCGGTGATCGTCGTGACGGTCGAGTCGTGGACGGGCTGGGCGTTCGCCTAGCGCGCCCCAGGTGACACGGTGCTGGTCATTGTGACGTTGCCGGGCTCTGATCCTCGGCGGCGCCGAGTCCGCGGCGGCGGGCGAGGTCGACGACGGTTTGCAGTCGCTCGCGGGTGTGCGGGCTGAGCCCTGTTGTGGTGGTCGCCGGCCAGGGGGTGACGTCGTCTTCGGCGTGCTGCGCCCAGTCGCCGGCGAGGGCGTAGAGCTGGCCGAAGAACTCGGCGAACAGGGCGAGGAGGTCGAGCCGGCCGGGGAATGGTCCTCCGGTGGCGAGGTAGTCCTCGCACTGGCGGGCGCCGGCTGCGAGCCGGTCGTCGGCCCAGGCCCGGAGTTCGCGCAGGCTTGCCGCGAGTTCCCGGGGGGTGGCGGAGTCAGCGAAGATCAGCCGCAGCATCGGCTCCATCTGCAGCTGCGGGTCGGCGGGCTGGGTAGCCAGCCATTGCCGCAGCGCATCCCGGCCGCCTGGGGTGATCTGGTACACCGCGCGGCTGCGGCGGCCGGCCTGCTGCCGGGTGACGGTCGCGTATCCCATGGCGACCAGGCGTTTCGGCTCGTGGTAGACGACGCTCGGTGCGACCGGCCAGCAGTGGATCAGGCTGCGGGACATCTGCTGGGCCAGCTCGTAGGCGCTCCACGGGCGCACTGACAGGAGCCCGAGGATTGCGTACGAGGTCGTGGTCGGCTTGAGCTTCACGGGCCTTGATTCTACTCCGTTCCGGAGTATCGTCGGTGATACTCCGGATCGGAGCAGATGGCAGGCAAGGGACGACTCTGGGCGGGGCTGAGGATGATGGTGCTGACGGGAAGCTCGCCGATGGCGGCGGAGCTGCGCGCAGCGGTGCAGCGGTATTCGGAGCTGGCCCGGTCGGCAGCAGACGACGCCCGCCCGCTGCCCGGGTCGGAGTGGACGGTGCGGGAGGCGGTTGCCCACGTCACGACGGTGGCGCCGCGCTACGCGAAGTTCCCGTCCGGAACCCAGCGGCTGGCTGACACCCCGGCGGAGCTGCCGGCGCTGAACGGGGAGGAGATCGAGGCGCTTGGCGAGCTGCCTGTCGCCGACCTCCTGACCATGCTGGCGGACGCCGTCGAGGCCGTGATCGGCCAGGTCGAGGGCTTCGGCGATCAGCCGCCGCAGTACCGCTTCCACGGCGGCGGCCTGGTCACCGCCGACGTGGCGCTCGGCATCTTGCTGGGCGAGCTGGTCGTCCATGGCTGGGACATGGCCCGCGCCTTGCACCGCCCGTGGCCGGTCACCGGCCAGCAGGTGTCGCTGATCTGGTCCGGGGTGGAGCCGATCCTGCCCGGGTGGGTCGACCCTGGCAGCGCCGCCGGGCACCAGGCTGCCTACCAGGTCCACCTCGGCGACGGACGCCGGCACGTGCTGTGCTTCACCAATGGCGCCCTTGCCACGCGGCTTCCGGCCGGGCGGCGCATTCAATGCCACGTCGGCGGCAGCCCCGAGGCCATCCTGCTCATCTTGTACCGGCGCCTGTCACCGTGGCGAGCCGCGCTGACCGGCCGCGTCGCCGCCTGGGGCCCGCGCCCATGGCTGGCATTCTCCGTCGCCGACCGCTTCTACCGGCCCTGACCAGCGATGAGCCACCGCCTGTAAGCTGCCAGGCGGCTCCGGCGGCTCCAGGCCGGGCGCGGAAAAGGGCAGTCACAGCCTCCGGTTTCCGGTACTTGACCGCTTCGCGCCGTAATGCTCCAATTCTGTGGGAGGGGGCGTGGGGCCATGGCGAAGGCCGTCGGGCGTAACCGGGTGACGGGCGGGTTGCGGGACTGGCCTGCCGGCGTGCCGGCGCCGCTGACAGCGTTCATCGGCCGCGAGCGCGAGCTCCCCGAGGTTGCCGCGCTGGTGCTGGCCGGGCGGCTGGTCACCCTGATCGGCGCGGGCGGCGTCGGCAAGACCCGGCTGGCGATCGAGGCTGCGGTATCTGTGCGCTCGGTCTTCGCGGACGGAGTCGATCTGGTCGACTTGAGCGCGGTGACGGCGGCGGCGCTGCTACCGGGCGCGATCGCGGCGGCGCTCGGCATCGAGGAACGCGCCGGACCGGCATCCGCCGACCGGCTTGCGGCGGTGCTGCGACCGCAGCAGCGGCTGCTCGTGCTGGACAACTGCGAGCATCTGCGGGAGGGATGCGCGGCCCTGGCCGCCGACCTGCTCGGCCGCTGCCCGCGGATGACGGTGCTGGCGACGAGCCGGGAGAGCCTGGCCGTGCCGGGCGAGGTCACCTGGCGCGTGCCGTCGCTGACGTTTCCCTGGCCTGAGCATCTGCCAGCGCTGGCGGAGCTGGAGAATTTCGAGGCTGCGGAGCTGTTCCTGGCCAGGGCCCGGGCGGCGGATCCGGGCCTTTCGCTCGGCCCTGCCGATGCGGCTGCGGTGACGTCGATCTGCTTCCATCTTGACGGCATCCCGCTCGCTCTGGAGCTGGCGGCCGCGCGGGTCGGCGCGTTGGGCCTGGAGGCGATCGCTCGGCGCCTGACCGGGTCATTCGAGCTGCTCGCGCGCCCGGGCGGCGGACCGGCCAGGCACCAGACGCTGCGCGCATCGGTCGAGTGGAGCCATCAGCTGCTCGCCGGCGGCGAGCGGGCGCTGTTCCGCCGGTTAGCTGTTTTCGCTGGCGGCTGGACGCTGGAGGCGGCGGAGGCTGCTTGCGCCGGCCCGCCGGTGCCTGCGGGTCAGGTGGCGAGGCTGCTGGCAGCTCTGGCGGACAAGTCCCTCGTTCAGGTAGAGCGGCCCGACCACGGCACGAGATACCGGCTGCTTGAGGTTATCCGGGCGTTCGCCCATGAGCGGCTGGCCGCATCGGGCGAGGAGACCGCCTTGCGCATGGGCCACGCTCGGTACTTCGCGGAGTTCGGGGAGCGATCCGCGCCGCTGCTGATCGGGCCGCGCCAGGCGGACCGGGCGCGGCACCTCGATCAGGAGACCGAGAACCTGCGCGCTGCGCGGCGGTGGTGCGCTGAGGATCCGGCCCGCGCCGGGCTTGGCCTGCGGCTCGCCTCGGGCCTGTGGGAGTACTGGCACATCCGGGGCCGGCTCGATGAAGGGTCCGGCTGGCTGGAGGAAGCGCTCAGCGCCGCTGCGGAGCCTGCGGACGCGCGCGCCGCCGCGCTCAACGGCCTGGGCGTGATCGAGATGCTGCGCGGCAAGTACGACCATGGCCTGGAGCTGTTCCGGCAGAGCATCGACCTGTATGCCGAGCTGGGCGATCTGCGCGGGCAGTCACGCGCCCTGGCCCACCTTGGCAACGGCCTCGCCCTCACTGGTGACGCGCAGGGCTCGCGGCGCGTCTTCGATGAGGGCCTGTCCGTCGCGACGGAATCCGGAGATGACTGGCAGCTCGCGTTCGCGCTCTACCTCGGCGGCTGGGCCGCCACGGTGAGCGGCGATGCCGCGGCAGCGCGGCAGCAGGTGACGCGGAGCCGCGACCTGTTCGCCAGGACCGGTGATCGCCGGGCCGTCGCATACGCTCTCGCCGGGCTGGGGACAGCCATGAGGCTGGATGGCGAGACAGCCGAGGCGGTGCCGGTGCTGCGCGAGAGCATGTGTATCTTCAGTGAGCTGCCGGAGCGGTGGGGCGTGCTGGTCGTTGCCGAGATGCTGGCCGAGGCGGAAGCGGTGGCCGGCCACTGGGCGCCGGTGGCGACCCTGGCCGGGCTGATCGACAGCCTCGGGGAGCGCATCGGCGGTCAGTTGTTCCCGCATCAGCAGGGCACGCTGGACGAGGTGACGGCCAGGGCCGAGTCAGAACTCGGCACCGCTTTCGCGGACGCGCGCAGTCTCGGCCAGGCGATCGGGCGCAGCGACGGCATCGCCGCCGCGCTGTGGCCGGATGCGGCCGAGCCCGTGCAGCTCGCGGTCGCGCCGGGCTGGCCGCTCACCGCGCGCGAGCACGAGGTGGCCGAGCTGGTCACCGAGGGTCTCACCAACCGCCAGATCGCCGGCCGCCTGTTCATCGCGGAGCGCACCGTCGACACCCATGTCGCTCGGATACTCGCCAAGCTCGGCTGCACCAGCCGAGCCCAGGTCGCCGTGATCGTCGCGACCAGCCGCAGATCCCGCGAGCCGGCCTAGCGGTCGCCCAGCCAGCCTCAACCGCGCACGCGAATAGGTACCGCGGATAGGCCTTTCCACCGATGCGCCGTTGACTCCCGCCTGCCTACGGTCGGCCGGTGGCCATGTTCGTTGTCTTGCGGGACCTGCCCGGCGTGACCAGGGATCAGTACTCGGCTGCCCAGGAAGCGGTTGCGGACGCGGTCCGGCTGGCGACCCCCACCGGGCTTGACGTCAGGTACCTCGGCGGGTACTTCCTCCCAGGATCCGGGCGGGCGGTCTGTGTCTTCGCTGCCGAGTCGGCCAGTGACGTCGCGGATGTCAACCAGCGGGCCGGCGTGTCATACACCGAGGTCCTGGAGGCCGTCGACCTGCGCCGCAGCAGCCCCCAACCGGGAGCGCCGGCGTCCAGCGCACGGAGGGATCCATGATCCGAACGCATCGCAGGGCCCTGGCCACATGACGCCGAGACGGCGGCGGCAACCCAATGCGCACGCATCCCGGACCCGCTGGCACGTCATCGGGGCCGCCGCTGCCGAGTATCGGCGTCTGGCGCTGCGGATCGGGGGAGGAGGAATGACGGTAACCGGGCGCGAGTACGCCGCCCACGACGTGCCCGCCCGCCCGTGTACCAACAGTGACGCGCACATCGACCTGGCGGGCGGCGGGCTCATCGGCTTCACCCCGTTCATCCCGGGCACCGCCGGCTTCATCGGCAACCTTGACCTCCCAGTTTGCGGCGCTGCTGGCCTACGACAACCGCAACGGTGGCCTGGCGGACATCAGCGCCCACTCCCGCGCCCCCGGAGCAGCGGCGGACCACTACAGGTGGCGTTACGAGCGCCCGCTCCCGACACCGACAATCCCGGCAACACCATGGCCTCAGCCCGCGCTGTCGCGGATGCCTGCGGCTTCTATGAAGGAGAGGTACAGCATGATCAGTAAGAGAGCGGCAGTCGTCGGGTCGGTCATTGCCTGCGTGCTGCTGGCAGGCGGTGTCGCTGGCGCGTCGGAGGTGACGAGCAGCGGTCCCGTCAGCCCCAGCGGGGTGGTCCAGGGGTGTTATGACTCAGGCGGCAACCTCAAGGTGCTGACGGCCAGCCAGACTGCCTGCGACAAGGGCTACACGCCCATCGACTGGAACCAGACCGGGCCGCAGGGCGTGACCGGTCCCGTGGGCGCGACAGGCGCGACGGGCGCGGTCGGCCCGGCAGGTCCGATCGGGGCCACTGGCCCTGCTGGCCCGCAGGGTCCCGCAGGGAACGACGGTGCCGTAGGGGCGACAGGCCCAGCGGGAACCGCTGGTCCGGCGGGAGCGCCAGGCGCACCTGGCGGTAGCGGCGGACTGGATTCGATGATCGGCTCGCCGTGCGACGTGGGAACCGCCGACGCGGGCACCCTCAGCGTGACCTACACCAGCAATAACGACGGCACTGACTCGGTGTCGATTGTCTGTGACCAGGGCAGTCCGCCGGACTTTGCCCTCAACCTCACTATCGAGTCGGGCCCGCCATATGATCTGGGCTGTGTCGGCCCGTTCGGGACCGAGTGCTCGTCCGATGATCCAACCGGACTTGTAACGAGCACTCCCAGCGGCATCAGCTTCGGTGCCCCGGCACCCGACAGTGCGGCGAGTACGACGCGTACGTTCGACGCTGGATCAACCGTCCTGCTCACCGCAACCGGCCTGAATGGATCTGACGGCTTTAGCGGCTGTGATTCGACTGGGATTGACAGCAGCGGGAACCCGACGTGCACTGTCACGATGAACAAGGTCAAGAACGTGGTCTTCTTCGCCAATGCTGACGAGTGATCTAGCCCTTAAGTACCACGGAAGGAAAGCCAACAGCGAGAATAGCTGCGTTGTGTCGCTGGAGACATCGATCGACCAGGTTCAGCAGTTCATCGTTCCTGGCGAGCAGCTCCCTGTAGCGCTCATCGTCCTCGAGCAGAAGCTGGAG
This sequence comes from Streptosporangiaceae bacterium, assembly GCA_035483035.1. GTDB lineage: Bacteria > Actinomycetota > Actinomycetes > Streptosporangiales > Streptosporangiaceae > JAJYUU01. The sequence goes on along the minus strand of DATHQE010000060.1, from coordinate 1,385 downwards.
TTCGGTCAACACCGCTTCGGAGGCCTGCTCGATCCGATCGACGATCCAGCCGAGTGGCGCGGTTTTGCGTCCAGGCCGATGGGCGTCGCGTGGCATCGTCGCGTCGTGCGTGTTCCGGCGTATTGTCGCCGTGAGCTCAGCGGGCGAGCTTGTCCGTCGGCCGCGCGCGGGGTCCCGTTCCTGTCAGGCTAGGCCGGTGAGCCACCGGGAGGCCGCCGCGTGTCGCCGGCGATGGCCGCGATGGCGGCCGTCCCGTTATCCTGAGGTGCTGTGGCCACAATCGCGGACATCGAGATCGACGATCGCAGGCTCGACGCCGTCTGCGAGCGGTACGGGATCGCGGCGCTGGAGGTCTTCGGCTCGTCAGCTCGCGGCACGGCCCGTCCGGACAGCGACATCGACATCCTGTACACGATGAAGCCTGGCAGGCGGCTCGGCTGGGAGATCGAGGACCTCGCCGACGAGTTGTCCGCCCTGCTCGGCCGCCCGGTGGACCTGGTGTCCCGGCGGGCATTGCACCCGCTGCTGCGTCCGGCTGTCCTCGCGGAGGCCCGGTCGGTGTATGCGGCCTGACATCCTGCTCATCAGCGAGATGATCGACGCTGCCGAGCAGGCACGCCAGCTGGCCGCTGGAGTCAGCGCAACCGAGCTCGAACGGGACCGGCAGCGTCGGGACGCCTTGTTGTGGAACTTCACGGTGCTCGGCGAAGCTGCTGCCAGGCTTTCCGGCGACACCCAGGAGAGGTTCCCTGATGTTCAGTGGCAGTAGCCTGCGCGGCTGCGCAACCGGGTCGTGCACGGTTACTGGTCGATAGACGTCGAGATCCTGCACACCGCTGCCACCGCGCAGCTGCCGCAGTTCATCAGCGACCTGCGTGCGGTATTGGCCGTGCTGGCCGCCGAAGATCGCGAGTCTGAGCCCTGATCGGATTCTCGACGTCAAAGGCCATCGGCTCGCCGGGCAGCGTCCCGCCCGCCGTCCAGACCGCGCGGCTGACCGCCGAAATCCGGCTCGGCTACATTCCCTCTGCGGCTCGTGCGCCGGTTCATGCTGGCCGCCAAAGGCACCGTCCCGGCGCCCCTGCCGCCTAGCCCGCCACGTACGCCCACTGAAACTCACCGGGCCGTGGAGATCGGCCGACCGGCGACGACTCGAAGCCTACGCAAACGCCTATGTCGCCTGCACCGGTGGCTTATAGTCCCCCGAGTCGACACCAGGGCTGTCGATCAGGTACTCGAAAACCGGGGCTGAACTGGTGGGCGGTACTGGGATTGAACCAGTGACCTCTTCCGTGTCAGGGAAGCGCTCTCCCGCTGAGCTAACCGCCCCCGAGGCGGAAGCGGGAATCGAACCCGCGTACAGGGCTTTGCAGGCCCTTGCCTAA
>DATHQE010000059.1:0-5488 GCA_035483035.1 Streptosporangiaceae bacterium | reverse complement strand
GGGACTGACCTCAGCCGAAGCGCTCTACGAGTGGAACTATCCGCGCCAGCTGCTCGCCATCAGGCTGGCCGAGGCGCGCGGCGAGGCGCCCAGGGAGGCTGACCTCTTCAGCGACGACTACCTGCTCGAGCGCCCGCTGCTGGCGGCCCTGGACCATCCCGGACCGCGCCCGGCGGTACTGCTGATCGACGAGGTCGACCGGGGCGACGACGAGTTCGAGGCGTTTCTATTCGAGCTGCTGGCCGAGTCCGCCGTCACCATTCCCGAGCTGGGCACCCGGCGGGCCGCTTATCCGCCGGTCGTCGTCCTGACCTCGAACCGGACCCGCGACCTGCATGACGCCCTCAAGCGCCGGTGTCTCTACCACTGGATCGACTACCCCGACGCGGCTCAGGTCGCGGCGATCATCAGGCGACGCGTGCCTGCGGCCACCGAGCGCCTGGCGGCGCAGGTGGCGAACGGAGTGCACCGGCTGCGCGGCCTTGACCTGGCCAAGCCGCCCGGCGTTGCGGAGGCGATCAGCTGGGCGCAGGCGCTCCAGGTCCTCGGTGCCGCCGAACTGGACGCAGACGCGGCACGCAAGACCATGGGCGCCGTGCTGAAGTATGCCGAAGACCTGCAGAACGTGCGCGCCACCGACTTCGCTGCCGTGGTCGGCTACGGTTCCGCTGATGGATGACCGAGCGCCTGCCGATCTGGGCGGCACGGATGTGGCGGACCTGGCGGCCCGGTTCGGCGCAGTGCTGCGGCGGGCCGGGCTGCCGGTCGGGCCCGGTCGGAGCCAGCGCTTCGCCGCCGCGGTGGCGCTTATACGACCCGCGACCCGGCGCGAGCTGTTCGACTGCGCGCTGGCGACGCTGGTGTCGAGCAAAGAGCACGCGGACATCCTGCTGGCGGTGTTCGCCGAGGTCTTCGGCTCACCGGATGGGCCCGGCTCGATGCCTGGCGTACCCGTCGCCCAGTCGGCGCGACGAGGTGAGCCGTCGCCGGCACAGATCGCGGACGCCGCCACGGCCGCTCGGCTGCATACCGAGACGATTGTGTCGATGCAGGACTCGAAGGCGCCTGACCAGGACGACGCGGAGCGTGAGATCGAGCAGCGCTACCTCGGCAGCCCGGCTGAGCGACTGGCGGGCGCCGACTTCGCCGAGCTCTCGCCGGCTGAGCTCGCCGAGTTGGCAGCAGCGATGCGGCAGATCACGCTGGCGGTGCCGAGCCGGCGATCCAGGCGACGTAAGCGGCGGCCTGGCGGCAGGCGCACCGACATGCGGTCGACGTTGCGCCAGGCGCGCCGGACCGGCGGCCACGCGTTCCGTCTGATCGGCGAGGCCCCGGCCCGGCGGCCGCGCCGCCTGGTGGTGCTGTGCGACATCTCGGGCTCGATGGAGCCGTATGCGCGCGCCATGATTCAGTTGCTGTACTGCGCGGCGGGCGGGGCCGGGGCGGAGGTGTTCAGCTTCGCTACCCGGCTGACCCGGCTGACGACGGCGCTCGCCCGATCGACGCCGGCCGCTGCGCTAGCCAGGGCGGCGGAAACGGCGCCCGACTGGCACGGCGGGACAAAACTCGGGGCCGCGCTGAAGGAGTTCAACGATCAGTACGGCCGCCGCGGCATGGCCAGGGGCGCCGTCGTCCTGATCATCTCCGACGGCTGGGACACCGGCGATCCAGAGGTCATCCGGCGGGAGATGCAGCGGCTGTCGCTGGTCGCGTTCCGGATCGTGTGGATGAACCCGCGCACCAAGAGCGCCGCCTACCAGCCGCTGGCCGCTGGCATGGCGGCCGCCTGGCCGTATTGCGACGCGGTCGTCAGCGGCCACTCGCTCCAGGCCATCGACCAGCTGGCGGCCGCGCTCGCCGACCCGGTCCGGCGACGCGCGGAGATCCACGCGGTCGGGCCGCCGGTCCGCTAGGTGTCCTCGTCGGCGGGCTTGACCCGGACCACCGGAAGCCGGCCGGTCTCGATGCTGACGTTGACTCGCCTGCCAAGCCGCAGTTCCTTCGGCACCTTGCGGGCCTTGCGCTTGACTTCGACGCCGCCGAGCACGCAGGTGCCTTCGATGCGCAGGACAGGTGCGTCCGGGCTCGATGCCTCGACTGAATCGCCGACAATCTCCCGGCCGCCCAGGATCGCGGTCCCGCTGTCCTCGACCCGCATCTCCGGCGGCACCGTGATCTCGAGCCCGCCGAGCACCGTCGTCGCCCGCACCAGGATTTCCTTGCCCGGCAGGACGGCCTCCCTGAAGTCCAGTTCCGCGCCGCCGAGTACGGCCAGCACTTCGATCACCGGATCCGGATGCCAGGTGCCCTTGCGGGTCACCCCGCCGAGAATGGCGACCAGACGGCCGCCCCGCCGTGCGCTCCGGTCCGCGACGGCAGACTGCGGGCTGGCGATGTCCTGCCGCACGCCGCGGGGCGCCGGCAGATCGTCCAGGACCGGAACGAGGTCAGCATGTGTCTTCGCCGAGAAGATCGTATCGAGGCGCTGCGAGTGCTCCACTGCCGTCAATCGGCCCTCAGCCAGGGCGTTGTTGACGACCGCGGCAGCCGTGTCGCGATCGGCGTCCGAGGCCCGCAGCCGGGAATTCGCGTTGAAGTCCTGGGGGTCCACCCAGCTATTGTCAGGCATACCCCGCCGGTAAGGAAACTGGAGGCCCGATGGGACATGTGGAGGCGGCGCACCTGAGCCACGCCCTGCCCGACGGCAGGGCGCTGCTCGATGACATCTCCTTCCGCGTGGGCGACGGCGTCGTCGCGGCCCTCGTCGGCCCGAACGGCGCGGGCAAGACCACCCTCATGCGCCTCGTCACTGGTGACCTGACGCCGCAGACGGGGTCTGTCTCGTCCAGTGGCGGCCTGGGGGTGATGCGGCAGTTCGTCGGCGGCATCCGGGACAAGACCACGGTGCGGGATCTGCTGCTGTCGATCGCACCGGAGCGGATCCGAGCCGCGGCCAGCCGGCTCGATGCCGCTGAGCTGGCCATGATGGACCGCGACGACGAGCCGACGCAGATGCGCTACGCCACCGCCCTGGCCGAGTGGGGCGACGCCGGCGGGTACGAGCAGGAGGTCCACTTCGACGCCTGCTGCATAGCTGCCCTCGGGATCAGCTACGACCGCTGCCAGTGGCGCGAGGTAGCCACCCTGTCCGGCGGCGAACAGAAGCGGCTCGTGCTCGAGTCGCTGCTGCGTGGCACCGATGAGGTCCTGCTGCTCGACGAGCCGGACAACTACCTGGACGTGCCGGGCAAGATCTGGCTGGAGCAGCAGATCGCGGCCACGCCAAAGACCGTCCTGCTTGTCAGCCATGATCGCGAACTGCTCGCGGCGTGCGCGCAGCGAATCATCACAGTCGAGGACCGCCACGTCTGGGTGCACGGCGGCGGCTTCGCCAGCTACCCGCAGGCCAGGCGCGACCGGAATGACCGCCTCGACGAGCTGCGGCGACGGTGGGACGAGGAGCACGAGAAGCTGCGCCAGCTGATGCTCATGTACAAGCAGAAGGCGGCGTACAACGACGCCATGGCCTCGCGGTATCAGGCGGCGGTCACCAGGCTGCGCAAGTTCGAGGAAGCCGGGCCGCCGGAGCTCGCGCCCAGGGAGCAGACCGTCAAGATGCGGCTGCGCGGTGGCCGGACCGGCAAGCGCGCCGTGATCTGCGAGCAGCTCGAGCTCACCGGGCTGATGCAGCCGTTCGACCTGGAGGTCTGGTACGGCGAGCGGGTCGCCGTGCTGGGCTCGAACGGATCGGGCAAGTCGCATTTCCTGCGACTGCTGGCGGGCGACAACGTGCGCCATTCCGGTGTGGCCAGGCTGGGCGCCAGGGTCGTGCCGGGCATGTTTGCCCAGACGCACGCGCGGCCTGACCTGGCCGGGCGGACACCACTCGAGATCATGATGACCGAGCACGCGCTGCTCATCAACGAGGCGATGTCGGCGCTGGCCCGGTACGAGCTGACGAATTGTGCCCGGCAACCGTTCGCCACCTTGTCAGGCGGTCAGCAGGCCCGGCTCCAGATCCTGCTGCTTGAGCTGGCAGGCGTCACGCTGCTGCTGCTTGATGAGCCGACAGACAACCTGGATCTCGCGAGCGCCGAAGCGCTGCAGGAAGGACTTGAGTCTTACTCCGGTACGGTCCTTGCTGTCACGCATGACCGGTGGTTCGCCAAGTCGTTCGACCGGTTCCTGGTATTTGGCGCCGACGGAGAGGTTTATGAGTCCGCAGCGGCCGTCTGGGACGAGACTCGCGTGCATAGGCCGCGCTAGCGCACAACTTGCTAGGCTGCTGGGGTCTGCCGGGGGGAGCGTGCTGAAACCTTTGTCTCCCCGGTAGCGGAACCGGAAGGATCAACACCGTGGTGAAGAAGCTGCTCGTGGTAGTCCTGCTCGGACTCAGCGTTTTCGCCGTCTGGCGGAAGGTCCAGGCGGACCGCGCTGAGCTTGACCTGTGGACCGAGGCGACGACGGCCGACGACTGACGCCCTCGCCGCGGATGAACGGCGCGACTGACCGCCAGGGCATCACGCTGGCGTGCTGTGGGCTGCTCGGCACTCTCGTCGCTGACGAAGGGATCATCGAGCGGTCGTTCGCCGAGGCGATAGCTACCCAGGGTGTCGTCGCCGGCACCAGCGCATTCGCGCGCCGGATGGCCCAGGTCCACCAGGCACGCGGGCAGGCGCCTGGCGACGTCATGCGGCTGCTCTTCCCCGACAACGAAGCCCGCGCCCAGGCCGCGCAGCTAGCGTTCGACCGGGCGCTGCCGGATGCGATTGGCCGCTCAGTGATCCGGCCACTACCAGGCGCTCGTGAGGTGCTCGATGGGCTCCGCGCCGCGGGCTGCCAGGTGTGCGTACTGACCAGCATGACGCGCCGAGTCCTGGATCTTGTGCTCGACGCGGCCGGGCTCCGGCGCCAGGTGGACCTGACGCTCGCCGCCGAGGACGCCCCGCGCGGATTCCCGGCCCCCGACCTGGTGCTGACCGCGATCGTGCGGACTGGGGCCGGAGCCGTTCATGACGTGGCGGTCGTGCACGGCACCGGTGCCGGGGTGGAAGCGGGCCGCCGATCAAGCGCCGGGGTAGTCGTCGGCGTGCTCACGGGCCCGCACTCGCCGGCTCGGCTGCGCGCGGCCGGGGCGACCAGCATTCTCCCGAGCATCGCGGACTTGCCCGGCCTGCTAGGCGACGGCGTCGCTGTGCCTGCCGCGACGGGCCCTGCCGCGACGGCCCCTGTCGCTACGGCCGCGGGCGGGGCGGCCCCGACCGGCTTCAACGTCCCGGCGCAGAGTCCACAGCAACCCCGCGCCCTGGGACGATAGACCCGCCGGGCGCGCGGCCAGCGCCCCGCATCGGCGGCTGAGCATGGACGAGCCCCGTGCCGTCGTCGCACGGGGCTCGTCCTCGTTCGGCCTAGGTCAGGCCCTGGCCTTCAGCAGTGGCCTGCCCAGGGGCACGGCCTTCCCGCCCGTGGCCAAGGATGCGGTGCCGAA
>DATHQE010000058.1:0-3056 GCA_035483035.1 Streptosporangiaceae bacterium | reverse complement strand
CGTGTCCATCGGCCTGAAGGCCGCCGGCTTCCGGGTCGTGACGGCGATCGACGGGCTGCAGGGGCTGGCAAGTGCCCGTTCCGGTGGCTTCGACGCGGTGATCCTCGACGTGATGCTGCCCTCGCTTGACGGATTCGAGGTTTGCCGCGAGATCAGGAAATTCAGCCGGGTTCCGGTCGTCATGCTGACGGCGAGAACAGACCTCATCGACGTGGTCGTGGGTCTCGAGTCCGGCGCGGACGATTACGTCAAGAAGCCCTTCGAGCTGCCGGAACTAACGGCGAGGCTGCGCGCCGTCCTGCGCCGCGCGGCCGCGCCGGCCGGCGAAGACTCGGTCATCGCCGTCGGCCGCCTGGAGATCGACCCGGCCGGCTTCACCGTTCGCCGCGATGGTGCCGAGCTCACCCTCACCGCGACCGAATTCCGGCTGCTTGTCGAGCTGGCGAAGCGGCCGGGTCAGGTGTTCACCAGGGAACTGCTGCTCCAGCGGGTGTGGGACTACGAGTACCTGGGAGAGTCCCATCTCGTGGATGTGGCGATTCAGCGACTGCGAGCCAAGGTGGAGGACGATCCCTCGCGTCCGGTGCTGATCAAGACGGTTCGCGGAGTCGGTTACCGGCTGGACCGGACCGGGACATGACGCGGCGGCCGGGCAGCGCCGCGGGGCGGCGCGGGCTGCTGCGGCCCGGTGGGCTGCGGCGGCGTCTAGTCATCGCGTTCGTCCTGGTAGCGGCGGTCTCGGCCGGCGTCCTCGCGGTCGCGTCGTACCTGCTCGTGCAACAGGCGCGGCTGCAGGGCTCGTTGTCCGCGAGCAGCGCCCAGGCCAGGGAAGACCTGAACCTCGCCGCCACGATCACGTACCCGCTGGCCCCGGACTTCGTCAACGCGTACGAGCAACGTGGCACCCATGCCGTGCTGGTCTTTCCCGGCGGTCTCCGGGTCCCGTCGGATACCCAGGTGAATCCGCCAATCCCGGCGGAGCTGGTCAACGTCGTCCACCAGGGCCAGCTTGGCTACCAGCGGGTTCACGTCGCCGGACGGCCGTACCTGATCCTGGGCGGGCAGGTGCCGCAATCGGGCGCCCAGCTCTACCTGTTCTTCTCCGAGCAGGACATCGAACACGCCCTTGCCCAGCTGCGCAATACGCTCGTAGGCGGATGGCTCAGCGTCCTGCTCGTGGCGGCGCTGATCGGGAATGCCCTCGCTCGCCGGACGCTGGGACCGGTCGCAAGGGCCAGCGAGGCGGCCAGGCTGATAGCGGATGGCCGGCTGGACACTCGATTGCCAGCCGGGGCCGGGGATGAGTTTGGCGCATGGGCAGCGGCATTCAACGAGATGGCCGATGCGCTCGAGGCGAAGATCGCGGCGCTATCCGCGGTGCAAGCGCGCGAACTCCGGTTCACCGCGAACGTCGCGCATGAGCTGCGCACGCCACTGACCGCGCTCGTGGCCGCGGCCTCCCTGCTCAGTGAACAGGCCCGGCACCTTCCCGACGAGGCCCGCCGCCCGGTCGAGCTGGTCACCGCCGACGTCAGCAGGCTCAGGGTGCTTGTCGGTGAGCTGATGGAGATCTCCCGGCTGGATGCCGGATCCGAGCCGGTACAGCACAGGATGGCCGACGTTCGCTCGATCGTGACGGCACTGATCGGCGCGCGCGGCTGGCAGGACCAGGTAGTCGTCGATGATCAGCCGCTCACCCTGATCACCGACCCGCGCCGGATCGAGCGGATACTGTCCAACCTCCTGGAAAACGCGATCGAGCACAGCGGTCGCGACGTCAGGGTGCGGATCAGTACGGACGGCACGCACGCGAGCGTAGCGGTGGCCGACGGTGGCCCTGGCATCCCGCCGGATCAGCTTCCGCTGATCTTTGAGCGCTTCTACAAGGCCGACTCGGCGCGGGCCAGCGCCGGCAGCGGGCTCGGCCTGGCGATAGCGCTGGAGAATGCGCGGCTTCTCGGCGGGGACATCAGCGTGTCCAGCGATGTGCGTCGCGGGTCGGTGTTCCGCCTGACCCTGCCGATGGAGCCATCCGGTGATGTGAGCAAACGGTGATGTTCCGGTGAGCCGCCTGCTTGCTCGCCGCAGCATGGTGGAGGCGCATGGACCATGCGTAAAGGAGGCCCACCATGAAGCGCCTGCCCATCCTGATCGTCAGCGTCGGCTTGCTCGCCGCCTGCGGGACCGGCGGAGCTGGCAAGCTTGGCCCGGTTCCGACCGGGCCGGCCAGCGCGGCAAGCCCGGCAGCGCCTGCCGACACGACGCAGCCAGCCGGCGGTGGCCAGTCACCAGCGCCGGTACCGACCGCCACCACGCCTCAAGGTGCGGCTGGTCAAGTCAGCCTGCAGGCCTGGTTCACCAGGCAGGGCAAACTGTTCGGTACCCAGCGCGGCGTTCCGGGGACGGCCAGCGTCGGCCGTGCGGCACTTGACCAGCTGCTTGCCGGTCCTTCGTCCGCCGAGTCCGCGGCCGGGCTCCGGTCGCTGATCCCGGCCGGCACGCAGCTGCTTGGACTGGCTATTTCCTCTGGAACCGCGACCGTTGATCTCAGCTCGTCGTTCACCTTGGCAGCCAGCCCATCGACGATGCCGCTCCGGATCGCTCAAGTGGTGTACACGCTGGCACAGTTCCCGACCGTCACCAGCGTCCAGTTCAAGGTGGACGGCCAGGGTGTCACCGTGCTCGGCGGAGTCCCGGTACAGAGTCCGCAGACCACCGGGATGTACGACGGCTACCTGCCAGCGATCACCGTGCAGAACCCGGCCATCGGCGAGCAGGTGTCGAGCCCGGTGACCGTGTCCGGCACAGCCGACGTCTTCGAAGCGGTGGTCAGCGTGCGCATCCTGGACTCAGCCGGAAACCAGATCGCCAGGACGTTCAGCACGGCGAGCTGTGGCACGGGCTGCCGCGGCGGCTACTCGATCCCGGTCTCGTACACCGTGACACGGGCCGAGCCTGGCACGATCGAGGTGTTCGAAAGCTCGCCGAAGAACGGGCAGCCGGTCAACGTGCAGCTGATCCCGGTGACGCTGGCTCCATAAGCTACCTGGTTTGGT
>DATHQE010000057.1:0-2331 GCA_035483035.1 Streptosporangiaceae bacterium | reverse complement strand
TTCAGCGCGATCACGTACAGCGGCCCGATCGCCGCGACGATCGGGAGCATCTTCGTCGAGATGAAGAAGAACAGGCCGTCGCGCCAGTGCTTGACCGGGCGGATGGCGAGCGCGTAGGCGGCCGGCACCGCGAGCACCAGCACCAGGATCGTGGAGCCGATCGTCGCGATGGTCGAGTGCTCGAGGTACGGCCCCATGCCATCGAAGACCACCCGGAACTGCGCCAGCGTGGGGCTGAAGGTGAACTTCGGCGGCCAGGTCTCCGCGGCGGACTCCGGCTTGAACGCCGTGATCACCATCCACAGCACGGGCAGGAAGAAAGCGATCCCGACCACCCAGCCGAGCATCGTCCAGCCTGTCTTGGCGGCGAGCTCACGGGCGCGGTTTCTCGCGCGGCGTGAGGTCCTGGCCGGCGCCTCTGCCGCCGTTACCGCCGTCATTGTGCCTCCTCGAACTGGAAGACCCGGGCGAACATCCGCAGCGCGAAGCTGGCGACGATGATCGTCAGGACCACGGTGACCACGCCGGCGGCGGCCGCCCCGCCGACGTCGAAGGCGTAGTTCACCTTCTGGTACAGGAAGAAGGGCAGCGTCGTGGTCTCGGTGCCCGGGCCGCCATTGGTCATCAGCCTTACCTGGTCGAAGGCGTTCACCAGGTAGATCGAGCCCAGCAGGATCCCCAGCTCGATATAGGGGCGCAGGTGCGGGAGGGTGAGCTCACGGAACGTCGCCCACGCGCCCGCCCCGTCGACCTTCGCCGCCTCAAGGACGTCCGACGCCTGTCCCTGCAATCCGGCGAGCACGATCAGGGTCATGAACGGCGTCCACTGCCAGATCATGACGAGGACCACCGACCCGTAGGCGTGGGTGCTCAGCCAGGCGACGTGATGGACACCGAACGGCTCGAGCAGGTAGTTGACCAGCCCGAAGTTCGGGTCCAGCATCGGTCCCGCCCAGACCAGCGCCGCGGCGGCCGGCATGACGAGGAACGGCGTGATGAGAAGCGTACGGACCAGGCCGCGGCCGAAAAACTTCTTGTCGAGCAGCACGGCGAGCGCGACCCCGAGCAGCATCGCGACGATCACCGCGATCGCCGTCATGGTCACCGACTTGACCACCGCGTTCCGGAAGCTGGGATCGGTGAAGACCTCTTTGTAGTTGGATACGCCGGTCCAGTGCGCGCCGCCCGGCTGGTTCCAGAAGTAGTTCTGGAAGCTATACCAGAGCGTGACGAGGAACGGGATCTGGGTGACGACGATGGTGTAGATCAGCGCTGGCAGCAGCGGGAGACGCCGCTGCCAGCCTTCGCGGCGGCTCACCCCCCGCGGCCGGACTCCGGTCGCGGGGGGCTTGACCAAATCGTCGATGATGGTCATGGCTGATTGGCTGCCTTCACCGTCAGCTGCCGCCGGACAGTTCGGACGGACTGTAGGCCGAGGCGTACCCCTGGCTGTTCTGCAGCGCCTGGGTCACCGATTCCGTGCCGGCGATCGCGCCGGCGATCTGCTGGCCGACTTGCAGGCCGAGGGTCTCGAACTGCGGGATGTCGACGTACTGGACGCCGACGTAAGGCACCGGGTTCACCGTCGGGTGGTCGGGGTCGGTGCCGTCGATCGACTGCAGGGTGATGTTGGCGAACGCGCTGGCCGCCTTCTGGTAACTCGGATTGCTGTACAGCGAGGTCCTGGTGCCTGGCGGCACCGCCGACCAGCCGTACTTCTGCGCGACCAGGTCGTCGTACTGCTTCGAGGTGGCCCAGGAGACGAACTTCCACGCGGCGCTCTGGTTGTCCACGCCCTGCGGGATGCCGAGCGCCCAGGACCAGAGCCAGCCGGAGGAGGTGGTCTTCTCGGTCGGCGCGAAGGCGTAGCCGGTCTGCGCGTAGACCGACGGGAACTCAGTGGCGATGGAGGTCGCCGCCACCGTGGCGTCGTACCACATCGCGCACTTGCCCTGGCCGTACAGCGTCAGCAGCTGGTTGAAGCTGTCGTTGGAGGCGCCGGGCTCGCCGTAGCTCTTGACCAGGTTCACGTAGAAGTTCGCGGCCTGCTCGAACGCGGGCGAGGTGAGCTGCGGCTGCCAGCCCATGTTGAACCACTGGCCGCCGAACGTGTTGACGACCGTGTCCAGCGCCGCCATGTTGTCGCCCCAGCCAGCCAGGCCGCGCAGGCAGATGCCCGCGACCTTACCCGGCTGGTTCAGCTTGGCGGCGGCGGCCGCGACCTGCGTCCACGTCGGGTGCGCCGGCATGGTGACTCCCGCCGCGGACAGCAGCTGCTTGTTGTAGTAGAGCATCGAGGACTCGCCGTAGAACGGCACGGCGTACAGGTCG
>DATHQE010000056.1:0-4808 GCA_035483035.1 Streptosporangiaceae bacterium | reverse complement strand
CGACGGCCAGCGCTGGCAGGCCCGGTCCAGTACTGCCTGCAGCAGGCCCTCGGCCACGGTCAGGTCATCGGCGATGAGGTAAGCGGTGCGCAGCAGTTGCCGGGACGAGGCGGCGACGAAATTGCTGAAGTCTGCGTCGTCCGCAGCCCGCATACCGCCTCCCGCCGCCCGATTCGCCCCGTTGCGGCTGGGCGCTCGTCAATGCAACGGGCTCAGCCAGTCAACCAGTTTGTCAGAGTCTGGCAGCAGGCGGGGCGAGTCAGTCGGCTGGGTCGCTAAGCCGCTGCCTGATCTCGTCGGCAAGCTTGCCGAGGTCCGGGCCGAGGCTGGCCAGCTCCTGCACGACCTGGGCAGATGGCAGGTAGCGCCGCCGTCGGCGGGCGCCTCTCGGTTGCTCGCCGGGGTCTTCGCGCCGCGTGTCTAGCCAGGTCGAGTCGGTCACGGCAGAGACAGTAGCCAAGCAACAGCGGGCGAGCCTCGCTCCGACACGCCTAACGGATCTTGACCTTGACGGTTGACGACGAGTAAACAGGCGGGTCAGCGCCACTCACGGGGCTAGCCCTGCGGGCCCGCGGCTTGCTTGATAGCGCCTCGCATAGTAGAACGAACCAGTGGGAAGACAGGCAGCTGCCGCTCTTTACGTGATCGCGATGGTGGCGGTCATAGTCGGTGTGGACGTCCTGTTCTTGAGACATCACCTGCTGGCGCGGCTGATCAGCAATGTCGCGATCGTCGTGGTATTCGCCGCGGTCTATCTGCTGTTGACCCGGCGTCAGCGGGCCTGAGAGCTGCATGGCCCTCGGACGCGCGACCGCGACCGCGGGGCCGCGGCTCAGGGCTGGCGTCGTGCATACCGGATGGCGTGCGGCCGGTACTCGCCTGTTATCGTCGCCTGCCGCAGCGCGGCGAGGAAGTCAATAGGGCCGTCGAAGTCAGGCATCTCCAGGTAAGCAGCGCCGATGCCCTCGGGGTCGTGTGCGTCGGACCCAGCGCCTCCCGGCAGGCCGAAGCGCGCCGCCAGGTCCGCGGCCTGGCGGTTGCGCTCCTGATCCTCGATCTTGGCGTTGAAGACCTCGATGACGTCGGCGCGCCCGTCCGCGCACAGTTCGGAAGCGACGGCACCGAGGCTGGAACGGCCGGGGTCGAACGGATGGGGCAGGTAGATGAGCCCGCCCTGCGCGCGAATAAGCGCGGTCACCTCGGCGAGCGGCAGCACGTACGGGATCCGCTCGGTCAGGAACAGCCCTATCACGTCGCCTTCGCGCGTCCGGATCTCCTCGCCTACCAGCACGCGGGCGCCGATGCCGCGCTCGGCCGCGGCGACGGCGGCCGCGGTCACGTTGTGGTCGGTGATAAACACCACGTCCAGGCACTCTTGCTCGACGCGCTCGGCCAGCTGGTCGATGCTGGTGATCGCGTCGCCGGAGAGCGCCGTATGGACGTGGCAGTCAACCCGGACCCGGCCGCTTTGTCCCACGATGGCCGTTAGGCCTGCGGGACCGGGACGCCGAGCTCGGCCAGCAGCTCCTGCGAGTACGTGATCCGACCGGTCAGGCTCTGTGGATCACGATGGCACAGCATGAGCGCAGCCTCGGCCATGACCGACGTCGGCTCGGAGTTCTCGGCGCCCTCGCTAGTGAGGTGGTGGTAGATAGTGCCTGGCGTCGGTACAACCTTCGTTGGTGAGAGCGCGTTGACTGCGATGTTGTCGGCGTAAAGCTCGGCCGCGAGGCCGGTGGAGAACCGCTCGATGGCGGCCTTGCACATCCCGTACACCGTCCCGCCGCGCGAGGCGAACGGGCCGGGCGGAATGGCCGGATGCCTGGCGGCGCCGGAGGAGATATTGAGGATCCAGCCTGCCTCGTGCTCGCGCATGCCCGGCAGGACGAGCTTGGCCAGATGGAACGGCGCCTCGACCTGAACCGCGAACATCAGCGCGTACCGCTTCGGAGTGAAGTCCTCGACCTTGGTGAAGTACGTGACGGCGGCATTGCTGACCAGGATGTCCGGCGCGCCCAGCTGACGGACCGTCTCCGCCACCAGCCGCTCCCGGTCCTCAGCACTGGACAGGTCAGCGGCGATGGCGATGGCGGTGCCGCCTGCGGCTCGGATCTGGTCGGTCGTCTCCCCAATGGTGCCGGCGAACTGCGACGTGCCGGGCTCGGCCGTCCGCGCCGCGACGGCCACCGCCGCGCCTTCGGCGCCGAACCGCCTCGCGATCTCGGCGCCGATGCCGCGGCTCGCACCTGTGACGATGGCCACCCGGCCGTCAAGCAATCCCATCCAGAACCTCCGAGCGTGCGCTGGCTTCGTGAACCAGGGGTGCGGGAACTAGTGGTGGAGCGAAATACTAGAAGCGTGTTCTACTAAGCCATTGGACCGAGCCGGGCCGACTGTGTCAATGCGGTTGGCCGGCCTGCTGCGCTTGGAGGCCATGATGCCGCTCAATCACAGTGTCGTCGGCGTGCCGGGGGAGCCGCACGAGCGCTCCTGGACGTCTACCGACGCGCTGCTGTACGCGATCGGGGTGGGTGCGGGCCTCGGCGATCCGTTGCAGGAGCTCCAGTTCACGACGGAGAACACCGCCGGCGTGGAGCAGCAGGTACTGCCCACCTTCGGCGTGCTGCTGGCGCAGGCCAGGACGTCCGGCGACCTCGGCGACTTCGACCGCGCAATGCTCGTGCACGCCGAGCAGTCGATCGAGCTGCACAGCCCGCTGCCGGTCCACGGCACGCTGCGCACGTCGGCGATGGTCACCGGGATCTACGACAAGGGCTCCGGCGCGCTGGTCGAGACGCAGAACCAGGCCGTGGACGCGGTCACCGGCGAGCCGATGGTGACGACGCGCGGCAGCACGTTCATCCGCGGCGAGGGCGGCTTCGGCGGGGACCGCGGCAGCGCGCCGTCGTGGCAGCTGCCAGAACGCGCGCCTGATTACAAGGTGACGCAGCAGACCAGGCCCGAGCAAGCTTTGCTGTATCGGTTGTCCGGTGATCGGAACCCGCTGCACGCCGATCCCGCCTTCGCGGCGAGGGGCGGCTTCAGCCGTCCGATCTTGCATGGTCTGTGCACGTACGGGATGACAGGCCGGGTGCTGCTGCACGAGCTCTGCGGGTCCGATCCGGCGCGATTCCGCTCGATGTCGGGGCGCTTCAGCAGGCCGGTCTTGCCTGGCGAGTCACTGGTCGTGTCGATCTGGGCCGACGACGACGGAACGGCCCAGTTCCAGACCGCCAAAGAAGACGGCACTGTCGTCATCGACCGGGGCACAGTCCAGTTCCGGTAGCAGGCCAGTTTCGGCAGCGCGGCCACTTTCGGTAGCACGGCCACTTTCGGTAGCACCGCCACTTTCGGTAGCACCGCCACTTTCGGTAGCACGGGGCACACGTCCGGTCTTCCTGCGCATAATCTTGGCCGCCGGGGAAATGTCGGATCGAGGGTGGCGGGGCCAGCGCGCCGCTTCGACGGATGCAGACGAGAGAGGCGTGCATGAGCATCGAGAAGCCTGAGATCGATTTTCCCGGCGGCGAGCCGCCGGCCGACCTCGAGATCACCGACATCTGGGAAGGAGACGGCGCGGTTGCCAAGGCTGGTGACACCGTCCAGGTTCACTACGTCGGCGTCGCGTATTCCACCGGCGAGGAGTTCGACGCGAGCTGGAACCGCGGCGAGCCGCTTGAATTCCGGCTCGGGACCGGTCGGGTCATCGCGGGCTGGGATCAGGGCGTGCAGGGCATGCGGGTCGGCGGGCGGCGCCAGCTGATCATTCCGCCCGACCTTGCCTACGGCGACCGCGGGGCCGGACGTGTGATCGCGCCGGGCGAGACCCTGATCTTCGTCTGCGACCTCGTCGCAACCTGACGGATGTGCAGTAGTTTGTCCGGGTGTTCACCAAGCCCGATGACCTCCCGGATGACTCGCTGCGCGACGTTCTGCTCGAACGCTGGGAATTTCGCGCCGCGACCCTGACCTACCAGGCAGTGGGCTTCGGCAGCCATCACTGGCTTGCCGCCGATGCCAGCGGTGGCGTCGTGTTCGTGACAGTTGATGACCTGGTCGACAAGCTGCGCAGCGCGGACGACACAACGGATGCGTCGTTCGGCCGGCTGGAGCGCGCGTTCGCCGCCGCCTTGTCCCTTCGGCAAGACACCGGGCTGGACTTCGTGGTCGCGCCGCTGCCGGACGTCAACAGCAGGGTGCTGGCGCGCCTCGGAGCCCGGTACTCAATGGTGGTCCATCCCTACGTCCGGGGGCACCGCATTGGCGACGACGGGGCATTCGCCCGACCCGACGACCGGCGCGAGGTGCTGGATCTGCTGGTTGCCTTGCACGCGGCCCGCGCGAGTCCGCCGCGAGCCGATGACTTCGCCGTGCCACTGGCCGCCGACCTGATCGAGGCGATGGGTGAGATTGCCGTGCCATGGCGAGCCGGCCCGTATGGGACTTCCGCTCGCGACCTGTTGGCGACCAACGCGGCCGACCTGACCGCGCTCCTCGGCAGCTATGCCGATCTGGCCGCCCGCGTGAGCGCAAGGCCGGATCGGATGGTCATCACACACGGCGAGCCGCACGCGGCGAATGTGCTTCGGACGCCGCGCGGCCTGGTCCTCGTCGACTGGGACACAGTGCTCCTGGCCCCGCCGGAGCGCGACCTGTGGGCGCTGACTGAGGCGGACCCGTCGATACCGGCGGCGTACACAGCTGCGACCGGCGTGGTCATCGACGACGATGCGCTGGCGCTGTACCGGCTGTGGTACGACCTTGCTGAGATAGCCGGGTACGTGAGCCTCTTCCGGGGCAGCCATGGC
>DATHQE010000055.1:0-9850 GCA_035483035.1 Streptosporangiaceae bacterium | reverse complement strand
ATCGCGTACGGCCGCCCGGACGCGAGGCACGAGCAGATCGTTGCCGCGGCGCGCGCCGCCGAGGCCGAGGACTTTATTCTCGGCCTGCCCGATGGCTACGACACGGTGGTCGGCGAGCAGGGCCTGACCCTGTCCGGCGGCCAGCGCCAGCGGATCGCACTAGCCAGAGCGCTGATCACCGATCCGTCGATCCTGATCCTGGACGACGCCACCTCGGCGATCGACGCGCGGGTGGAGGCACAGATCCACGCCACCTTGCGCAGGGTGATGGCCGGACGGACCACGCTGCTCATCGCGCACCGGATGTCGACGCTGGAGCTCGCGGACCAGATCGCCGTCCTCGACCAGGGCCGGCTTGTCGACCAGGGCACGCACGAGGAACTGACCGACCGCTGCGCCCAGTACAGGTTGCTGCTGGCTGGGCCTGGCGACGACGCTGAGGGAGTCGACGCCGGCGAGCTCGACTACTACCGGACCGAGGCCGACCAGCAGGCCCTCGCCTGCCGGGCAGCCCCGGCCGCCGGCGAGGTCACGCCCAGCCTGTGGCCCGCGCGGCGGCAGACCGCGCAAGCCAATGGCGCGGCATCGGCCAGCGCAGCCGACCAGCAACTCGCCACCGCGGCAGCCGCCGGGATCGGCCGTGGCCACATATCCGGTGGCGCGGGCGGGAGCCGCGGCGGCGGCGCCGCCCAGCGGGGCGCAGCGCTGAGCGGCGGCGCGATGGGCGGCGGCTGGCTAGCCGGCGTCCCCGCCTCGCCCGAGCTGCTGGCCAAGGTGGCGGCGCTGCCGCCGGCGAACGAGACACCGGAGGTCGATCAGTCGTTCGCGCGGGCGCCTGATCCCCGCTTCACGCTGCGCAAGCTGCTGCGTCCGTTCGCGATCGCCCTGCTCATCGGGCTGCTTCTGGATGCTCTGGACGCGATCGCCAGCACGGCCATGCCGCTGCTTGTCAAGGGCGGCATCGACAACGGCGTCGAGCGCACAGCGCTCAGTGTCGGCGTAAGGTTCCACACCATCCTGCTGGTCTCCGTCGTCGGCCTTGGCATCGTGCTGGCCGACTGGCTGGTGAACTGGCAGCAGACCATCGTGGTCGGCCGTAATGGCGAGCGACTGCTCTACACGCTGCGGGTGAAGATCTTCTCCCACCTCCAGCGGCTCGGGCTGGACTTCTATGAGCGCGAGCTGACCGGCCGGATCATGACCCGCATGACGACGGATGTCGACGCGTTGTCCTCGTTCTTCCAGACGGGCCTGATCACGATGGTGAACTCCGTGCTCACGTTCGTCGTCGTGCTGATCCTGATGCTCGTCATCAACCTCCGGCTCGGGTTGATCCTGGCGCTGTTCTTGCCCGTGCTGATCGCGGCCACCTTCATTTTCAGGTCCAAGTCCTCGAGGGCCTATACCGAAGCCAGGGAGCGGGTCAGCGCCGTCAATGCGGATCTGCAGGAAAACGTGGCCGGCCTGCGGGTAGCCCAGGCTTACCGGCGCGAGCAGGTGAATTCGGACAGGTTCGCCGGGCTCTCCGGCGCCTACCGAGTGTCGCGGCTGCGCGCACAGCGGATGATTGCTGTCTACTTCCCGTTCGTGCAGGCGCTGTCCACGATTGCCGGCGCGGTGGTCCTGTTCGCCGCCGCCAGCGAGGTCCACAGCGGAGCGCTCACGACCGGCGCGCTGATTGCCTACCTGCTCTGGGTGGACCAGCTGTTCTCTCCGATCCAGCAGATGTCGCAGGTGTTCGATGGCTATCAGCAGGCGAACGTCGGTCTGCAGCGGATCAAGGGCTTGCTGCAGACGCCGACCAGCACGCCGCCCGCCATGCACCCGGTCCGGCCCGGCCGCCTGCGCGGCGCGATCGAACTGCACGACGTGCATTTCGGCTATGCGGGGCAACGGAATGAGGCCATCGGCGGCGTGAGCCTGTCCATCGCGCCCGGCGAGACCGTCGCCTTGGTCGGGCAGACCGGCGCCGGCAAGTCCACGCTGGTCAAGCTCATCGCCCGGTTCTATGACGTCACCTCGGGCCAGGTGCTCGTCGACGGCACCGACGTGCGTGAGTACGACCTGCCGGCCTACCGGCAGCAGCTCGGCGTCGTGCCGCAGGAGCCCTACCTGTTCGCCGGCACGGTTCGCGACGCTATCGCCTACGGTCGGCCGGAGGCCACCGATGCGGAGGTGGAAGCCGCGGCGCGTGGCGTCGGGGCGATCGAGATGATCTCCCGGCTACCCGGCGGTTTCGGCCATGAGGTATCCGAGCGGGGCCGCAACCTGGCCGCCGGCCAGCGGCAGCTGATCGCGCTGGCCCGCGCGTACCTGGTGGACCCGGCGATCCTGCTACTCGACGAGGCGACGGCGGCGCTGGACCTGGCCGCGGAGGCCGCGGTCAACCGGGCAACCGAGCAGCTAGCCGCGCGACGCACGACGCTCGTTGTCGCGCACCGGCTGACCACCGCGTCCAAGGCCGACCGGATCGTCGCGCTGGCCGACGGGCAGATCGCCGAAGTCGGGACACACGAGGAGTTGCTCGACAGCGGCGGCGCCTACGCCGCCATGTGGGCCGCTTTCACCGGCGAGGCCGAGCTGGTGGCCTGACCGCCCCGGCTGCGAAGTGACGCGCGTCACTCTGCGGAATCAGTCAATCTGAGCCTAGATCGGCGCTGATTCCGTCGCGGCTTGCGCGGGAACGCGACCGGACAGCTGCTCCCGCAGCCGGTTTCGCGCCCTGTGCAGGCGCGACGTCACAGTCCCGATGGGCACGCCAATGATCTCGGCGACGTCGTAGTAGGAGTAGCCCTCGATGTCCGCCAGGTAGATGGTCGCCTTGAAGCAGTCCGGCAGCCCGTCGAGCGCCTGACGGAACTCGGAGTGGGCAAACTCTCGGAGCACCTCATCCTCGGCTGATGGCGTGTGCGCCACCGCACCACCGATGGCGCGCACGGCGCCCGGGGGGTGTGCGGCCTCGAGTTCCGGGCTGAGGACGTGCGCAAGCTCTCGATGCCTTTTCCGGCAGGCGTTCACGAACGCGTTGGCCATGATGCGATGCAGCCACGCCCGGGCGTTCGAGCCGGGGGTGAAACCGCGCAGGCCCACGTATGCGCGGGTCAGCGTTTCCTGGACGAGGTCTTCGGCGTCGCTGAAGTTGCCCGTCATCTGGAGAGCTGAGGGGTAGAGCTGGCGCCTGCAGCACTCGACTTCCCGCTCGAACAGGAGATGATCCGCAGATAGGTGACTGTCATGGACGTAGGCCGCAGTAGGCATGAGCGCTGTCGCCTCCTTATCGCCGCGGGACTCCAAGCAGTCAATTCGCTACGCTGCGTAATGTCCAAACCCTCAGAACGCCCCATAGCCACCAGCGCCTACGGATTCCGCAACCGCACCCGTGCGGTTCGCGTGCACAGGTTTGGCTAGCGCACGCGCTGAGGACAACCTTGAGCGGAGGACAGCTGGACTTGCGCGGCGCAAGCGGACTGGTCAGGCAGCCTTAGCGGCGTTCTGCCAGGCAGCCAGCGCCGCCTGGACGTCCGCCGCGTCGACGCCGACATGCGTCAGCATCCGGATCCGCCCGCCGATCATGGTGACGAGCACGCCCTCGGCCGCGAGTCGCTCGCGCCACTGGGTCGCGTCGCGACCCGTGCCGGATACATCGACGAACACGATGTTTGTCTCGATCAGGTCGGGGTCGAGGCTGCCCGGCAGCAATTCGGCGATGCCCTCCGCCAGCGTCCGGGCGTTCTCGTGGTCCTCAGGCAGCCGCTTGGGCCCTTCTTCTAGCGCGATCAGCCCAGCGGCCGCCATGATTCCGGCCTGCCGCCACGCCCCGCCGAAGAGTATCTTCAGCCTCCGCGCCTCCCGGATGAACTCCTTGTCGCCGGCGAGGATCGAGCCGATCGGCGCTCCCAGCCCCTTGGACAGGCAGAACATCAGCGACGTGACGGCGCCGGCGTAGGCAGCGACTGGCACCTCCGCGACAGCGCAGGCATTGAAGATCCGCGCACCGTCCAGGTGGAGCGGCACGCCTGCATCGGCGCAGACGGCGGCGATGTCATGGACGCCGGTGACGCTGAGGACCGAGCCACCGCCAACCTGGTGGGTGTTCTCGATCGTCACCAGGTCCACGACCGACACGTCATAGGGATCGGGTGCGAGCGCCGCCGCCACCTGCTCGCCGATCAGCAGTCCGCGCTCTGGTGCGGTCAGGTAGCGGAACGCAATCCCCGACAACACGGCGGCCGAGCTCACCTCGGTCCGCCCGGCGTGCGCATTGGCCTCGCACACGGCGAAATGACCGGACCGCACGTAGGCGTGCAGCGCCACCTGATTGCACATGGTCCCCGTCGGCAGGTAGATCGCCGCATCCTTGCCGGTCAGCTCGGCGGCGCGATCCTGGAGCCGGTTGACCGTCGGGTCGTCGCCGTACCAGTCATCACCGACCTCGGCCGTGGCCATCGCCTGCCGCATTCGCTCCGACGGCTTGCTGACGGTATCGGAGCGAAGATCAATGCGGGCATCCATGTGCCGCAGGATACGGGACGCCGGTGCGCACCCGCCTAGCCGCCCGCGGCGCCCGGCCCAGCGGGCCAGCTAGGGCATCGTCCCGGTGCCCGCCAGCGCTGGCTCCTCAGCCACCAGTCGCGGCGACTCGACCGGGCCAGCCAGCTGGTCGGCGCGCAGAGTCCGAATGTCACGCGGGATCAGCGCGAAGACCGAAACGACCAGGATCAAGGCGGCCGCCCCGTACTGGGTCGCCGACACTCCGACCCAGGCAGCGATCGGCCCCGCGACCACGGCGCCGATCGGCATCGCCATGACCGAGCCGAGCGCGTCATAAGACGACACGCGCGCCAGCTTCTCGGCCGGAATGTTGCGGGCCAGCGCGACGGTCCACTGCACCATCATGACCTCAAGCGTGATACCGAGTACAAACGACGCCGCGCAGATCACCGGCAGCGGCCATAGCATCGCCAGCGCCAGCGGCGAGATGGCGATGCTGGCACCGATGAGCACGACCAGCAGCATCGGCCGGCGCGGGCTGAATCGCAGCGACATCACTCCGCCGACGATGAGGCCAAGCGACTCGGCGCCGGTGATCGTGCCCCAGGCGGCCGGCCCGCCTAGATGCGCGCGGGCCACGACCGGCCCGAGCACGCTGAAGGAGCCATACCAGGACGCGAGCACCACCGAAAACTGGGCCACGATGACCCAGAGCCAGGTATGCGAGCGGAACTCAGACCACCCATCCCGAAGTTCGCGCAGCATGCCGGTCTGCTGCATGCGCTCATGCGCGGTGACCCGGAGCGCGAGCATCAGCGGGACGGTGCCAAGCAGTCCGGTCCCGCACATCGTTAGCGCCCAGCCAGGGCCGTTCTTGCCGATCGCCGCGATGCAGAATCCCGCCAGCACCGCGCCGCCCATCTGTCCGCCGTTCTGGGCTAGCCGCGACACGGCGCTGGCCTCCTGGAGCTGGTCGGCGGGGACCAGCCGCGGCAGCAGCGCCGACGACGCAGGATAGAACACCGCCATGCCAGTGCCGGTCAGGCACTCCAGCGCGATCATCTGCCACAACGGCGGACGGCCCGTCAGCACGAGGATCCCGAACGTGCCCTCGCCGATCGCCATCATCACGTTGGCGGCGATGATCACCTTCTGCGGCGCGATCCGGTCCGCGATGACGCCGCCCACCAGCAGGAAGATCAACGACGGCGCGATCTGCGCCGCGAGCACGTAGGACAGCTTGGCGGTCGAGCCATGCGTCTGGTTCAGCACGGCGAACGAGACGCCGACCATCGAGAACGCGAACGACAACGGCGCAATCAGCCGGTCGGCCAGCAGCAGCCTGAAGTCCCGGATGCCGAGCACCGGCAGCCGGCGCGTGGCCGGGGCGAAGCTACGCCGCAGCGCACGCGCGAGCATGACAAACGTCCGATCTTGAGCAGGGGGCCGGTTTTCGATTCTACCGGGCGGCCTGATCCAGGGAAAACGTTTTACTGCCGGCGCCGCCGCGTCCGCCCTCGCGGCCGCCGCCAGGTTGACTCGCCGCCATAGCCCCGGCATGATCGCTGGAGCCGGGCTGCCTCCCGCACGCCGCCGCGCCCGAGCTTTCCGGAATATTGGGTGGTACTGGCGGGTTCGCGACGTGGGCGGACTCGTAGGACGCGGGCAGGGCGGGCGAGAGGAGCTGATGGTCAGTTGAGCATCCTGGGTACGAGGGTCCTGCGGACAGAGGATCCGAAATTCCTGACCACCGGCGGCGTCTACACCGAGGACGTGGTTGACGACCGGCTCGACGGCGCGTACCACGTGTTCTTTGTCCGATCCCCCGTCGCGCACGCGCGCATCCGGAGCATCGACGTCAGCCCTGCGCTCGCAGCACCCGGCGTCGTCGCCGCCTACACCGGAGCCGACCTGGCTGAGCTGCCAATCATTCCGCCGTCGGCGGCCGGGCTGATGAACGTCGAGATGACTCAGCGACTGCTAGCCATCGACAAGGTCCGATTCGTCGGCGAGCCTGTTGCCGCGGTCGTCACCGAGCACCCCTACCAGGGCGAGGACGCGGTCGAGCTCGTCGAGGTCGACTACGACCCGCTGCCTGCCGTGCTGGGCTTCGAGCCGGACGACAGCTCGCTGCTATTTGAGGCGGCGGGCACGAACGTGGCCGGCAACTGGGGTGAGGCGTCCTCGCTGAAGCCTGACCTGTTCGACGGCTGCGACGTCGTCGTCACGCACACGATCATTAACCAGCGGGTCGCACCCGCCCCGATGGAGACGCGGGCCGCAGCGGCAGTCTGGGGCGACGATGGACGACTGACCGCGTGGGTGCCTAATCAGGGGGCCCAGGGCACTCGCGATTCGCTCGTGACCCTGCTCGGCCTCGAAGCGGGCCAGGTCCGCGTCATCACGCCGGATGTCGGCGGCGCCTTCGGTGCCAAATTCGGCGCCGACCCCGAGCACGCGGTGGTGGCCTGGGTATCGCGGCAGCTCGGGCGGCCAGCCAGGTGGACCGAGACCAGGTACGAGAACCTGATCGCGATGACCCACGGCCGCGCCCAGCAGCACACGATCACGATCGGCGGCAGCCGAGATGGTGACGTGCAGGCATACCGGCTGGTGATCGTCCAGGATGCGGGCGCCTATCCGAAGATCGGCGCCATCCTGCCCTTCCTTACTATCTTGATGACGACCGGGCCGTACGACATCCCCAGGGCCGAGGCAATCGCCAAGGTTGTCGTCACCAACACCACGCCGATCGGCGCTTACCGCGGCGCTGGGCGGCCCGAGGCGACGGCGGCGCTCGAGCGAGCTATGGACCTGTTCGCCACCGAGATCGGCGTAGATCCGGCCGACGTGCGTCGCAAGAACCTGCTCCCCCCGTTTACTGAGCCCCACCGGACCGCGTTTGGCGCGCTGTATGACTCTGGCGACTACGTCACGGCCCTCGACAAGGCGCTCGCCGCGGCCGGTTACGCCGACCTGCGCAAGGAGCAGGCCACGCGGCGAGCGAGCGATGATGTCCGCCAGCTCGGCATCGGGGTCGCCAGTTACGTTGAGATAACCGGTATGGGCGACGGGGAAGAGTCTCCACCTGAGGAGAACGCCACCGTAGAGGTGCATCCCGACGGGACCGCGACGATCCTGACCGGCACGTCTCCGCACGGCCAGGGTCATGCGACCGCCTGGGCGATGCTCGCCAGCGAAGAGCTCGGCATCCCGGTCGAGAAGATCACGCTGCAGTGGGGCGACACCGATCTGATCCCCGTCGGCGGTGGCACCGGCGGGTCGCGCAGCCTCCAGCACGGCGGCGCGGCCGTACAGCAGGCGTCGAAGGAACTCATCGAGATGGCGCGGCTGCGGGCCGCTGCCCAGCTTGAGGCCAATGCCGCTGACCTGGTCTTCGACAAGAGCCGCAGCGCGTTCGCGGTCGCCGGTGACCCTGAGGCCTCTGTCCCGCTCACCCAGCTGGCGGAGAACGAGCGGCTGCTCATCAGGACGGTATTTACCGCGCCCGGCGCCACGTTCCCATTCGGCACCCACGTGGCGGTGGTAGAGGTCGACACCGAGACAGGCAAGCCAACGCTGACCAGAGTCATCACGGTGGACGACGCAGGCCGCGTGCTTAACCCCCTGCTGGCTGAGGGACAGCGGCACGGCGGCATCGCCCAGGGCGCCGCGCAGGCGTTCCTGGAGGAGTTCATCTACGACACGGACGGGAATCCGCTCACGACGAGCTTCGCCGACTATCCGTTCCTGTCCGCCACCGAGGTGCCGAGCTTCGAACTCGCGGACATGGCGACGCCGACCACCTATAACCCACTGGGCGCCAAGGGCATCGGCGAGGCCGGCACGATCGGCGCGACCCCCGCGGTGCAGAACGCGATCATCGACGCCGTGTCGCACCTCGGCGTCCGGCACATTGACATGCCTGCCTCGTCCCGCCGGGTCTGGCAGGCCATACAGCAGGCGGCCACCACCGAGCCTGGATCGGAGCACTGATGACGCGCATCGAGCTGACCGTCAACGGCGAGAAGCGATCCGATGAGGTCGAGCCGCGGCTGCTGCTCGTGCACTATCTGCGCGAGGTACTCGGCCTGCGGGCGGCCAACGTCGGCTGTGACACGACCTCGTGTGGCGCCTGCACGGTGCTGCTCGACGGCAAGTCGATCAAGTCCTGCACGGTGCTCGCCGTGCAGGCGGCCGGTCACGATGTCGTGACGGCGGAAGGCCTCGCGCCAGACGGCGAGCTGCACCCGGTGCAGGCCGCGTTCCGGCAGAACCACGGCCTTCAGTGCGGATTCTGCACGCCAGGCATGGTGATGGCCACCGTCGGTCTGCTCGCCGAGAACCCGCATCCGAGCGAGGAAGAGGCCAGGGAAGCGCTCGAAGGCAACCTGTGCCGGTGCACCGGCTACCACAACATCATCAAGTCAGTGCTCGCCGCTGCCGATGCTACCGAGGTGAGCGCATGATCCCCGCGCAGTTCGAGTACGTCGCCGCCGAGTCCGCTGCGCAGGCGATCAGCCTGCTGACCGAGCACGGCGACGACGCCAAGCTGCTGGCCGGCGGTCACTCACTGCTGCCGATGATGAAACTGCGGCTGGCCACACCCGAATTGCTCATCGACATCGGCGGCCTGTCCGAGCTGGCTGGCGTGAGCACCGACGGCAGCGATCTGGTGATCGGCGCCACGACGCGGCATGCCGACCTGGCCGCCTCCGAGCTCGCCCGCGCTGAGGCGCCGCTGCTCGCCTACGCCGCAGCCCAGGTCGGTGACCCGCAGATCCGCCATCGCGGCACGATCGGCGGCTCGCTGTCGCACGCGGACCCAGCCGCTGATCTGCCCATGGCGCTCGTCGCGCTCGGCGGATCGGTGGTGCTCCAGGGACCGAGCGGGACGCGCACAGTCGCGGCGGACGACTTCTTCGAGGGCTACTTCGAGACGGCGATGCAGCCAGACGAACTGCTGATCGCGGTCCGCGTGCCCCGCCGTCCGGGCGTGCCGTGGGGCTACCAGAAGTTTGTCCGGCGCGCCAACGACTGGGCGATCGTCGGGGTCGCCGCCGTCGACGGCCGGATCGCCCTCGCCAACATGGGCCCGAGGCCGCTGCGCGCCACCGCGGCGGAGCAGGCGCTGGCCGCCGGGGCGACCGCCGCCGAGGCGGCCGTGTACGCCGCCGAGGGCACGTCGCCGGGCGAGGACATGCACGCCGACCGTGAGTACCGTCGCCACCTGGCCCAGGTCCTGACCAGACGGGCCCTGGAGCACGAGACAGGCTGAGGGGCTGGCCGCAGACCAGTCATAACCGGCCGGATCGCGGGTAGCGAGAAGATATGAGCTCAGCTAAGCCAGCCGACAACC
>DATHQE010000054.1:0-4232 GCA_035483035.1 Streptosporangiaceae bacterium | reverse complement strand
GCGGACATGTCCGTCAGCCAGGAAGCAATTGAGGGTGGTCTCGTGGGTTCAGTCATCAAGAAGCGGCGCAAGCGGATGGCCAAGAAGAAGCACCGCAAGCTGCTGCGCAAGACGCGCGTCCAGCGCAGGAACAAGAAGTAGTCGGCCAGCTGACTGGCCGGCTAGCCGGTCGCCCGACGTCGTCGCGGCTCTTACCGCCCGGACTGATCTGTCCTGACAGGTCCGCGATGAAGGGTTCGCAGTGACTGGCACCGGGCCGTCCGGATCGCCGGGCTGGCGCGTGCGGGCCGCGCGCGCGGCCGAGTTCGCCAGGCGGCGCCTGGCTGGTGAGTTCCAGGTCGACCAGTTCGGGTTCGATCCCGAGCTGAACTCTGCCGTGCTGATGCCAGCGGCACTTGCGCTGTACCGGAGCTGGTTCCGGGTTCAGGCGCGAGGGCTGGCCAGCATCCCGGACAGCGGGCCGGCCCTCATCGTCGCCAACCATTCGGGCGTGCTCCCGCTGGACGCCATCATGCTGCAGGCTGCGGTCTTCGCCGAGCATTCCGCCGGCCGGAACCTGCGGCTACTCGGGGCGGACCTGGTGTACACCCTGCCGCTCCTATCGTCGCTAGCCCGCCGGAGCGGTCACACCAGGGCAGCGCCCGGCGAGGCGCTGCGCTTGCTCGCGGCCGGCGAACTGGTCGGGGTCTTCCCTGAGGGGTTCAAGGGCACCGGCAAGCCGTTCAGTGATCGATACCAGCTGCAGCGATTCGGCCGCGGCGGATTCGCCCGGATCGCGCTCCAGGCCGGCGTGCCGATCATCCCCTGCGCCATCGTCGGCGCCGAGGAGATCTACCCAATGCTCGGGAACTCGCCGGCGCTGGCCCGGGCCTTGCGCCTGCCGTACTTCCCGCTGACGCCGCTCTTCCCGTGGCTAGGCCCGGTGGGCGCGGTGCCGCTGCCATCGAACTGGATCATCGAGTTCTGCGAGCCGGTGCCGACCCGCGGGCCAGCGCAGGATGCGGTTGGGCGTACCGCGGAAGCGCCTGACGACGAACTGGTCGCTGAGCTCGCCGACCGGGTGCGGGATACGATCCAGGCCAAGCTTGATGAGCTTGTCGTGGCGCGAGGCCCAGCCTTCGGCTAGCGGTATCCGCCAGCTCGCCGCCGCCGGAGCGCGAATACAGCCGCCAGGCCGCCGGCAATCGCGCCGGCACCTGCGGCCATCGGCAGCGCGACCATCGTCACGCGCCTGCCCGCACGGAAGTCGTGCACCGGCCAGTTCCCGCTCCGTGCCCGCCTGAGCAGCTCCTCGTCAGGATTCACCACGTTTGGGTGGCCAACAAGCTCCAGCATCGGCAGGTCATTCGACGAGTCGCTGTAGGCGCTCGACCTCGACAGGTCCAGGCCTTCCCGCTCGGCCAGCGCCTGAACTGCCGCTGCCTTGGCCTGCCCGTGCAGGAGACCGCCGACCAGTCGGCCGGTATACACGCCATCCGAGGTCTCGGCGACGGTGCCGAGAGCTCCCGTAAGCCCGAGCCGGCGAGCGAGGATATTGGCAAGCTCAACCGGTGTCGCGGTGACGAGCCATACTCGCTGACCAGCCTGGAGATGCCGCTGGGTCAGCTGCCGAGCGCCTTCCCAGATGCGATCAGCCATCCTGTCGTCGTAGATTTCCTCGCCGAGCGCGACGATGTCATCAACCCTGTGCCCGGCCACAAAGGCCAGCGCCGCCTCCCTGGCGGCGTCGATGTGGTCGGCGTTCTCGGCCCCCCGAAGCCGGAATGCGAGCTGGCCCCAGGTCAGCCGGAGGAGATCCCGCGGCCCGAACATCTTGCGCTCGGCCAGGCCGCGTGCGAAGTGATAGATCGAGGCGCCGCGCATGAGGGTGTTATCCACGTCGAAGAATGCGGCTGCGCTCGGGTCTGGGACCGGTGTTGCGAGGGCGACGCCGGCCGCAGCAGCCGACGCCTCGCCGGCCACGACCTCAGGACTCCTCCTGACCCTGCTCAGCCGTGCGAGGGCGCCGGACCGGCCGCTGGCGCCGGGCCTGCCGTCCAGGTCGGACTCGCCGCTCATAAGGCCGAGCCTACCGGGGTATCCGCCCTCTCAGCTGGCTCGGTACTGGCCAGGAATGAGTCGTCATCCAGGCGCAACCTAGCCGTCGCCCTATGGGCGCGCTGCTGACACCGGGGGCGCCGGGCCTAGCTCGCAGACGCGACTGACGTTGCTGCGTGCGCCCGTGAGCCTCGCGAGCGAGCTGGGCCGTTGGCGTTTGGTCGCATCATCGCGCTCCGTCGTGCACCATAGGCAGCGATGCATATTTCACTGGTCATCTCCGGGCTCGGGGCGGTCGTTGCCGCAATCGGCGGCGGCGTGCTGCTCGCGCGCTGTTTCCGCCAGCCGCGCAGCGATCTCATCGCCCTGTCCGTTGCGCTGATCGCGCTGCTGATCAGCCTGGGCTCGCAGACGCTCGGCTACGTGGATGGCTTCGACTCGGCCATGTTCCGGGCTATGGAGCTCGGCGGCCAGGTGATCGCACCGCTGGCGCTGGTGCTGGCGCTGGCAGAGGTCGGCGCCCGGAGCGCGCCGGTGAGGTTCTGCGCACGCTTGTACATCCCGTCACTGGCCATCGTGGCCGTCGTCGTCCTGGCGCTAGACCAGCTCGCGCAGACCAGCTTCACGAAGAGGTGGCCGAATCCGGCGGTGTTCTACGGGACGCCGCCCAACTACGTCCTTGAGTTCGCGATCGGGCCGGCGACCGCCCTCGTCGCGGTGCTTGCCGTCTGGACGGTAGCTCGCCGGTCAGGCCAGCCAGGCTGGAAAGCACTGCTTGCGCCTCAGCTGATGGGCGGCGCTGCCGCGCTGCTGCTCGCCTATCCCGCGCTAGCTGAGCTGGTTGCCTACGTGGCCAAGATCCACCTGCCCCTCAGCGCCGGGGTGTTCGCGCTAGCCTGCACGGCCGCCGCCGCACTGACCTGGCTGGCCGGCACGCGCCTGGCGCAACTCCCCATGGCGTCGCGGGCTGCCCGCGACCACTCTGCCCGCGACCACTCTGCCCGCGACCACGACGGCTTCGAAGACGACGGCTTTGGAGCGGTCAGGTCCTATGACGGCGTAGACCGAACTGGTGACTTCGCGAGGTTCGAGCCGGCCACTGACGGGGGCGTGTACCGGGGCGACGGTCTCTACCGGCCCGATCCAGACGGCCGCACCGGTGCCCGCGGTTACGAGCTCGACTATGACGACGCCGACCAGGGGCGGCCGGACGCCCGCTCCAATGGCGGCTATGACGAGTCCTGGCGACACAATCCCCCGGCAGAGGCCGCGTACTGGGGCGGCCGCGATGGCTGGCAATCCGACCAGCACGAGGGCGGCTACCAGCCGGACTTTGCCACTGGTGACTTCGTTTCTGGTGACTACGCGACCGGAGACTTCGGCGACCTTGCGGGCAATGACCGTGGCGCGGACGTGGGCGGGTGGCAGGGCACGGCCAGGTCCGGCGACCGGCTGGAGCCGCATGGCCGGCCGGACTACGCCGATGATCGCGCCGGCCGCGCCGACCGCACAGCGGACGGGCAGGCCGACGCCGCCGAGGATGCAGGCCGGTCCCAGCTGTTCGGCCAGATCGCGATCTACACTCTGCTCGAGGACCGGATCGACGAGTTCGACGAGCTCACCGAGCGCGTCGTGGATCAGGTCCGCAGCCGGGAGCCGGACACCCTGGTGTTCATCGTGCATGCCGTCCCATCGGCGCCGATGCAGCGCATCC
This sequence comes from Streptosporangiaceae bacterium, assembly GCA_035483035.1. Taxonomy (GTDB): domain Bacteria; phylum Actinomycetota; class Actinomycetes; order Streptosporangiales; family Streptosporangiaceae; genus JAJYUU01. The sequence continues at coordinate 481 of DATHQE010000054.1, read as the reverse complement.
TGTACGAGGTTTACCGCGATCGGTCGACCTACCAGTGGCACACCATGCAGCCGCATGTGCAGCAGTTCGAAGTCGACAAACGGCCATACGTACTCGCCACGAACGTCATCGAACTGGGGCTCCAGCAGGCCAAGGTCTCGCCGTTCCCGCTGGTTACCGAGTTGTTCAGCGAGCCCGGCTACGACACCGCCGGCTTCGAGCGGCCTGACTATCTGCGCGACTACGGGCGGCCCTCGGCGCACCCAGGCGGCAATACGCGGGATTACCGGTGAGCGCTGATCCGCGGGTTGCCGCTGCTAGCCGGATAACCCTGCTGTCACGGGCGGGTTGCCATCTCTGCGACGAAGCCCGCTCCATCATCGCGGCTGTTGCCGACGAGCTCGAGGTCGGCTGGGATGAGCGCGACATCACCGACTCCGCCACCGATCAGGCGCAGTATGCGGACATGATCCCCGTCACTTTCATCGACGGCGTGCAACAT
>DATHQE010000053.1:0-9918 GCA_035483035.1 Streptosporangiaceae bacterium | reverse complement strand
CAGACGTGTCGGCGGGACCGGGTCCGGCCAGCGAAGAGCCGGGGACCCGGCCCTTCGCTCATCTCGCCTGCGTACCAGGACGCGAAGCTCGAGGATCTCAAGGGCCTTCCCGGCGGGCGGCTAGGCACCGCCCGTCAGTTCTGACCGTACCTAAGGGAACGTGGTCGCGGAAGTACCGTAACGAGCTGTTCACGCACGACACACCGCGGATCGCTCAGCGAATTCCGAAGGCTACGCGCCGAAGCGCCGGTGTCGTTCGCCATAGGAGCGCAGGGCACGCAGGAAGTCGATCCGGCGGAAGGCTGGCCAGTAGGCGTCACAGAAGTAGAACTCTGAGTGCGCGCTCTGCCACAGCAGGAAACCACCAAGCCGCTGCTCCCCCGATGTCCTGATCACCAGGTCGGGGTCGGGCTGTCCGGCGGTGTACAGATGCTCGGCGATGTGCTCGACGTCCAGGATCTCGGCCAGCTCCTCGATCGTCGTGCCACGAGTCGCGTGGTCCTGGAGGAGCGACCGGACCGCATCGGCGATCTCACGGCGGCCTCCGTAGCCGACCGCAACGTTGACCAAGAGGCCATCGTGGCCGGCCGTTGCCTCTGCTGCCGTCTTGAGCACTTCGGCCGTATCAGCGGGCAGCAGGTCAAGGGCGCCTACCGGCTTCACGTGCCAGTCCTGGGCGGCGAGGGCTCTGACCGTGTCCTCGATGATTCGCAGCAGCGGCTCGAGCTCTGCGGCCGGCCTGCTCAGATTGTCGGTCGACAGCAGCCAGAGCGTGACAACCTCGACGCCGGTCTCCTGGCACCACTCCAGGAGCTCGAAGATCTTGTCCGCACCTGCCTGATGGCCACTGCTGACGTCGGCTAGTCCCGCCGACTTCGCCCACCGGCGGTTACCGTCGCACATCACCCCAACGTGCCGGGGCACTGCCTGCGGCGCCAGACCCGCCTCGAGCCTGCGCTCGTAGAGCCGGTAGACGAGACCTCGCAGTCCCATCCGGCCCCCTTCCTCGCTGCCGCCAGAGCGGCAATGTCACGCCGCCTGGCTGATTAGTGGCCGGCTGGCCACCGGCTCGCGCGCCCGCTAGCGGGACCTCCCGCCCTGCGGCGGCACTATCTGGTCCCCTGAGAACCGTATCCAAGAATGCCACCAGTTCGGCCGAAGTCAGGACAGCTCGAACTCCAACACCGCCAGCACCCCAGGCCTCGATGACCGCACGCCGCGTCAGCTGCCACCGGCCGTGACCGCCTGCTGGATGACGCCAGGTCCGCGGGCCGTGCTGGCCTGGCACCCCGTGCAGGCCGGGCACCCCGTGCTGGCCGGGCGACGCGTGCTGGCCAGGCACTGGCTCACGGCCCGGCTGAGGCAACTGGCTGTCGTGCGGATGCTGACCGACGCCGACGCACTCACCAACCCAGACGGCACTCGCGCGCAGCACGCATCGCAGCTCGCCGGTACCGGGCATGTCCACTCGTTCGCGGGAGCGCAGCGCGAAGTACTCATGGTCGCTGGCCAGGTAGCTGGCGGCGTGACCGACACGGCCGTGGGCCTCGCCGGCAGGTGGCTGAGCTCGCCCCGGGCCAGTATCAAGGCCAGCCGCCTCGTCGCCGTCGCCGTGCGGAGCCGGGAACCTGTCGTCCGGGTCGGGCCAGGCTGCTGCCTGCGCGGGATCCGCACGCGCCGCGCTGATGCGCTCGGCAAGCTCGGACAGCTGGTACCCGCAACGCTGGCCGACTGCGGCAAACGGCACCGAGTCCCTGGCCAGATTAAGCGTGATCTCGTACGGCTGACCAGCCCGATCTCGGCAGCTCACTGCCTCGACGGACAGCACGGAACCATCAACGCAGCGCAGCGCCCCCATAACGGAACGTTAACATCGCGATGCCCGAAAGCGACACCCCCCGCGCCGCAGCTCCACGCTCAGGGGTGACACGGCACGTAAACACCCGTATTACGCTGGTATGTCCGATAGCCGACATGCCGCGTGTGCCAGGGGCCGTCCAGTGGGTGGGACTGGCGTCAGTCCGCCTCGGCGGCAAGCGCCGCGGCGACGCGGCGGTGCGCGGCCCAGATTTCCTCGGGCAGGCCGTCGAACTGCGCGAGATGACGCTCGCGGCGCGCCATCTCTGCCATCCAGCGCGCGGAGTCGATGCTCAGGACCTTCTCGAGGTCCTCGGGGCGGATATCGACGCCCTCGAGGTCAAGTTCTTCCCTGGCCGGGACGATGCCGACCGGGGTCGGGTTACCCGTGACTTCGCCATCCTTGAGCTTCAGCAGCCAGAGCAGCGGACGGAGATTGTCCCGGTAGCCCGGCCACAGGAAATGACCATCGTCAGGGTCGCGCTGGAACCAGTTGACGTGCGCGAAGATCGGCTTGACGGTCGCGGCTCCGATGATCTTGAGCCAGTGTGCTGCGTAGGCACCTTCGGGATAGGACATGAAGGGGCGCATCGACATCGGGTCGTAGCGGAGCTGACCGTCCACTCCCTCAGCAGCGAAGGTCGCCTCGGCCCCTAGCGTCAGGCCGTCATAGACGCCCTCGGCGAGGTCACTGAAGGCGCGGATGAGCGGCTCGCGATCACGAGTGCGGCCCCCGAAGATGATGCCGTCGATGGGCACGCCCTTGGGGTTCTCGAAGTCAGCGGCAATATTGGGCACGCTGGTCAGCGAGGTGGTGAAGCGGCTGTTCGGGTGCGCCCAGGGCTTGCCCTGCTCGCTATCGGGCCGCGCGGAGATCAGCTGCCCGGTCCAGTCGCACCAGCCGGTGACATCGGCGGGCGGTGCCGGAGTCCGCCCTTCCCACCAGACGTCACCGGAGACTTCGTTGTAGGCCACGTTCGTGAACAAGACCCCGGTACCCGGCGCCACCGAGCCGAGCGCCGTCGGGTTGGTCAGCTCGTTGGTGTCCTTGGCGACCCCGAAGACACCGAACTCGGGATTGATCGCGTAGATCTTGCCGTCCTCGGGATCGACCCGAAGCCAGGCGATGTCGTCGCCGTAGAACTCGACGTGGTAGCGGTCACCGAGGCTGTCCGGCGGAAGCATCATGGCCAGGTTCGTCTTGCCGGACGCGCTCGGGAAGCCGCCGCAGATGTGCCAGGTGCGACCGCTCTGCTTGTCCGTGATGCCGATGAGCATGAACTGCTCGGCCAGGAATTCACCGGAGGCCCAGCCATCGTAGGAGGCCTGCCGCAGGCCGTGCGCGATCTTGCCGAGCAGGGCGTTGCCGCCATAAGAGGATCCGAAGTGCAGGATGGTCCGCTCGTCGGCGAAGGTGACGAAGTAGCGCTGGTCCTCTGGCGTGCCCTGGCCGAGATTCTCCAGATCGCCGGTGACGTGCACGCCGCGCACGAACCTCTCGGGGTCAGCGAGGTTGTTCACGTGCTCGACCCCGCAGCGCGCCATGCGGATCATGTGCAGGGCGACAGTGCGGTGGTCGGTCAGCTCGACGCCGACGGCGTACGGCTCAAGCGGGGATCCGGGCGGCGCCATCAGGTACGGGACGACGTACATAGTCTTGCCGGCTGAAGCTCCGCGCATGCGCTCTTCGAGCAGCGGGCGCATCTCGCTCGACGGGCGCCAGTTGTTGTACACGCCCGCGTCCGCAGGATTAGCCGTGGCCACGATGGTGCGTTCCTCGGAGCGCGCCGTGTCCTTGACGTAGCTGCGGGCGTAGTAGCGCCCCTCGCCCGCAGGCAGGATCTCGCCGGCCGCGAGCGACTCGCTGATGAGCCGCGCGTCGTCAGCCGCGCCGACCACCTCGACTCGCTGAGCGCCAGTGAGCCTGGCCCAGTGCCGCACGTACTCACGCACGCTGGGGTTCTTGAGCCCAGCGTCATCGAGAACTGTCTCAAGGTCACCGGTCGGGTCCGACTCATACGCCACGACGGGTCCTCCTCAAGGGCTTTTGCGGGTTGCTCCGCTGCGGGGGTACCCGGCAAAACGCCTGGGGAGGTGCTGTGAACCGGGATTCGGGGAGTGTACCCCGGCGGGACCGGTTCAATTCGGGCTGGTCCTGGCTATCATCTCCGCAAGACCTGTCGTGATAACGCGATGATCGCTAAATTTTTCATGCGCGAGCCCTGGTCGCCAATGCCCGGCTCGCTGCCAGAATGCGCGTCGGACCCGTTCCTAGCGCACGACGTCAGCCGTGTGCGAGGTCCACCGGCGAGCGCCCGAGCGAGCCAGGCTGTGACCGGCTTACTGGCCCGGTCCCTCGGCCCTGACCTGCTCAACCTTGCGCAGGGCCGTCCTCAGCTCGGCGAGCCAGGTGTCCTCGTGCTCACCGACGAGGCGTACGCACCAGGCCAGGGCGTCGCTGCGGCTGCGAGCGACGCCCGCATCGACAAGCGTGTCGAGGACCTGGCGCTCGGCTTGGCGGAGCCGGGTCATAACCGGGACCGAGAACGTGGTGAACATCACCCTGCGGCCATTGCACTCCACGCCCCAGGAAACCTTGCGGCCGAACTTGTGCTCAGCCTCAAGCGCGATCTCGATTCGGTGCTCACGGGTCTCCTCGCGGAACCGGCGGCTACGACCTTCCGCGGCCGCGGCTGCCTCGGCGTCGCTGGCATCCGCCGCGACCTCAGGCCCGGCTATCGTGCCGACGACGGTGATCTCCTCGCGGTCGACGTTGATATCGGGGCTGCTGATGAACCACTCTGCTGGTAGCCGCCCGGTGAACCAGCCGCGGAGCGCATCCACGTGTCCGCCGGCGGCCTGCTTCTCAGTACTCATGTAATCATGATTACACCTGTGTCGCGTCGTGTGCAAGCGGCTACGCGCGTGGGCTCGAACAGGACGTTACTGAGCCCGGGCCGCCGGGGTCAGCCAGGCCAGCGCGAGCGGCCGAGGTCAGCCGGCGATGTTCCCGGCGACGGCCGCAGCCACCCGCGGGTACACGCGGACTGCCCCGGCGAACCCGGCGCCGAAGTCGGCGGGCACGACCTGCACGTCCTCGCCCGGCTCCGGCGCCTGGAGCATGCGGCCGCCGCCAATGTAGATGGCCACGTGCGAGATGTACGTCGGCGCCGTGGGGTCAGTGTGATAGAAGAGCAGGTCGCCTGGCTGAAGGTCGGCGATCGGGATCTGCGGCCCGGTCTGAGCCTGGTCGGCCGCGACTCGCGGCATCACGATGCCGGCCTGCCGCATCGACCACTGCACGAGCCCGGAGCAGTCGAACACGGCCGGGCCGTCGCCGCCCCAGACATACGGCAGGCCGACCCGGCTCAGCGCGGCGGTCAGGAATGCTGCGGTCTGCGTCGCCGTCAGGCCTTGCCCATCGCCCGCGGTGATGCTGATCGCGCCCGCCGAGCCGGCTGCCGCCGGGAGCCCGCGTTCGGCTGCCTGCGCCACCAGCGGCGCGACCGACGCGCCCTTCGGCAGTACCTGTGCGATCTCCTGCATCACCGTGCTGAGCCGGGCCTGCGGCGCGCTGATGACGAGGGCGTTACCGGCCGGAATGCCCAGGGAGCGGGCTACCGGGTCGGAGACGACCGCGTCCACTCCGCTGATGCCGACCGTGCCAAATCCTGCGACCTGAAGCTGTTCGGTCTGCGCGCCGGCCACGCTCACGGTGCCGCCCAGCGGCAGATTCTCCTGCTGGCCCATGAGGTAGGAGATCGCAATACCGCCGTCGGCCACGTTCTGCCACAGCACGGTCGACCTGGCCGTCGGCCCCGCGGCGAACTCGCGGAACGTCGTCGGATCCACGCCGAGCATCGCCACCCAATTGCCATTGAGCTTGATGCGCGCGGCATCCAGCAGATTCGTGGCTGACACGCCGGTCAACTTGCCGATCGCGGCCACCGCCGCGCTGGGCAGCGGCTGCGGCGCGATCACCAGCAGGTCAGCGGGATCGAGCGGGCCAAGCGGGCCAAGCGGCGCGGTGCCCTGCCGATCCGAAAGCTGCAGGGCAGGCACTGTGGTCGTTACCGTTCCGGCACCGGAAGGCACATAGACGCTGGATTGCTGAGCGGCCAGCGCCGCGGTCTGCCCCGTCACCGCGCCCGCCGCCGAGGCCTGACCGAGAGCAGTTGCCGACTGCGGGGCAGCCTGCCCGGCAGCCTGGGCGGTGGAAGCGTAGGCGCGCGGCATCGTGATCACCGCCGCGGACAGTCCGGGCACGACGCCGAAGGCGGCGACCGCCCACAGGCCGGCGCGCAGGCGGCGGACTCCGTCGCGCAACGATGACTCCCCTCAGCGACTGCGGCCTTGCTCGGACCTGTGGGTCCTAGAATCCTCGCGTTTGGCGCAAGCGTCCATACCCTTCGAATCGCTATGATCATGCCTCGAATTGGCCATGACTCCCTAAGTCGGCGAACCCTCGGCAAACTTCTGGCGTTGCTGCCGTAAAGAGCACACGGACCGGAACGGGGCCGTCGCCCTCACCGCCCGGACAGCAACACGGCCCGCGAGCCGGCCAGCATCGGAGTCGAACTGGGCCTCAGCCCAGGGTTGCGCGCAGCTGGTCCGGCTCAGTCACCGGCGCGCGGCAGCTGAAGTCCCGGCAGACGTAGGCCGCCGGACGGCCGTCAACTGCAGTCCGGCCAGCCAGCAGCGGGATCTGCGCGCCGCCGCTCATGCCGTCGACCGTCGTGCCGTCGACCGTCGTGCCGTCGCCGACCGCGATGACCGCGCCGGGCGGCGCGGCCAGCGCGGCGACGCGATGCAACTCCGTCCGGTCTGACCCGGGCGGCCCGACAACGGCGATCTCTACCGGCCCCGACAGCAGCGCCTCGGCGACGGCGAGCCCCCAGCCGGCCGCCCGCGGGAACCTGGCTGCCAGCGCGGGCACGCTCGCCAGCGCGTCGATGGCCGCATCGCGATGCCGCAACGATCCGGTCAGTGCCGAGTAGCTGAGCAAGGCGTCGGCGACCGCGAACGTCCCGGACGGACTGGGCCCGTCGGCGACATCCGCAGGCCGGTAAATGAGCCGCTCGCTGTCGTCGGCGGTGTCGTAGAAGCCCCCCGTTCCGGTTCCGAACCTCGCCAGGACGGTCTCCAGCAGTTCGCCGGCCAGCGTCAGCCAGCGGCCCGCCGTGGCGCTGCCCTCGGCGTCGTCCGCCGTGGTCGCGCTCGCCAGTGCGATCAGCCCGGCCGCGACGCAGCCGTAGTCGTCGAGGACGCCTGCGGTCCCGGACGCGCGGCCATCCCTGGACGTCCGCGTGATCCGGCCGGCGCTGAGGTGCACATCGGCGAGCAGCTGCGCCGCGGCCGCCGCCGCGGCGACGAAGTCAGGCCGGTCCGCCACGATGCCGGCGTCGGCCAGGGCCGCGATGGCCAGGCCGTTCCAGGCCGCCACGACCTTGTCATCCCGGCCGGGCCTAGTTCGTTCCGCTCTGGCCGCCAGCAGCCTGGTCCGGATCCGCGCGAGCCGGTCCGCATCGGCCGGGTCGGCGCGCAGCTGGAGCACAGAAGCGCCGTGCTCGAACGTGCCGGCCTCGGTCACGCCAAACGCAGCCTCCGCGTAGCCACCGTCCTCAGGCCCGAGCGCGGCGGTGAGCTGATCTGGTGTCCAGACGTAGAACGCGCCCTCGACACCGTCGCTGTCAGCGTCAATCGCCGACGCGAAGCCTCCTTCCGTGGTGCGCAGCTCCGCGATCAGCCATTCACAGGTCTCCTCGGTGACCCGCCGCGCCAGCGCGCTCCCCGTCCGCCGCCACAGGTGCGCGTAGAACCGCGCCAGCAGCGCGTTGTCGTAGAGCATCTTCTCGAAGTGCGGCACGACCCAGTCAGCGTCGACGCTGTACCTGGCGAAGCCGCCAGCGAGCTGGTCGTACATGCCGCCTCGGGCCATGGCGTCGGCGGTGGCCTCGGCCATTTGCAGGGCTCGGGCGCTGTCGGGGCCGTCCGTGCGCTCGTAGTGGCGGAGCAGGAATTCGAGCACCATCGACGGCGGGAACTTCGGCGCGCCGCCGAATCCGCCACGGCGCGCGTCGAATTCGCGGCCGAGCACGGCCACGGCCGCCTCGCACGCCGCCGCGAGCACGGACGCCGTGTCGTCCGCCGCTGAACCGCCCCCTGCTGAACCGCCCGCCGCTGAACCGCCCGCCGCGGTGGCATCGGCGGCAGCCTCCGGCTCCGTGTCGCCCGCTGCATCCCGGCCGCCGGCCGTGTCGGCTTGCTCCGCGGGGAAGGGCTGCCCGGCACGCTCGGCCAGCGCAGCGGCGATCTGACTCGCCTGGCGCGCCACCTGGGCCTTGTCCTCTCGCCAGGCCTGGGCGACGCCAGCAACCAATCGCTGGAACTGGGCACGCGGGAAATAGGTCCCGCAAAAGAATGGCTCCCGGTCCGGGGTCATGAAGACCGTCATCGGCCAGCCGCCTTGCCCGGTCATCGCCTGCGTGGCCGTCATGTAGACGCTGTCTACGTCAGGCCGCTCCTCGCGGTCCACCTTGATCGAGACCAGATGCTCGTTCATGATCGCGGCGGTCTGCTCGTCCTCGAACGATTCGTGCGCCATGACGTGACACCAGTGGCAGGCCGAGTACCCGACCGATAGCAGGACCGGCACGTCCCGCTCGGCCGCTGCCGCGAACGCCTCGTCCGACCACGGCCACCAGTCCACCGGGTTGTCGGCGTGCTGGAGAAGGTACGGGCTGGTCTCGCCGCGAAGCCGCTCTGCCATGGCTACATCCTTCCCTGCCCGATACTGTTATCTGGCCGTGGCCCGGCCTAAGGCGGCGGCGGCCGCAAGCATCCTGGGCCGCGGTTTCCGGGCCGGCGGGAGCCGGCTGGCGGATGTGACTTAGCTGAGTACTCGCTGACAATCCCCCGTAGGGCCTGGCCCGGCGGACGCTGGCGCGTCATGCTGGGTGAAGGTGATGGTCGCGGGCTGCCCGGCGGGCAGGCAGGAAGCCGCCGGGAATCCCGCCCAGGTCGGGTCATATGGCGGTGATGAACTGACCATCGCGGTCGATATCGCCCGGTACACTGCCACGGATGCCGCCGCGGAGGGCCTGGCCCTCGGCTTCGCGCCGGCGGCGAAGTGTGCAGGGCCGACGTTGTTGGAGCGGTTGAGCAAACTTTTGGAGCACCATATGCGCGTTCTGGTCCTCGGCGGCGACGGATTCTGCGGTTGGCCTACGTCGCTCTACCTGTCCGATCGCGGTCACGACATCACCATCGTCGACAACCTAAGCCGCCGGAAGATCGACATCGAGCTGGAAGTCGACTCCCTCACGCCGATCCGGCCCCTGGGAGAGCGGCTAGCTGCGTGGAAGGAAGTCTCCGGCCGCGAGATCGGCTTCGTGAACGTGGACCTGGCGACCGAGTACGACCGGCTCGTCTCGGTCCTGCTGGACATCCGGCCAGACGCCATTGTGCACTTCGCCGAGCAGCGGGCCGCCCCGTACTCCATGCGGACGGAGAAGACCAAGCGCTACACGGTCGACAACAACGTCCGCGCGACGCATAACCTGCTGACCGCCCTGGTGACCACTGGCATCGACGCCTCGCTTGTCCACCTCGGCACCATGGGCGTGTACGGCTACGGCTGGTCGGGCACCGCGCCGATCCCCGAGGGCTACCTGATGGTCAAGGTGCCCACCCCGGACGGGGAACTGGAGCGCGAGATCCTGCACCCGGCCAACCCTGGCTCGGTCTACCACCTGACCAAGACCCTGGACCAGCTGCTGTTCTCGTTCTACGCCTCGAACGACCGGCTCCGGATCACTGACCTGCATCAGGGCATCGTCTGGGGGACGCAAACCAACCAGACCGCGCGGGACGAGCGCCTCATCAACCGGTTCGACTACGACGGCGACTATGGAACCGTGCTCAACCGGTTCCTCATGCAGGCGGCCATCGGGCACCCGCTGACCGTGCACGGGACCGGCGGTCAGACCCGCGCGTTCATTCACATCCGCGACACAGTCCGGTGCATTGAGATCGCGCTCAACAACCCGCCCGATGCGGGCT
>DATHQE010000052.1:0-6745 GCA_035483035.1 Streptosporangiaceae bacterium | reverse complement strand
ATCCGGCCGCGCAGCTCGGTGGCGACCTGCGCGAGCGCCGGGCTGACCATGCGGCACGGCCCGCACCAGGGCGCCCACAGATCGACGACGACGGGCAGGGACGCGGCCTCGGCGATCTCGGCGAACGAATCGTCGTCGGCGTCGGCGATCCAGGGCAGCGGCTGATGGCAGTTCCCGCAGCGCGGGATGCCCGCGGCGGCGGCGGGGACCCGGTTCTTGCGCCCGCAGTTCGGGCAGGTGACCAGCTCGGCGGATGTGGCTTGGGTCGCCATGGGTCACGCCGGGTTTTCGTAGCTGACGGTCAGCTCGCCGTCGGCGTAGTCGATGCGGATGACGGCCCCGTCCAGGACGTCGCCGGACAGCAGGGCGCGCCCGATCCGGGTCTCGACCTCCCGGCCGATGAACCTGCGCAGCGGCCGCGCTCCGTATATGGGGTCAAAGCCCTGCTGGGCGATGAAGCGCCGGGCGTCGGAGGTAATCTCCAGCTTCATCTGGCGCTCGCCGAGCCGGGCCCGCAGGTCATCGAGCATGAGGTCGACGATGCGCTCGGTCTCCGCCGGGGTCAGGGGCTTGAACAGCACGATGTCATCCAGCCGGTTCAGGAACTCGGGCCGGAAGTATCCGCGCATCTCCGCCAGCACGCGCTCGCGCGCGTCGGGCTTGATCTCGCCATCCGCCGTCGCGTCCGCGACCAGGTATTGCGAGCCGATGTTGGAGGTCATGATGATGACTGTGTTGCGGAAGTCAACCGTGCGGCCCTGCGCGTCGGTAAGCCTGCCGTCGTCCAGGACTTGAAGCAGCGTGTTGAACACGTCCGAGTGCGCCTTCTCCACCTCGTCGAACAGCACCACGGAGTAGGGCTTGCGCCGGACCGCCTCGGTGAGCTGCCCGCCTTCCTCGTAGCCGACGTATCCGGGCGGCGCGCCGACCAGGCGGCTGACGGTGTGGCGCTCCTGGTACTCGCTCATGTCGATGCGGATTATGTTCTCTTCGGTGTCGAACAGGGCCGCCGCCAGCGTCTTGGCCAGCTCCGTCTTGCCCACGCCGGTGGGGCCGAGGAAGATGAACGACCCGATCGGCCGGCGCGGATCCTTGATTCCGGACCTGGCCCGGATGATGGCGTCGGCGACTAGCCGGACGGCCTCGTCCTGGCCCACGATCCGCTCGTGCAGGATCTCATCGAGTCGGAGCACCTTCTCCCGTTCGCCCTCTTCCAGGCGGCTGACCGGGATACCGGTCCAGCGGGACACGATGTTGGCGATCTCCTCGCTGGTCACGACCTCGCGCAGCAGCCGGGTGCCACCTTGCTTGTCGGCGAGCCGCTCCTCCTCGGCCTCGACCCGCCGCTCCAGCTCAGGCAGCTTGCCCAGGCGCAACTCCGCCGCCTTGTTCAGGTCGTAGTCGCGCTCGGCCTGCTCGGCCCGCTGCCGTACCTGTTCGATCTGCTCGCGGAGCGCCTGCACCCGGCGCAGCGCCTGGCGCTCGGCCTCCCACTGGGCCCGCAGCGCGTCGGCCTGCGCCCTCAGGTCCGCCAGTTCCTTGCGGAGGTCCTCCAGGCGCGCCTTGCTCGCCTGGTCGCTCTCCTTGGCCAGCGCGGCCTCCTCGATCTCGAGCCGCATCACCCGGCGGGTGAGCTCGTCGAGTTCGGCCGGCATGGAGTCGATCTCGGTGCGGATCATCGCGCAGGCCTCATCGACCAGGTCGATCGCCTTGTCCGGCAGGAACCGGTCGGAGATGTAACGATGGCTGAGCGTGACCGCGGTGACCAGCGCGCTGTCGGCGATCTTCACGCCATGGAAGACCTCAAAGCGCTCCCGCAGGCCGCGCAGGATCGAGATGGCGTCCTCGACGGACGGCTCGTCGACCATGACGGGCTGGAATCGGCGCTCCAGAGCCGCGTCCTTCTCGATGCGCTTGCGGTACTCGTCCAGCGTCGTCGCGCCGATCATATGCAGCTCGCCGCGGGCCAGCATCGGCTTGAGCATGTTGCCGGCATCCATCGATCCTTCGGCGGCGCCCGCGCCCACCACGGTGTGCAGCTCGTCCACGAACAGCAGGATGCGCCCGGCCGCCGCGGTGACCTCGGACAGGACGGCCTTGAGCCGCTCCTCGAACTCGCCCCGGTACTTGGCCCCCGCCACCAGGGAGCCCATATCGAGGCTGAAGATCGTCTTGTCGCGCAGTCCCTCGGGGACGTCACCGCGGGTGATCCGCTGGGCCAGGCCCTCCACGATGGCGGTCTTGCCCACGCCCGGATCGCCGATCAGGACCGGGTTGTTCTTGGTCTTCCTGGACAGGATCTGCATGACGCGCCTGATCTCGGCGTCGCGGCCGATGACCGGGTCCAGCTTGCCGCTGGCCGCCTCCGCGACCAGATCCCGGCCGTACTTGGTGAGGGCCTCGTAGGCCACCTCCGGCATGGCCGAGGTGACCCGCTGATTGCCGCGGATCTTCGTGAGCGCCTGCAGGAAGCCGTCCCTGGTCACGCCCTCCTGCTGCAGCAGACGGCCGGACGCAGTCGTCGGCCCCTCCGCGAGCAGCGCCAAGATGAGGTGCTCGACCGAGACGTAGTCGTCCTTGAGCCTGCGCGCCTCCTGGTCGGCGGTGTCGAGCAGGCGGGCCAGCCGCTGGGTGATGTTGACCTGCCCCGGGTTCACGCCCGGGCCGCTGACCCTGGGGCGCCTTGAAAGCTCGGCCTCCAGTGCCTTCCGCAGCCGGTCCGGATCCGCGCCGGCCTGGCTGAGCAGCCGGGGGGCGATGCCCTCGGCCTGGTCGAGCAGCGCGAGGAGCAGATGCTCGCCGTCTACCTCGGTGTGTCCGAAGCGAAGCGCCTTGGTCTGCGCGTCGTGCAGTGCTTCCTGCGACTTCTGCGTCAGATGGCTCGGGTCCATGTTCACCTTCCTGGCCGTTGGGCCCCGCGCAGGGCCGCTTCGAGTGCCGCGATCCGGTCGAGCAGGTCGGTGACGAGCCCGATGGCCGCGTAGTTGAGGGCGAAGCCCGCGCGCAGGCGCTGCACCCGGGCCACCGCGGCGAGCTGGCTGCGGGAGAACCAGAGCTCGCCCGCTGAGTCGCGGCGCGCATCGATGAGTCCGAGGGCGACGAGCCTGCGGATAAGGTCCGGGTGCAGGCCCGTCACCGCGGCGAACTCCTCCAGGCTCAGCCGCGGGGCGCGAACCATGGCGTATGTCACTGCTCTGCTCCCAGTCACGGCTGTGCCCTCGGATCGAAATCGGATTCCGCGGCCAGTTGCTCGAACAGCCGTCGTTCGGCGCGCGAGAGCTTGGGCGGCACCATGATCCTTGCCTCGGCGAACAAATCGCCCGCCTTGCCTTTCGGATTGGGCAGGCCGCGGCCGCGCAGCCGGATCCGCCTGCCGCTGGACGTGCCGCCCGGGACCTTGACCTTGATCTCGCCGCCCGGCGTGTCCAGGGCGACCGACGTGCCGAGGGCGGCTTCCCACGGCGCGAGCCGCAGCTCGACGTGGAGATCGCGGCCCTCCAGGCGGTACCTGGGGTGAGGCGCGATCCGCACGATGAGATACAGGTCACCGTTACGCGCCCCGTCGCTGCCGCGGCCACCCTGCCCGGCCAGCCGGATCCGCTGGCCGTCCGTCACCCCGGGCGGGATCGTGACGTCGAAGGACCGGCGGGTGCCGTCGCCGCCGGTCAGCGTGATGGACCTGCGGCCGCCGTGGTAGGCCTCCTCGACGGTGAGCTCGATCTCGGCTTCGGTGTCGGCGCCAGGGATCGGCCCAAAGCCCCGCCGGGACCCGAACCCGCCCCCACGGCCGCCGAAGATACCGCCCAGAAGATCGTCAATGTCGATGTCGCCGCCGCTGTTGAAGTCGAACCCGCCGGTCCCGGCGCTGCTACGGGTCCGGCCACCTCCGCGTCCGGCGCCAGCTCGGGCGCCGGCCTGGCTGCGCCGCCACGTCTCCGGGTCTACGTCCTCGGGAACCTGGCGGAAGTCGCGCCCGAAGGCGTCGTAACGGTGCCGAGTCTGCGGATCGGAGAGGACGTCGTAGGCCTCAGAGACTTCCTTGAACCGGTCCTCCGCCCCCGGGTCGTGGTTGATGTCCGGGTGATAGGTCCGGGCGAGCTGGCGGTAGGCGCGCTGGATTTCGTCCTGGCTGGCGTTTCGCGGCACGCCCAGGGTCTGATAGAAGTCCTCGCCGTCGGCCATCAGCCCGCCCTGGCCACCACGACCTGCGCCGGCCGCAGCTGGTGGTCCCCTTCGCCGTAGGCGGGCCGGATGACCTCGGCGACCGAGCCGTCCTCGGCGCCGGGGTCGGGCCGGGAGGCGATAGCCTCGTGCCTGGCCGGATCGAACTTGGCGCCGCGATCATCGCGGCGAGGGAAGCCGAGGCGGGCCAGCACCTCCAGAGCCTGAGCGCGGACCGCCCTGATCCCGTCGATGATGGAGGCCGGATCGGCCGTGGAGTGCGCCAGGGCCCGATCGAGGTTGTCGACGACGGGCAGCCATTCCCTGGCGACTGCGGCTCTGGTATCCGCCTCGGCGCGGCTGACCTGGACGGCACATCTCTTGCGCACGTTGTCGAGGTCGGCCAGGGCGCGCATGCGCAGATCCTCAAGCTCGGCGATCCGGGCCTCAAGCGCTGCGATCCGGGCCTCTTGCTCGGCCATCCGGGCCTCTTGCTCGGCTATCCGGGCCTGAAGCTCGGCGGCGCCGGCATCGTGTGAAGGGGCGGGCGGAGCGGCGGCGTCGTGACCTGGCCGCGCGTCGCCGCTTCCCGCCGTGCCGTTTCCTGCCGCGTGGTTCACCGGCCGTCTCACTCACTGGGCGTGAACTCGGCGTCGATCACGTCATCGTCGCCATCGCTGGGCGGGAGCTCCGGCTCGATATCCGGGGCGGGACCGGTCGGTGGCGCACCGAGGATCATGTAGATCTGCTGCAGCTCGTCGGTAAGGATCCGCATCCGTTCCAGCGGCGTATCTTCTTTGAGCGCCTGGCGGGCGTCGGCCACCAGGTTCTCGGCCCGTGCCTTCTCGTGCACGGGCAACGTGTCGCCGCGCTCGGTCAGAATGCGTTCCACCTGGTAGGCCGCGGTGTCGAGCTTGTTGCGGGCGTCGGTCACCTCGCGCAGCCGCCGGTCCTCGTCACGGTGCTGCTCAGCGTCCGAGATCATCCGCTCCACCTCGGACTTGTCCAGGTTGGAGCTCTCGCTGATCGTGATCCGCTGTTCGGTCCCGGTGTCCTTGTCCCGGGCCGAGACGTTCAGGATCCCATTCGCGTCGAGGTCGAAGGTGACCTCGACCTGCGGCACCCCACGCGGGGCGGGCCGGATGTTCTCCAGCCGGAACCGGCCCAGCACCCGGTTGTCCGCGGCGCGTTCCCGCTCCCCTTGCAGGATCACCACGTCGACCGCTCGCTGGTTGTCTTCGGCCGTGCTGAATACCTCGGTGCGGCGGGCCGGGATCGTGGTGTTGCGCTCGATCACCTTGGTCATGACCCCGCCAAGGGTCTCGATGCCGAGCGAAAGCGGCGTCACGTCGAGTAGCAGCACGTCCTTGAGCTCGCCCTTGAGCACGGCCGCCTGCACGGCCGCGCCAATGGCGACGACCTCGTCCGGGTTGACGGTCATGTTGGGGTCCTTGCCGCCCGTCAGCCGCCGTACCAGGTTCTGTACGGCCGGAATCCGGGTGGAGCCGCCGACCAGGATGACCTCGTCGATATCGGCATCCGTCAGCTTGGCGTCGGCCAGTGCCTGCCGGACGGGCCCCGTCGTGCGCTCGACGAGATCGGCGGTGATCTGCTCGAAGGTCGAGCGCATCAGCGTCGTGTTGAGGTGCTTGGGTCCCGAGGCATCGGCGGTGATGAACGGCAGGCTGATGGTGGTCTGGGTCACCGAGGACAGCTCGACCTTCGCCTTCTCGGCGGCCTCGAACAGGCGCTGCAGCGCTTGCGGATCGGTCCGTACGTCGATGCCGTTGTCGCGCTGGAACTGGTCGGCCAGGTGGTCGACGATGCGGCGATCGAAGTCGTCCCCGCCCAGATGGGTGTCACCCGCGGTGGCGCGCACCTCGACCACGCCGTCGCCGATGTCCAGGATGCTCACGTCGAAGGTTCCGCCACCCAGGTCGTAGACCAGGACGGTCTCGCTGCCCTTCTTGTCCAGGCCGTAGGCCAGTGCCGCGGCCGTGGGCTCGTTGATGATGCGGAGCACCTCGAGCCCGGCGATGCGGCCTGCGTCCCTGGTGGCCTGGCGCTGAGCGTCGTTAAAGTAAGCCGGCACCGTGATGACGGCCTCGTTGATCTTCTCGCCCAGGAATTTGGACGCGTCTTCGACGAGCTTGCGGAGCACGAGCGCGGAGATTTCCTCCGGCGCATACAGCCGGCCCGAAATCTTGAACCGCACCGCGTCGTCGGGCCCGGGGACAACGTCGAACGACACGGCGTTCAGCTCGCTGGTGACCTCGTCATAGCGCCGCCCGATGAACCGCTTCGCCGAATAGATCGTCCCCTTGGGGTTCAGGATCGCCTGCCGACGGGCGAGTTGGCCGACCAGGCGATCGCCCTGCGGGGTAAAGGCCACCACCGAGGGGGTCGTGCGTGATCCCTCGGCGTTCGGTATCACCGTTGGCTGGCCCGCCACCGTCGCCGAGATCACGGAGTTGGTGGTGCCGAGATCGATGCCGACTGCAACTGCCATTACTACCTCCTGTAAAAGGTCTGCACGCCTCGGGGCCCAGGCCACCGTGGCCTCTCCGAACGGGTCGGGCCCGCG
>DATHQE010000051.1:0-10045 GCA_035483035.1 Streptosporangiaceae bacterium | reverse complement strand
ATCTCCTCGGGGGGTACGGGGGCATCCTGCTCGGGGGGTACGCTCGGCACACTCGGCAGCGCGGACAACGGCTCAGGCTCCGGTGAAGGCCAGGGCGACGTTGGCGCCGCCGAAACCGAACGAGTTGTTGATGACGGCCATCGGGCCGTCGCCGCGCTGTGTAAGCCGCTGCGGCTGCGTCGAGATCGAGAGGCCCGCATCATCGTCGGGGTCCTCGAGATTGATCGTCGGCGGCGCGACGCGGTCGCGGAGGGCCAGGATCGCTGCGACCGACTCGACCGCGCCCGCGCCGCCTAGCAGGTGACCGGTCATCGACTTGGTCGCGGACACGACGACGCCCTGCGACGCCTCGCCGAGGGCGGCGGCGATGGCCTGCGCTTCGACCACGTCGCCTGCTGGTGTCGAGGTCGCGTGCGCGTTCACGTGCACGACTTGCTCTGGCTCGATGTCCGCGTCGGCCAGCACGCGGCGCAGCACGAGCTTCAGCCCGGTGCCCTCCGGATCGGGCTGGGCGATGTGGTGGGCGTCGGAAGAGTAGCCGACGCCGGCCGCGACCGCGTGCACGGTCGCGCCACGGCTGGCAGCGTGCTGCTCCGATTCCAGCACCACCATGCCGGCGCCCTCGCCGAGCACGAAGCCGTCGCGGCCCTTGTCAAACGGGCGCGAGGCCCGCTCGGGCTCGTCATTGCGGGTAGACAGCGCCCGCATCGCGGCGAACGCGGCGATGTTCAGCTGAATGATCGCCGCCTCGGTCCCGCCGGCCAGGACCACGTCCGCGCGGCCCGACCTGATCATGTCCATCCCGTAGCCGATCGCCTCGGCGCCCGACGCGCACGCCGAGACCGTCGTGTGCACGCCCGCCCTGGCGCCGAGTTCGATCGCGATCCAGCCGGCTGCCCCGTTGGGCATGAGCATCGGGACGGTGAACGGGGACAGGCGCTGCCAGCCCTTGTCTTTCAGCGTGTCGTAGGCCGACAGCGTGGACGCCACACCGCCGATGCCGCTGGACACCACGACGCCCAGGCGCTCAGGATCCACCTCGGGCGAGCCCGCGTGCGCCCAGGCTTCGCGCGCCGCGACGATCGCGAACTGCTCGCAGCGGTCTAGCCGGCGGGCCTGCACTCGGTCGATCAAGGTCGCCGGATCGACCGCCGCCCACGCCGCGATCCTGGCCGGCAGCTCCGCGGCCCAGTCGTCAGTCAGCTGGCCCACGCCGCTGCGCCCGGCCAGCATCGACTCCCAGGTGGACGCCACGTCGGCGCCCAGCGGGGTTATCGCGCCAAGGCCGGTGACGACGACGCGTGTCCGGTCTGTTCCCACGATCTTGCACTCCTCGAGTTGGGCTGACCCGGCGTACCCAGGGGGTACGCCAGGCCGTGTGGCCTGAGGCCCGGTAGTTTCAGGCCCCCTGGTCTCAGGCGGAGACGTCAGCGCGCCGGACGTAGTCGATGACGTCCTGCACCGTCTTGAGATCCTTGAGCTGGTCATCGGGGATCTCGACACCGAACTTGTCCTGTGCCGCCACCGCGATCTCGACCATCGACAGCGAGTCGATGTCGAGGTCATCGACGAACGTCTTGTCCGGCGTTACCTGGTCGGCCGGCACGCCAGCTACTTCGTCGACGATCTCGCCGAGCCCTGTCAGGATTTCCTGCTCCGTCATGGCCATTGGTCTTCTGCTCTCCTTGTGCGTGGTAATTCCGGGTTGGTGGATCGCCCCGACGGGGCGGGGTCAGGGTAGCGTGATCACCTGCGCGGCGTAGCACATGCCCGCACCGAACCCGATCAGCAGCGCATGCGATCCGGACGCGACCTCGCCGCGCTCGATCATCCGGGACAGCGCCAGCGGGATCGACGCCGACGAGGTGTTGCCGGCCGTCACGATGTCGTTGGCCACGATCGCCTGCGGCGCGCCGAGCTTGCGGGCGATCGCCTCCACGATGCGGAGGTTGGCCTGGTGCGGGACGAACGCCGCGAGCTGCGTGGGGTCGACGCCGGCCTTCTCGCACGCCTTCAGCGCAATTGGCGCCAGCGCGCTGGTCGCCCACCGGAAGACGGCCTGGCCCTCCTGGACGATGAACGAGTCCCGGTCCTTGATGTAGATCTTGTCGGCCAGGTCGCCGTCGCTGCCCCAGTGCACCGGGCCGATGCCGGGCGCGTCGGCCGGGTCGGCGACCGCGCCGACGACGGCGGCCCCGGCCCCGTCAGCGAAGATGATGCACGTCGACCGGTCGGTCCAGTCGATCCACTGGGAGAGCTTCTCGGCGCCTATGACGAGGACGTTCCTCGCCGTGCCGGTGCGAACCGCGTCCGCGGCGTTGGCCAGCGCGTAGCAGAAGCCAGCACAGGCAGCGTTCAGGTCGTAGGCGCCCGGCGCGACGATGCCGAGCCGGTTGGCTACCGAGGCCGACACGTTGGGAATCTGCGCTTCGGGCGTGCACGTCGCCACGATCACCAGGTCGATATCGGCGGGCGACAGGCCGCTCGCGGCCAGGGCCTTGCCACCGGCCTGAACCGCCATGTCGGTCACGGTCTCTTCCGGCCCGGCGATCCGCCGGCTGGCGATGCCGACCCGGCTGCGAATCCACTCATCGCTGGTCTCGACGGTCGCGGCCAGATCGTCGTTGGTGACGACCTTGGCGGGCTGGTAGCCGCCGAAAGCCAGCACTCGCGCGCCCGCTTGACCCTCGGTGAGTCGCATGTTGTGCCTTTCGCAATTGCAGTTATCTCGGCTGTGCCGACTTACCCGCTGTGCTGCCTTACCCGCTGTGCTGATTTAATCCGCTGGCTGGAGCCGCACCAGCGGCTGTCCCGCGCTGACCGGGTCACCGTCCTCGACCAGCCACTCGATGACCGTGGCAGGGAACGAGGCCGAGACGACGTGACTGCCGCCGCGCATTTCGACGAGGCCAAGGTCGGTGCCGAGGCCCACGACCGTGCCGGGTCCCGCTATTACCGGGTGCCCATCAGGGGCCCGGAAGGTCCCCGCGAGCGGCGCGACTAGCAGCCGCCACTCGGGCGCGTGGCTATCGGCGTGGCTATCGGCGTGCTGCGCGACCAGCGCGCGGGCCGCCGCGAGGTCGTCCGGCGTCTTGAGGCTGACGAGTTCGATGCCGCGCAGCGCCCGCTTAGCGAGGCCAGTGAGAGTGCCGGCCGGCGGAAGCTCGATCAGCGCGGTCACGCCTAGCGACGCCATGGTCTGCATGCACATGTCCCACCGGACCGGCGCGCTGACCTGGTTGATGATGCGGTCCAGCCAGTCAGGCCCGGACTTCACGACACCGCCGTCGCGGTTCGACAGCAGCGGTCGGACAGGGTCGGCGGCGTGCACGGTCGCGGCGGCGGCGGCGAGCGCGTCCACGGCGGGGGCCATGTGATGGGTGTGGAACGCCCCAGCGACCGACAGCGGCCGCAGCCGGCAGCCGGCTGGCGGGTTAGCCGCGAACACAGCCAGCTGCGCCATGGTGCCGGCCGCCACGATCTGGCCGGCGCCGTTCACGTTGGCGGGCGTCAGCCCGCAAGTCTCGATCGCGGCCAGTACCGCATCCTCATCGCCGCCGAGCACGGCGGTCATGCCGGTCTCCTCCGCCGCTGCTGCTGCGGCCATCCCCTGCGCCCTGACCCGGACCAGGCGCATGGCGTCCTCGGGCGCGATCACGCCGGCCAGCACACCCGCGGCCAGCTCGCCCACGCTGTGGCCGGCGACGGCCACGGACGCACGGCTGACAGGGTGGGCGCCGGTGATCACCTGGTCGAGCGCCGCAGCCATGGCGGCGGCCACGAGCAGGGGCTGCGCGACGGCGGTGTCCCGGATCTCGTCGGCGTCGGCGGTCGTGCCGGCGCGGATGAGGTCGCAGCCGGCCAGCTCAGACCAGGCCTCCAGGCGGGCAGCAAACCCCGGCAGTTCCAGCCAGGGCGCTAGGAAACCCGGTGTCTGGGCACCCTGACCGGGAGCTGCGATGAGGAGCATGCCCCTAGCCTGCATTGTAGAAGTCCGCCATGCCTATGCCGAAGTAAACGAAGTTTCAGCGGGAGGCTATGTCGGAAGTCTACAAGTCATGTTCGCTTGTGCGCGAGGCGGCCCAGGACAACGGCGGTCCACAGCGCAAACCCGCCACGGCCGTCACCGGGAGTAATCCCGGTCAGCTCGGTGACCCGGCGCAGCCGGTACCGGACCGTGTTGGGGTGGACGAACAGCAGCCGGGCTGTGGCCTCAAGCGAGTTTCCCTGCTCCAGATACGTCATCACGGTGTCCAGTAGCGCGGTGCCGCCGCGCATGAGCGGCTCATACACGTCCTCGATGAGGGCGGCGCGGGCGGACTCGTCACCGTCGAGGGCACGCTCGGGCAGCAAGTCGGACGCGAGCACCGGCCGCGGCGCGTCTGGCCAGCCGTCGGCTGCGCGCAGCCCGGCGAGCGCGGCGCCGGCCGAGGACACCGCGGACTGGAGATCAGCCGCCGCCGGTCCGACGACGACCGGGCCCGGGCCGAACCGGCCAGTAAAATGCCGGGCCGCATCGAGCGGGTCGGTGCTGCCGCCGACCACCAGCACGAGCCGGCTGCCGTGGACGCCCGCGAGCAGGTCGAGGCGGGCCCGGCGGGCCAGGATCCGGAACTCGTCGATGAGCCCCTCGGCGCTGCCAGCCGAGGCGTCGCCGTCGGCGGTCCCGACGATCACCGTGACCGGGCTGAAGGACCAGTTCAGCGCCGATGCCCAGGACTGCAGGCCATCGTCCACCTCGCCGCGGACCAGGGACTCGACGACGAGGGCCTCCAGCCGGGCGTCCCACGCTCCGCGGGCCTCGGCGGTCCGCGCGTAGAACCGCGCCGTACCGAAGGCGATCTCCCTGGTGTAGCGGAGCACTGCCTCCCGCAGCTCAGCTTCGCCGCCCGGCGCGGCCAGTTCATCGACCTGTGACTCGACCACGTCGACGATCACCCGGACCATCTCGACGGCTTGCTGGAGGGTGACCGCCCTGGCCAGCTCGCGCGGCGCGGTGCCGAAGATCTCCCCGGCCACAGCCGGCCGGGTCCGCTCCGGATGCTTGACCCAGTCGACGAAGGCCGCCACCCCGGCCTGGGCCACGAGGCCGAGCCAGGACCTGTTCTCCGCCGACATGGCTCGAAACCAGGGGAGCCGCCGGTCCATCGACAGCATGGCCGCGGTGCCAAGCGCGCCCATGGCGGCCTCCAGCCGGGCGATGGTGTCATCGCGGACGCGGCCAGGTGCGGGGTGCCCTGTGTTCTTAGGGTGCCCCGTGTTCTCAGGGTCCGCAGCCATGCCCTCAGCGTGCCATGCCGGGCCGGTTCATCAGCACTCCGCCGCCTGGGCGGGCTCAACAACTGCCTCGTCTGTGCCCTCCGGCGCGACGAGCGCGCTGACGAAACCCGGCGACCGCCAGGCGACAAACGCATAGATCGCGGCGAGCGTCAGCGCGGCGGCGATCGTCGTCCAGCCCACGCCGATGTGGTCGGCGACCGGGCCCTGAGCCAGCGCCCCGATCGGATAGGCGACGCCGAGCGCGACCAGGAAAAAGCTCAGCACCCGGCCGCGGTAGGCCGCGGGCGCGTGCAGCTGCGCGGTGGTCTGCAGGCCCGACAGGACGCCCATGTAGACGAGGCCGACGCCAAACAGCGCCGCGACCGCCAGCCACAGTGACCGGGCGCCGCCGTAGCCGAGCAACGCGAGCGGCAGCAGGGCGAGGCTCCAGGCCAGCGTAGGTCCGCGGCCGATCCGGACTGCGAGCGGCGGCAGGACGAGCGCGCCCACCACGGCGCCCGCGCCCTGCGCCGTCGTCAGCGCTGCGGTCGCGGCGGCCACCGACGAAGCGCCGCCGCGGGTGAGGCTGAGCGCGACGGCCGGCACCAGCGCGATGAACGGCGCGGCGAGGAACGCGACTGTTCCGATGGCGATTGTCGCGGCGCGGCAGGACGGCTGGGCCCAGGCCGCGCGGAGCCCTTCCCGCATCGAGCTAAGCAGTCCGTCATGGCCGCCAGGCGGGGGAGCGAGCCGGACGAACAGCAGCGCGATGACGACCGCGAGGAAGGAGACAGCGTTCGCAGCGAAGCTGGCCGCAAAGCCGAAGGCGGCCACCGTGGCGCCCGCGAGGGCCGGGCCGACGATGCGGCCGGCGTTCCACTGAGCGGAGTTGAGCGAGCTGGCGGCGAGAAACTCCGACCGCGGCACCAGGTCCGGCAAGATGGCCTGGCTGAACGGCCCGATCAGGGCTGACGCCGAGCCCTGCAGGGTCACCAGGGCGAGCAGGATGTACGGGCTGGCGTGATTGCTGGCCACCAGGACCGCGATGGCGGCGGCGATGACGCCGGCGGCGAGGTTGCCGGCCGCGATCACCGGCCGCCGCGGCAGCCGGTCCGCCAGGGCGCCGCCGATGGGCGAGAGCAGTCCGATCGGCAGGAACGCGCCGGCCGCGACGAGCACCGCCCAGCTGGCCTGGCCGGTACGCGAGATGACGAGCGCACCGACGGCCACGGTCTGCATCCACGAGCCGATGTTGGAGATGAGGCTCGCGCTCCACAGCACGGCGAAGTTGCGGTACTGCAGCGGCCGCAGGGCCGCCGATGCGATCAGCCTCATCAGGTCAGCGGCACTGGAGCAGCATCGGCGAGCTCGGCCGTCAGCGTGAGGCGTCCGCCGAGCGCGCGGACGTACGCCGCCGCCTCGTGCACCTCAGCCGCGCGCAGACCGTGCGCCTCGATGAAGCGCAGCCGCTCCTCGCCGATGCCGGACTCGGTTGCCACGTCCGCGAGGCTCATGCCGGTGCCGCTGCGCAGCCCGGCCAGGGATTGCGCTGCGGCGAGCACGGCCGCGCGCCCGGCGATGGCGCCCGTATCCGCCGGGAAGAACCGGGCGAGGAACGTGGCCGAATCCGCGAATGTCACTGCCAGGTCCGCCGCGTCCAGCGCGTCAGCCGGCGGCCAGTCGCCAGCACGGATCTCGGTCAGCAGGTCGCCCGCGAGCTGGATCGCCTGGGCCCGGTGCTCCGCGATCGCCTCCGCGCCGTCGATCACTGCTAGCAGCGTCACGGTGTCGGCAGGCTCGAGCGCCATGAGCAACCGAACGTCGCGCCCGAGCGCATCGGCGCGCAGCTCGAGTACGTCCGCAGCGGCCGGCGATCGGCGGGGCTCGTGCAGCCTGCGCAGCTCATCGGCGGCTGCCTGGAGCCGGGTCTCGGCCTCGGTGTCATCCGCAGAGATCTCATCGGTCGGGATCTCGTCGGCGAACGTCTCCCGGAGTCGCAGGCTGGCCTCGGCTGCTGTGTACATTGCCTTGGCCACCTCCTTCGCGATCCGGAACGCGTCAACGTCGCGCTGCCGGCGCTGGCTGCGCTCCGTCAGATCGTGCTCGCGCTGCGCGGCCTCGGCCTGCCGCAGGCGCAACTCTGCCAGCACCTCGTCAGGCCGGCCCGCAGACTCGGCCTCATCGACCGCGGTGGCCCAATGCTTCCTGTCCATGGCTATGTCGGCAACGTGCCTGCGGACGCGCTGGAGCGCTTCGAGCTGCTGCTGATAGTCGTAGTCGACTGCTTCCCGCGGGTCGAGCGAGTCCGGCGGCTGCCTGACCAGTGGCATGGTCGGCGGGTCGTCGGCGGTCATGACCGACGTGAGAGCGGCGGCCACTTCGGCGGCACTGGCCGGATGGACGGTGCAGAGCTCGGCGAGCCAGTCGCCGAGCTCTGCGCTCATCCGCAGCCCTCGGGTCATCCTTACAGCGCGTCACTCACGGCGAGGTCGAGCCCGTACTTGGCGATGGCCTGCGCGACGATCTCCGGCTTAACCTCGCCCATGCGGGCGAGCTCGGCGAGTACCGCAACGGTGATCGACTCAGCGTCCACGTGGAAGAACCGGCGGGCGGCCGGGCGCGTGTCGGAGAAGCCCCAGCCGTCAGTGCCGAGCGACGTGAACGGCGCCGGGACCCAGCGGGCGATCTGATCGGGGACCGCGCGGATCCAGTCGCTGACCGCGACGACCGGGCCGGCGTGCCCGGTCAGGGCTCGGGTGACATAGGGGACCCTGTGCTCGGCCTCCGGCTGGAGCATGTTCCACTCCTCGCACTGGAGTGCTTCGCGCCGAAGCTCAGTCCAGGACGTAGCCGACCACGTTCCGGCCCTAACGCCCCAATGGTCGGCAAGCAGGCGCTGTGCGTCCAGCGCCCACCGAAGGCCAACCCCGGACGCGAGGATCTGTGCCTGCGGCTGCTCACCCGTGGTTGACGCTACCGCGGTGGAGGTGTCGCCAGCGGGCGGGGCCGCGTCAGCCGGCAGCTCGGGCGGGCCCGAGTAGCGGTACAGGCCGCGCAGGATTGCGCGCTCGAGCGCCGCGGAGCCGCCCTCGTAGTCGGCCGGCTCGGCCGGCTGCACGTAGGGCTCGTTGTACACGGTCAGGTAGTAGAAGATGTCCTCGCCGTCGGGATGCTCGGAGGTCGAGCCGTACATGCGGCGCAGCGCGTCCCTGACGATGTAGGACAGCTCGTAGGCCCAGGCGGCGTCGTAGCTGACGCAGGCCGGGCTCACCGAGGCGAGCAGGACGGAGTGCCCGTCGTTGTGCTGGAGGCCCTCGCCGGTCAGCGTGGTCCGGCCGGCCGTGGCGCCGAGCAGGAAGCCGCGGCCGAGCTGGTCGCCCAGCGCCCACATCTGATCGCCGGTGCGCTGGAAACCGAACATCGAGTAGAAGATGTAGACGGGAATCATGTGCGTCCCGTGCGTGGCGTACGCCGAGCCCGCCGCCGTGGTCGAGGCCATCGCGCCCGCCTCGCTGATGCCCTCGTGCAGGATCTGCCCGCGGTTGGACTCCTTGTAGGAAAGCAGCAGGTTGCGGTCCACGGCCTCGTACGTCTGGCCTTGCGGGTCGTAGATCTTGGCGGTCGGGAACAGCGAGTCCATGCCGAACGTGCGGGCCTCGTCGGGGATCACCGGCGCGAACCGGGCTCCGATCTCCGGGTCCTTCATGAGGTCCTTGAGCAGCCGGACGAACGCCATGGTGGTGGCGACGGGCTGCTTGCCCGAGCCCCGCCGCAGTTCGTCGTAGACCGAGTCCGGCGGCAGCGCGAGCGGCCTGGCCCGTACTAGGCGCCTCGGCAGGTACCCGCCCAGTGCGGCGCGGCGCTCGCGCATGTACTGGATCTCCTCGGACTTCTCGCCGGGGTGGTAGTACGGCGGAAGCTCGGCCTCCAGGGCAGCGTCGGGGATCTCCAGGTAGAGCCGGTCGCGGAACTCCTTGAGCTCGGCCACCGTGAGCTTCTTCATCTGGTGGGTGGCGTTGCGCGCCTCGAAGTCCGGGCCGAGCGTCCAGCCCTTGATCGTGTGGGCGAGGATCACCGTGGGCTGGCCGACGTGCTCCTTGGCCGACTTGAAGGCGGCGTAGACCTTGCGGTAGTCGTGCCCGCCGCGGGAGAGGTTGCGGATCTCGTCGTCACTGAGGTGCTCGACCATGGCCCGCAGGCGCGGGTCGCCGCCGAAGAAGTTCTCCCTGGTGTAGGCGCCGGACTCGACCGCGTAGGTCTGGAACTGGCCGTCCGGGGTCGTGTTCATCTTGTTGACCAGGACGCCGTCGGTGTCCTTGGCCAGCAGCGGGTCCCAGTCCCGGCCCCAGATCACCTTGATCACGTTCCAGCCGGCGCCGCGGAACGACGCCTCGAGCTCCTGGATGATCTTGCCGTTGCCGCGGACCGGGCCGTCGAGGCGCTGCAGGTTGCAGTTGATGACGAAAGTGAGGTTGTCGAGTTCCTCGCGGGACGCCAGGCTGATCGCGCCGCGTACCTCGGGTTCGTCAGTCTCGCCATCGCCGAGGAACGCCCATACGTGTGACCTGCTGGTGTCCTTAAGCTCGCGGGCCAGCAGGTAGCGGTTGAACCGCGCCTGGTGGACAGCGTTGATCGCGCCGAGGCCCATCGAGACGGTCGGGAACTCCCAGAAATCGGGCATCAGGCGCGGGTGCGGGTAGGACGGCAGGCCGCCGCCGGGATGGGACAGTTCCTGCCGGAAGCCGTTCAGCTGATGCTCGGTGAGCCTGCCCTCGAGGAAGGCGCG
>DATHQE010000050.1:0-2927 GCA_035483035.1 Streptosporangiaceae bacterium | reverse complement strand
AGCGCGCTGGCGTCGAAGGCGACCGGCTTCCCGATCGCGAAGATCGCTGCCCGGCTGGCGATCGGCTACACCCTCGACGAGATCCGCAACGACATCACCGGCGAGACCCCGGCCAGCTTCGAGCCGTCGCTGGACTACGTCGTGGTCAAGGTGCCACGGTTCGCGTTCGAGAAGTTCCCCGGTGCCGACCCGGTGCTGACGACGCACATGAAGTCGGTCGGCGAGGCGATGGCGATCGGCTCCAGTTTCGCCGAGGCGCTGCAGAAGGCGCAGCGGTCGCTGGAGCAGCCCGGCACGTCGTTCAGCTGGGCGCAGCCGCCGGGAGACCCCGCCGAGCTGGTGGCCGCCTGCGCGGTGCCCCACGACGGGCGCCTCGGCACGGTGCACCAGGCGCTGCGCGCAGGCGCGACGGTCGCCGAGGTGTCCGCGGCCAGCGCGATCGATCCGTGGTTCGTCGATCAGATCGCCGCGATCGAGGAGCACGCCCGGCAGCTCCAGGACAGCGGGATCGGCGTCGGCGGGCGTGCCACCGCGCTCGCGCTCGCCGCCGCTAAGTCGCTCGGATTCTCCGACGCGCAGCTCGGCCAGCTCACTGGCAAGACCGAGGCGCAGGTCCGCGAGCTGCGGCAGTCGCTGAACGTGCGGCCGGTGTACCACACGGTCGACACCTGCGCGGCTGAGTTCGCCGCGCGTACCCCGTACCTGTACTCGACCTACGACATCGAGAGCGAGGTCCCGCCGGGCGATAAGCCGAAGGTGATCATCCTCGGCAGCGGGCCTAACCGGATCGGGCAGGGCATCGAGTTCGACTATGCCTGCGTGCATGCCTCGTTTGCACTCGCCGACGCCGGCTACGAGACCGTGATGGTCAACTGCAACCCCGAGACCGTGTCCACCGACTACGACACTTCGGGCCGGCTGTACTTCGAGCCACTGACGCTCGAGGACGTCCTCGAGGTCGTGCACGCGGAGCAGGCGAGCGGGCCGGTCGCTGGCGTCATCGTGCAGCTCGGCGGGCAGACGCCGCTCGGCCTGGCGCGGGCGCTGGCCGCGGCCGGAGTGCCGATCGTCGGCACGTCGCCGGAAGCGATCCATCTGGCCGAGGACCGGGGCGAGTTCGGACGCGTGCTGCTGGCCGCGGGGCTGCTCGCGCCCCGGAGCGGGACGGCCACGTCGGTAGCCGAGGCTGCGGCGGTAGCGCACGAGATCGGCTACCCGGTGCTGGTCCGGCCTTCTTACGTACTCGGCGGCCGCGGCATGGAGATCGTGTACGACGACGTGGCGCTCGCCGATTACGTGCGGCGGGCGACTGAAGCGTCGCCTGAGCATCCGGTGCTGATCGACAGGTTCCTCGACGACGCCATCGAGATCGACGTCGACGCCCTGTATGACGGCGAGGAGCTGTACCTCGGCGGAGTGATGGAGCACATCGAGGAGGCCGGCATCCACTCCGGCGACTCGGCCTGCGCGCTGCCGCCGATCACGCTGAGCCAGGAGTACATCGCGCTGATCCGCACGTCGACCGAGGCGATCGCCCGCGGCGTCGGTGTGCGCGGCCTGCTGAACGTGCAGTACGCGCTCGCGGCTGGCGTGCTCTATGTCCTCGAGGCCAACCCGCGGGCGTCGCGGACGGTGCCGTTCGTGTCCAAGGCGACCGCCGTGCCGCTGGCCAAGGCGGCCGCCCGGATCATGCTGGGCGCCTCTGTCGCCTCGCTGCGCGCGGAGGGCATGCTGCCCGCGGTCGGCGACGGCGGGACGCTGCCGCTGGACGCGCCCATCGCGGTCAAGGAGGCGGTGCTGCCGTTCAGCCGGTTCGCCGATGTGCACGGCGAGGGCGTGGACACGGTGCTCGGGCCCGAAATGCGCTCGACCGGCGAGGTCATGGGCATCGACGAGGTGTTCGGGACCGCTTACGCCAAGAGCCAGGCCGCGGCCTACGGATCGCTGCCGGTCAAGGGCAGGGCCTTTGTCACTGTCGCGGCGAAGGACAAGCGCTCGATGATCTTCCCGGTCAAGCGGCTGGCTGACCTGGGCTTCGAGATCTGGGCTACGCGCGGAACTCAGGAGGTTCTGCGCCGTAACGGCGTTCATGCCACGATCGTCCGTAAGCACAGCGAGGGTCGCGGGCCTGACGGCGAGCCGACGATCGTGGACCGGATCCTGGATGGTCAGGTCGACCTGATTGTGAACACGCCGTTCGGGGGACCTGGCCAGTCCGGGTTCCGGCGCGACGGGTACGAGATCAGGACGGCCGCTGTCCGGCGGTCGATCCCGTGCATCACCACAGTCCAGGGGCTGTGGGCCGCCGTGCAGGGCATCGAGGCCATTGACAGGGACGAGGTAGGCGTGCGCTCGCTCCAGGAGCACGCGGCGCGCCTGCGCGGAGCGCCAGGGACGGCACAAGGCGGAGCGCCTGGGGCTGCAGAGCGCGGAGCGCCTGGGGCTGCAGAGCGCGGAGCGCCTGACGCAGCCCCAGGCGTGACGCGTGGGAGAAGAGAGCGCGGGGCATCATGACGCCGAGCGAGGTCGACGCGCAGGCCGGTCCTGTGCAGGTGCGCGGGACCGTGCTCACGGTCCGCCGGGTCGACGCGTACCACGCCATGACCCTGGTCGCGCCGGCCATAGCCGCGCGGTTCAAGCCCGGTCAGTTCATTACGCTGGCTGTCGGCGGCCCGGACAGCTCGATGCTGCTGAGCAGGGCGTTCTCCATCCATGACGTGCGGCCTGACCACGGCGGCACCGTGGAGTTCGTGTTCGCCGTGCACGGCCGCGGCACGCAGTGGCTAGCCGAGCGGCGGGCGCGAGACGTGCTCGACGTCACCGGTCCGCTCGGCAGGCCGTTCCCGCTGCCGCGCGACCCGGTGAACTGCCTGCTTATCGGCGGCGGCTACGGCAGCGCGCCGCTGTTCGCGCTGGGTTCGAAGCTG
>DATHQE010000049.1:0-6511 GCA_035483035.1 Streptosporangiaceae bacterium | reverse complement strand
ACGCGGCCGCGATCCGGGCGGTACGGCGCGCCATCGCTCTCGCCGGATCGGGCGGCGACCTGGCGCGGTGCTGCGCGACGGCGGTCCTCGGCCTGACGTTCGCCAGGGTCGGCATCGTGCAGGCCGGCATCCGGTATTGCGAGCAGGCAAAATCCGAAGCGCGGCGATTGCGGGAGCCCGCGTACGAGGCTTATGCCACCAGAACACTGGCCCAGGCGCTGATCATCAGCGGCCAGTACACCGCGGCCGCGAGCGCGTGCACCGACGGCATCACGCTGGCCGAGGGTTATGGCAGCGAGGCGGCCGCGGCGAGGTTCGTGGTCCTCCTCGACCGCGCGCACGGTCAGCCAGCAGCTACCTACCGAGGGCTACCGCCAGACCCAGTGAAAGCCGGCCACCGTACGGTCGAGTGACCGCAGAAAGCGATGAGCGGATTGCTGGCTGTCGAGCGTGACGAGGTCCTGGTCCACAACGCTGCCCTCGACGCCATCCCAGTGCGCCCACCAGACATGTGCTGGCAACGTGTCCGGATGGAACTCGATTCGCACGTCAAGGTTGTCGACGGATCGAATGACCGCGCGCCGGTACTCGCGCTCGGCTGGATCGGTCGGATCACCCGGGTAGCGGTACGAGACCAGGTACTCGAGCGTCAGGGTCTCGCCCTGATCGAGCGACCTGGCCAGGATGAACTCGGCAGCGAACATGTCGTCGCCGATCTGGCGCACCTCGTCGGCCAGTTGCCTGCAGCCGTGTCCTACCTCGATCGTCAGCACGTTCGTGTCGCACACGAACGGTATGCGAGCGAGGCCGTCCGCCGTCGACTGAATCACCTGCAAGGTGCGAACCCGGTCGATCCGACGGTCCGCGCTCACCCACACGTGATCGTGCAGCGAGATTGTCTGATGCTTTCTCGGGCCAAGCGCCTGGTCGACATCGCGCTCCGCCTGAGTAGGGACCGCGTGGCTACCCGACAGGACGCTGATCCTTGCGGTCCCGATCCACAGCCTCCGCAAGCGCTCGGCCTCGTGTTCCGCGAACCCGAACGCGTCGACGAACAGCTCAAGAGTCTGCCTGCTCAGCTGCAGGCCCGCTAAGGCGCCCGATACAGTCTCCCGAAGCTGATAGGGCATCATCTGCGCATCGCCAGGACGGCCCGGAGCGGATCGGAGCTGGCCTGCCATGACCTCCGCGACCGCCATCTGATTGATGACGTCGTCCCTCGGCCGCGCAACTCGGCATTGCCATGCGTCCCGGTAGCGGCCTGGCTTTAACAGCAGCTGTCGCAAGTACTCGGCCGCTGCGCGCTGACCTTCGATCTGCATCACATCGCTCACTGGCGTGGTCTTCCTGAGTGTCGCCACTGGATCCCGGCCATGGGTCAGGTTAGCGGCCAGTGTCGTGGGCGCTGACATCCCATTGCCAGTAGAAGCCCGCGACTGTCCTGTCTAGCGAGCGAAGATAACGGTGTACCGAGTGCTGATTATCAAGGGTCACGGCCTCCCGTTCGAGCACGCGGCCCTCGACACCGTCCCAGTGCGCCCACCAGACGTGAGTCGGCAGTCTGTCCGGATGGAACTCAACACGCATGTCGAGGTTGTCCACCTGGCGCATAACCGCCCGGCGGAACTCGCGCTCGCTTGGATCGGTCTCGTCGCCGGGATAGCGATAGGTGATCCAGTACTCGAGGGTGATGGTTTCGCCGAGGTCGAGAGTCCGGGCGAGGAGGATCTCGGTGAAGAACACGTCATCGCCGATCCTGCGCACGTCGCCGCTTAGCTCTTTGCCACCCTGGCCGACCTCCAGCGTGAGCACGTTGGTATCGCAGAGGAAAGGTATACGGTCCACTCCCTGCGCGATTGCCTCAACCACATGCAGCGTGCGAGCTTGCTCGATGCGACCGTCAGCCCCGACGTAGACATGGTCATGTAGCGACAGCGTCTGGTGCTGCCGCGGCCCGATGACCCGGTTGACGTCCTGCTCCGCATCCATCGGCATCGCATGGCTGCCGGACACGACGCTGATCGCAACCGACCCGTTCCACAGTCGCCAGAGCCGAGCCGCCTCGTGCTCAGAGAACCCGAATGCGTCAATGAACAGCGACAGCGCCGGGCGGCTCAGCAGCCTGCCGGTCAGAGCCCGCGATACCGTGTCCTTGAGCTGATGCGGAGTGATTTCAGCGTCGGCCGGGCTGCGCGGAGCCGACGACAAGTGAACGGCGATGACTTCAGCGACGGCTAGCTGATTTATCGTGCCGCGGCGTTCGCGTGATACGTACTGCTCCCAGGACTCTCGATAGCGCCCTGGTTTCAGGAGCAGTTGCTGCAGGTAATCCGACGCAGCCTTACGCCCAGTGGGTCGCGCCGCATTGCTACGTGGCATTCCCTGTTCCCGCACCCGAATACTGTCTAGCTCGCCTGTCGAGCAGTACAAAACAATAGAGCCGCAAGATTACCCGGCGCGCCTACCGCATCCTCACGGATCGATGAGCGTCGCATTAGGGCTCGGCGTGACCGACTGCGAACTGGCCGAGCCTGCGACCGCGACCACGGCCGGTGCCGCAGAGGTCGCAGCGATCACAGTCAAGCCGAAGGCGCTAGCCAGCAGCCCGAGACTCGCAACTGTGACTCCGGCCCGAGTGCGGATGACCTTCATAGTCCAACCCTTCCGGCTGCTCCCCATGCGTGAGCCGAGAACTCACGTTCCTCCACGTGGCCGCCGATAATACGATCTTAAAGGTATAAAATGGACCCGTCAATGGCCGAGATCCTCGTTTGCGCAGGTCAGCCGACTGCCGTACGGCGTCTGGCGACCATCGGGATCAGGTCCCGGGTGAGCCGGTGGCCGCTGCCGCCCTGGCCTTGACTGGCAACCGTTGCAAGGCCCCTTCTAGAGTCAAGAATCAGAGTCAAGTCGATTCGCTCAGCGGCCCGTAGCGCGGTCCTGGCCCGACGCGTCCTCGCCATGCCACGTCCTAGCCCGCTACGAGTTCGGCCTCGAAGCCGTCAGCGTTCTCAAGGTACGCGGCGTAGTGCTGCGGTCCGCCGGCAAAGGGGTGCTCCGCGGCGAACATCAGCTTCCAGCCGTGCAACAGCGCTTCAGCCGTGAGCTCGTCGACCAGAGCCCGGCCGGCCACGTGAAACGCCAGGTGATTCAGGCCGGGACGACACCGATCGTGGCGGCTGGCGGTGCGGGCCGGTGACTGCTCGACGACTATGTAGGCGTGGCCGGCCTGCCAGCTCCGGCCACCGGGCCAGTCCTGGAACATGCGGTAGCCCAGTGAGGTCAGGAGCCAGCCCCAGCTGACGATCGCCCGGTCCAGGTTGGGTACCCAGAGCTCCACGTGATGGATGGCGCCCGTTACTGGCCGGCCCGCGGCCTGAGCTGCCGGTCCCGTGCTGGCCTGCTCCTGGCCGTCCGCTGTCTTCGTCTCTGCCATAGCCAAGTCCCTGGAAATCTCCCGCTGCCGCGAGGTGACTACGCCACGGGAAGGCGCAGCCCCGAATAAGCCCACGTTACGGCATCTATTCGAGGTTTTCCCTGCTAACTGCGCGAACAAGCCAAAGGCAGGCCTTAGTACGCACTTCCGGCAGCCGCGAACCCAGGCCTGTCAACGTCTGCCCGTCGCTGCTCGGCGATGTCTGCCAGCCGCCGCCAGGCGGGCGACGACACCCCCACCGAACTCGTGACCAGTTCGGCAATGGCCGCGTCGAGGAGCCGCCCGCTGTTGCCGATAGTGGGCCGGCTAGCGATCCACCGGCCGGTGCGCTCGGCCAGCTGCTCCAGGCGCGCATCGTCCGGGGACCAGTCGTAGGCCGCGTCATACTCGAGGTAGAGGGCACGGAACTCCGGATCGCGCATCGCCGCGCATTTGTCAGCGAACCAGATCGCGGTCTGGGCCGGCGAAACCGACTGCAGCAGAATCCAGATGTCGCGCTCCATCTGCACCGTGCGCTCGCTCACGCCGAGGTTCTGCAGCTGGTCCAGGTAGTCGGCCATCTCCGCCGAGACGAACAGCCGGTCGCCCGAGCCGAGCTGCATTATCCGTTGGCGGGTGCGGGCGAGTTCCGCGGCCCGGTCCTGCAGGCGGCTGTCGATCTCGGTGATCGCTGCGGCGAACTGATCTGGTCCGGCCGCCAGCAATTCCTTGATGCGAGCGAGTGGTACGCCCGCCTCAGCCAGCGTCCTGATTTTGACCAGCTCGATCGCATGCTCGACGCCGTAGCGCCGGTACCCAGATGAGTCGCGCAGCGGCTCCTGGAGCAGGCCGCGCTGGTGATAGTGGCGGACGGCCTTGATCGTCACACCCGCATACGAGGCCAGCTGGCCGATGGTGATCATGTGCCAGCCCTCCTCTCGGCCAGTACGTCCATCATGTCAGCGGCCGCGGCGGCGGAAGGCGGTCCGTGCCCACAGGTAGCCGGCCGCCGTGATCGCCGCGCACCACGCCACGGCCAGGTACGCCGAATTGCCGACGGGAGCGCCGGTCAAAAGGGCTCGCAGGCTCTCGACCACCGGCGTGAACGGCTGGTGCGCGGCGAACCAGCGGATGCCGGCTGGCATCGAGTCGGCCGGCACGAACGCGCTCGACAGGAACGGCAGCAGGAACTGAAGCGGCAGCGTCATACTGTTCGCGCCGGCCACGCTTTTAGCGACCAGGCCGAAGGCGGCGGACAGCCAGCCCAGCGCGATGGCGAACGCCACCACGATGCCTGCGACGGCGACCCAGTCCCACGCTGACGCCCGGGGCCGGAAACCGACGGCAAGCGCCGCGCCGGTCACGACCGAGGTGGTGACCAGCGAGCGCAGGACGCTGGCACCGACGGGCCCGGCCAGCAGGGCGCCGCGACTGATTGCCATGGTACGGAACCGGTCGATGATGCCGCCGGTCGCATCGAGGCACACGTTAATCGCGACGGTCGAGGTGCCTGCTGCCACCGTCATCATGAGGATGCCAGGCACGAGGTAATCGACGTACGGAGCGCCCCGTGCCGCGCTGCCGAGCCCGTGAGCGATCGGGCCGCCAAGGATGTAGACGAACAGGAGCAGGAACACGACCGGCACCAGCATGGAACCGATCAGCAGCATGGGGTACCGGATGGTGTGTCTCAGCTCACGCCCCAGCATGGTGCTGGAGTCCTGCGCGGCGACGGTCAAGGTGGTCACGGAGTCTCTTCCTTCGCGAGGCCGCCGGTCAGGGCGAAGAACACGTCGTCGAGGTCTGGCGTATGGATGGACAGGTCTGCCACGGCGACGCCATCGCCGAGCCGACCGAGCAGGTCGCGCAGCGCGCCGACGCTGCCTTCCTGCGGCACCCGCAGGATCAGCTGCTCGTCATCGCGGGTACCTTCCGGCAGCGTCGTGGCGGCCGCGTCCAGCGAGGCCGTATCGCCGAAACGCAGCTGGATGTGCGCGCCAGGAATGCGACGCTTAAGTTCCTCCGGCGTGCCCGAGGCGACGATCCGGCCACGATCGAGCACGGCGATGCGGTCTGCAAGCTGGTCGGCTTCCTCGAGGTACTGGGTGGTCAGCAGGATGGTGACGCCCTCAGCGACCAGGTCACGGATGAGCTGCCACATGGTGTGCCGGCTGCGCGGGTCCAGGCCGGTGGTGGGCTCATCGAGGAAGATAAGCCTGGGTCGGCCCATCAGCGTCATCGCGATGTCCAGGCGGCGCGTCATGCCGCCGGAGTAGGTAGCGGGGAGCTGGCGCGCCGCGTCGGTGAGATCGAACTGCTCAAGCAGCGCGGCGGCCCGGGCCCGGCGCTCAGCCGCAGGCAGATGCAGGAGGCGTCCCACGAGGAGCAGGTTCTCCTCGCCGGTGAGCATGTTGTCGACCGCCGAGAACTGCCCCGTGACCCCGATCCCCGCCCGTACCGCGTCAGCCTCGCGGCGGACATCGTGGCCGAGGACACTGGCCGCGCCCGCGTCCGCCTGGATCAGCGTGGACAGGATGTGCACGATTGTCGTCTTGCCCGCGCCGTTCGGCCCGAGCAGCGCCAAGACCTCGCCATCGCCGATGCTGAGGGCAACGTCGTCGAGGACGACCTTGCCGGCATAAACCTTACGCAGGCCCGTCGCGATGACGGCGGCGCCAGTGGTGACCACTGGGCTTGTACTGACCCTTGGCCCGCTCGCGGACTTCGTTGGCGTGTTCATGCGACCATGCTGCAACCCTGACCCTGGGTCAAGGTCAAGCGCGCGTGGCGGCCGTGCTGACGCGGCTACCTGTGCTGAAGCGGCTACGCCGCCGGCGGCGGCAGGTTCGCGAGCGTGGCCAGCGACGCCCGGTGCGCGTCAGCGGTGCCGAAGCCGATCGAGTCGGCCTTGGCCCGCTTGAGGTACAAGTGCGCCGGGTGCTCCCAGGTGAACCCGATCCCGCCGTGCAGCTGGATCATCTCCTGCGCCGCCTTCAGCGCCGTGTCCGAGCAGGCCGCCTTGGCCAGCGCGACTGCCAGGTCGGCCTCGGTTCCGTTGGCGGTCACCAGGCCGTTGGCGGCGGACCGAGCGGCGGC
>DATHQE010000048.1:0-5263 GCA_035483035.1 Streptosporangiaceae bacterium | reverse complement strand
AGCCCCTGCGGGGCGACCAGCAGCCGGCGGTACGACCTCTTTCTGCTGTAGCCGGTGAGGTTGTTGAACAGGTCGGTGATGTCCTCGCCTACCGTCGGGTCGGCGGTGAGCAGCCCGAAGTCCTCGTACAGCCGGGCCGTGGTGGGGTGGTAGTTGCCGGTGCCGATGTGGCAGTAGCGGCGCAGCCCGCCGTCCGGCTCCTCCCGCACCACCAGCGCGGCCTTGGCGTGCGTCTTCAACCCGACGTAGCCGTACACGACATGGCAGCCCGCCTCCTCGAGCTTGCGCGCCCAGGCAATGTTGGCCCGCTCGTCGAACCTGGCCTTGATCTCCACCACCACCACGACCTGCTTGCCGGCCTCGGCCGCGTCGATCAGCGCGTCCACGATCTCGGAGTCGCCGCTGGTCCGGTACAGCGTCTGCTTGATGGCCAGCACCGCGGGATCGGCGGCGGCATCAACGATCAGCCGCTCGACGCTGGTGGTGAACGAGTCGTAGGGGTGGTGCACGAGCACGTCGTGGTCGGTCAGCGTGGAGAACACGCTGCGGTCATGCGGCAGGGCATTGTCCGAGGGAACGAACTTGGGGTAGTGCAGGTCGGGCAGGTCCAGGTCGGCGATGGCCGACAGGCCGGACAGGTCCAGCGGCCCTGGCAGCCGGTAGACGGCGCGCTCGTCCACGGCCAGCTCGGTGACCAGCCGGTCGAGCACGTCGGCCGACATGGACTCCTCGACCTCGAGCCGCACCGGCGGCTCGAAGTTCCGGCGGGTCAGCTCCCGCTCCAGCGACTGGAGCAGGTTCTCGGTGACGTCCTCGTCGATCTCCAGGTCGCTGATCCTGGTCACCCGGAAGACATAGTGCTCGAGGATGTCCAGGCCGACGAAAAGCTGATCAAGGTGGGCGGCGATGACGTCTTCGAGCGGGACGAACCTGTTCGGCCCGACGGACAGGAAACGCGGGAGCAGCGGCGGCACCTTGACGCGCGCGAAGATGGTCTGGCCGGACTCGGGCTCGGCGATCGTCACCGCCAGGCTCAGGGTCAAGCCGGAAATGAACGGGAACGGGTGTGCTGGATCCACTGCCAGCGGCGTCAGCACCGGGTAGATGCGCTCCTTGAAGAGTCGCTCCAGGCGCGCCTGCTCTTCTGGCACTAGCTGCTTCCAGCGCAGGATCTCGATTCCCGCCGCCGACAGGTCCGGCATGAGCTGCTCGCTGAAGCAGCGCGCGTGCCGGGCCGATAGCTCGCGCGCCAGCTCGAGTGCGTTCTCGAGTATCTGGCTCGGGGAGAGTCCGGACGCCGCCTCGACCGGCAGGCCAGTGGCCATCCGGCGGATCCGCCCGGCGATCCGGACGGCGAAGAACTCGTCCAGCGCGCTGGCGAAGATCGCGGCGAACCTGCACCGCTCCAGCAGCGGCACGTTTTCGTCCTCGGCCAGTTCCAGGACCCGCTGAGCGAACCGCAGCCAGCTGTCCTCGCGGTCGAGGTAACGGTCGCGGGGCAAGTCCCGCCCTTGCCTGGCAAGCGCAGCCTGCTGCGCTTCCTGCCGCGCGCGCGCCGCCGTCCTGGACCTGGCGCGCGCGGCAGCCTGCTGGTGCCTTCTGGCCCGCTCCTGCGCCGCCAGCCGGTCCCTATCGGCGGCCGCCGCGCGGCTTGCGGGCGTGGGGCGGCGCGGGCGGGCGGATTCCATGTCCCTATTGTCCCCACTCTGGCCCTCAGCAAAAGAGCCGAGGTGCAGGTTTCACGGCGGCCCGCCAAGCGGGCCGTGATTTGACCCGCTTGCGCTGGCTCCGCGGTCCCGCCAAGATCGGTCCTGGCCACGATAAAACCACAGGACCAAGCACGGAACGGGGTCCTTCGCGCGGATGGAGTTCGGAATGCGGATCGGCACCTCACTCGCAGAACCGGCCGGCCCGGATCCGCTCGGCGCGCTCGCCGATCAGATTCGCGCCGGAGCTGACGATGGCTTTGCGTCCGCCTGGATCTCTAACATCTTCGGCCTGGAGGCGCTCACCGCCCTGGCGGTGGCAGGCCGCGAGGTACCGGGAATCGAGCTCGGTACCGCGGTCGTTCCTACCTATCCACGCCATCCGGCTGTCCTGGCGCAGCAGGCACTGACCACCGACGTGGCCCTCGGCGGCCGCCTCGCGCTCGGTATCGGGCTGTCGCACCAGATCGTCATCCAGGACATGTACGGTCACAGCTTCGAGAAGCCGGCCAGGCATATGCGCGAGTACCTCGCTGTGCTCGTGCCGCTGCTCGCCGGGGAGCCGGCCGACTTCGACGGCGAAACCGTGCATGCTCACATCGGCTTGTCGGTACCCCGTTCCCGTCCGAAGGTGCCGTTGCTCCTGGCCGCGCTCGCCCCGCAGATGCTCCGCCTGGCCGGCACCAAAGCCGACGGAACTATCTTGTGGATGACCGGACCGGCAACGGTGCGGGACTACATCGTGCCGACGATCACCGTCGCTGCCAGCGAGGCCGGCCGGCCGAGCCCGCGCGTTGTGTGCATCCTCCCGGTGTGCGTGACCGACGACCCGGATCAGGCCCGCGTGCACGCGAACAAGGCGTTCGCCATCTACGGCCAGCTGCCGTCCTACCGGGCGATGCTTGACCGGGAAGGCGCGGCCGGGCCAGGCGACGTCGCCATCGTCGGGGACGAGGACAGCGTCGGGGCGCAGATCCGCGACCTGGCCGCGGCCGGGGTCACGGACTTCGTAGCCGGCGAGTACGCGCGCGGCGACGACGGCCCGCGAACGCGGGCGTTCCTCCGCAATCTGATCACCGAGCTCAGCTAGCAGCGCCCTCGTCCACGGACCGCTGCAGGTAGAGGTCGCGCAGCAGCGCGATTTCCGCGCCGTGATGAATGGCCTCACGGTGGATGTGCAGGACCAGGGCTGCCATCGAGTAGTCGGCGAAGAAGCCTTCGGCCGGCCCGCACCGCCGCGCGAGACCCTCGGCGCCCAGGCTGCGTACGCCCTTGATCCAGGCCGCGTACGCCTGGTCGAGCTGGCCCAGCGCCTCGGCAGCCGTCCCCGCGTAGCTGAATGTCTCGTAGTCCACCGTTGGGCCGCCGAAGTGCGACGCGTTCCGCATGCCGAACACTCCCACGATGATGTGCGCGAGCCGCCACGCGATCGTGGTGACCGGCTCGGGGTCCTGCGGCCCTATGGCGTAGTCCGCCGTGAGGTCGCCTGCGCCGACCGAGATGGGGGCCGTGCTCTCGCCGCGCCGGCTGATGGTCCAGCAGCCAGGCACGGGCATCCAGAAGTACTCATCGTCGGTCAGCGCGTCCAGGCGCGGACGCAGCTGATTATCCCAGTGCCACTGAAGCTGGCTGACCAGCTCGTCGTTCCAGTCGATGTCCATGCCGATGACGTTAGAACCAATTGCGGACAAGAACGGTCCTCGATTGCTGGCAGACTGAAAATCATGGTGGAAACTTCCGCACGGCTGCTGCGACTGCTGACGTTGCTGCAGGTGAAGCCGGACTGGTCCGGCGCCGACCTCGCCAGGCGGCTTGGCGTGACCCCCCGGACGCTGCGGCGGGACATAGCCAAGCTGCGCAGCCTTGGCTATCCGGTCCAGGCCGAGCCTGGCGTGGCGGGCGGCTACCGGCTCGGCGCCGGCGCCGCGCTGCCACCGCTACTGCTGGACGACGACGAGGCGGTAGCCGTCGCGCTCAGCCTGCGCAGTTCGGCCGCGCACGCCGTCACCGGCGTCGGCGAAGCGTCTGTCCGGGCGCTGGCCAAGCTGGAGCAGGTCCTGCCATCACGGCTGCGCGAGCGGGCGGCCGCGATCGGCCACGCCACTGTGCCGCTCATCGGGCCGGTGCCAGCCGTCAGTGCCGACGCGCTGACCACGATCGCGCGCGGCTGCCGTGGCCGCGAACGGCTCGAGTTCGGCTACCGCACCCACGACGGCGGGCAGACAGCGCGGCGGGTGGAACCGCACCGGCTGGTACAGGCCGGCTACCGCTGGTACCTGGTCGCCCGCGACCTCGATCGGGACGACTGGCGCACCTTCCGTGTCGACCGCATCGACGAGCCCCGGCTCACGGGCGTCCGGTTCGTCCCGCGGGATCCGCCGGACGCCGCCGCGTTTGTTGCGCGCGCGGTCACCACCGCTCCTTACCGGTACCAGGCGCGCGTCCTCGTGCACGCTTCACCAGAGGTGGTGGCGGAGCATATGCCGCCGAGCGTGGCAGTGCTGGAGCCAGCCAGCGCTGGCGACTGCCTGCTCACCAGCGGGGCCGACTCACTGGACATGCTGGCCTTCCGGATCGCGGCGATGGACCTCGACTTCACCGTGCTCGAGCCGCCCGAGCTGATCCAGCGCGCGCAGACGCTGGCGGCCCGGCTCGCCAGCGCAGCGCGTCTAGAGCAATCCGCAGGCCCGGTCTAGGTCCGCACGGCTCGCCAGCTTGACCCTGGCGCCGCGGCCGAGCCTGGCCGCGAGCTCCTTCTCGGCTGTCTCGATCTTCAGCCAGTCCTGGTAGCTGACGTGCCGGATCCCCCGCCCCGTCAGGACGCCGGCGAGCGGCGAGCCCTGATCATCGCCAGTCCCGGCTGGCATCCGCAGCAGGCCAGCTCGCGGCAGCTGCACGTCACCTGGACCCGGCCCGCCAGCCAGGTCAGCCAGCAGAGACCGGACGGTCTCGGCCGCGTCCGACTTGTTCGTGCCGATGACGCCGGTCGGGCCGCGCTTCAGCCAGCCGGCCACGTACTCGCCGGGCAGCGGCTGGCCGTCAGGGCCAAGCACGCGCCCAGCCTCGTTCGGAACGATCGCGGCCCGCTCGTCGAAGGGGACCCCGGCCAGCGGCACGCTCTGGTACCCCACCGACCTGAGCACCATCTGCACATCGAGCGTCTCCAGCTGCCCGGTGCCAGCGAGTCGGCCGGACGCGTCCAGGGTGGTCCGCTCGAGTGTCAGCCCCTCGACGCCAGCTCCGCCGATGATCTCTACTGGCTTCAGCCAGAACCTGACGGTTAGCCGGCGCGCTCCCCCGGCCGGCACCCGGCCTGCCCACTCCTTGATCACCGCGTAATTGCCGCGCACGTGCCGGTCGGTCTCGGCCAGCCGGGCGCTCTCGCCAGTCGCGTCGAAGGCGGCCAGGTCCACCTCGTCGCCGGTCACCACGATGTCGACGCCAGGCAGTTCGCCCAGCTCACGCAGCTCCTTGGTGGTGAACTTGGCCTGGGCCGGACCCCGGCGGCCGATCATGTGCACCTCGCGCACCTTGCTGGCCATCAGCGCGTCGAGTAC
>DATHQE010000047.1:0-16294 GCA_035483035.1 Streptosporangiaceae bacterium | reverse complement strand
AGGTGGTTGGCGGCGCCGGCGAGCGCGGCGTGATACAGGCCGCGATCAGCCTCGGCGATGAAGACGGGCTCGCCCCCCATCTCCATCACCAGGACCTCGGCGGCCGGGCGCAGCACTGCGGGCGCGGTAACGCCGAAGCAGATGCCTGCGAGCCGGTCGGCGTCGTCGGGACGCCCGGTAAACGTCATAACCGGGTGCAGCGCCATGGGCAGCGCCCCCTGGGCGACGGCGGGCTCAAGCACCGCCAGGCCGTGCAGGCCGCTGGCATGCGCCAGCATCCGCCCGGCCAGCGGCGCACCGGTCGCCGCCAGGCCACGCACGAGGCCGCCGAGCACGTCGTCCGGGACAGTGAGCAGCACCAGGTCGGCGACGACGACGTTGGCTGGCTCCATGATCGGCGTGCCGGGCAGGAACTTCTCGACCCGACGCCGCGATGCTGCCGAGATAGCCGAGGCGCCGGTGATCCGGTGACCAGCGCGGCTCAGGGCCACGGCGAGCGCGGTCCCCACCCGGCCAGCCCCGACCACGCCAACATCCAGCCGGGCCGGATGCTCGTGGCCCTGCTGGCCGGCGCTGCTGCCCGGTGCGGGCTCAGCCTTCATCTGCCGACCGCCCCCTCCCGCCTCCCGGCCCATTCGCTGCTGGCCCTCTGTCTGCTGGCCCTCTGTCTGCTGGCACTGTCCCTGCTAGCACTGCCTGCCCGAGAATCCTGCCGGATCCGGCCAGGCCGGCCGCAGGCGGGGCCGCGTACGCGCAGGCTAGCCGTGCCATTGCCAGATGTCGCGCTCGCGGCCTGAGTTGTCATCGTCGGAGTCGTCGGGCGGCTTCGGCGCGCGACAGCATCGCTCAAGGTAAAGGGCCGCCGCAACCAGCGCGAGCGCGGCCGCCAGGGTCGCGCCCGAGACCCTGGCGTCCCTGGCCGGGATGGACTTGTCCAGCTCGCGCAGGACGTAGATCAGGTAGCCCGCAGCCAGGCCACCGAGCGCGGCCGCCCCGGCCGAGCTCGCCTTGGCGAGCGCGACAAGCCTGGCGAGGGCGATCGGCGCCAGCGGCTTGGCCGCTTTACGGCGGCCGGTGAGCCGGCTGTGCACATGACGGCCGATAGCGGCCTCGGCGATGGCCAGCGCCCCCAGCGCGGGGACCGCTGTGATCGGCAGCAGCGGCAGGTCTGTGTAGGTGGCCCGGACCGCGAGCCAGGCAATGATCGCGAAG
This sequence comes from Streptosporangiaceae bacterium, assembly GCA_035483035.1. Classification (GTDB taxonomy): domain Bacteria; phylum Actinomycetota; class Actinomycetes; order Streptosporangiales; family Streptosporangiaceae; genus JAJYUU01. The sequence goes on along the minus strand of DATHQE010000047.1, from coordinate 15,082 downwards.
ATCGCAAATAGGCCGGCGAGCGTGCCGGGACGGGTCATGCGCATGACGCGCCAGCCTCCCGGCCGGCCCCCGCCGGCAGCGTGAGGGACAGCTCAGCGCGCCTGCGCACGCCGGCCGTTCCGGTCGTCGCCAGCAGCTGGGCGACCGTGCCCCAGCCCGGCAGGACAGCGTCCGGATCGACCTCCAGCCAGGGCGCCAGGACGAACGCTCGTTCGTGGGCTCGCGGATGCGGCAGGGTCAGCTCGGGGCGGGCGCTAACCTCATCGCCGTAGGTAATGATGTCCACGTCCAGCGTTCGCGGGCCCCAGCGCACGGTGCGCACGCGGCCGGCCGCCGCTTCCGCTGCGGCGCACAGGCGCAGGACGTCGCGCGCAGGCAGCGCCGTCACGCCGAGCAGCACGACGTTCAGGTACTCGGCTTGCTCGGGCCCGCCCATCGGGGCGGTCTCGAACACTCCCGAGACCGCTGTGCAGACAAGACCGCCCGCCACGAGCACGTCGACGCCAAGCTGGAGGTTTGCCATCCGGTCGCCGAGATTGCTGCCGAGCGACAGCACCACCGCGCGCTCGCCGGCGAGCCGTGGCGTGGCGTCCTGCTGGCAGCCGCCGCCTTGGCCGGTCATGGCCGCCTCCGCCGGATCGTGACGGCGATGTCGTCGAACTGGTGCGGCAGCGGCGCGTACGGCTTGTGCACGGTCACCTCGGCCTCGCGGACTAGCTCATCTGTCAGGCAGGCCGCGGCCAGCCGGTCGGCCAGCGTCTCGATCAGGGCGACCGGCTCACCGGCCACGATCGCGGCCAGGCGGTCAGTGATAGCTCCGTAGTCAGCCGTCAGGCTGAGGTCGTCCGCAGCGGCGGCGGGGGCCGCATCCAGCCACAGCATGGCGTCGACCACGAACTCCTGACCAGCAGCTCGCTCGCTAGTGAAGACGCCGTGATTGCCGCGTACGTGCAGCCCGACGATCGAGATCCGGTCCAGCATCAGCGAGCGCCTGCCATGGTCTCCTGGCGCCACCGCGCCGCCACCACGGTCGCGTCCAGGTTGCCGGGAACCGCATGCACCCGGACGCACCACGCACCGGCCGCCGCTGCCAGCGCCGTCACCGCGATCGTCGCGTCGTCGCTGCGCGCGAACGACCTGGGCACGCCAGCCGGGCCGCCCAGCAACTTGCCAAGAAAGCCCTTTCGCGACGCGGCCACGAGCACAGGGAACGACTCGGGGTAGCCGGGCAGGCGGGCAACGCGATCCAGGCTCCCCAGCAGCTTCCAGTTGTGCTCGGGCAGCTTCGCGAAGCCCAGGCCGGGATCGAGTATCAGCTGGCCAGGATCCACTCCGGCGGCCACGAGAGCGTGCACCCGCTGGTCGAGCTCGGCCCGCACCTCGGCGACGACATCCGCGTAGACGGCAGGCCCGTACATGTCGGCGCTGTGCCCGCGCCAGTGGGTGACGATGTAGGGCACACCGGCGGCGGCAATGACCGCGGCCATGCCGGGGTCGGCCTGGCCGCCGCTCACGTCGTTGACCATGACGGCACCCGCCGCGAGCGCGCTGGTCGCGACCTCCGCCCGCATGGTGTCGATGCTGACGGGACAACCTGCCTGCGCGAGCGCCGCGACCACCGGCAGCACCCGGCCGAGCTCGTCGGCCATCGGTACGCGCTGCGCGCCCGGCCTGGTCGACTCCCCGCCCACGTCGATGATGTCGGCGCCCTGACTGGCCAGTTCCAGGCCGTGCGCGATCGCCTTGTCCGGGTCCAGCCAGTGGCCTCCGTCAGAAAAGGAGTCCGGCGTGACGTTGACGACGCCCATGACCAGGCATCGCTCCGCAGCGGGGAGGCCGCTCAAGCGCGGCCCCCGCACGGTGCTGGCTGGCACGGTGCTGGCTGGCACAGTGCTGGCTGGCACGGTGCTAGCTGGCACGGTGCCACCCGACTCCTGGGTCATAGCAGCCAATCTACGTTCGTCCGGGCGGAGGTCCAGCCGGCACCCTAACGCTTCCGCGCGGGCAAATGCCGCATACTCACGGTGCCAGCTATCGGCGAGCCGGCGCTTGCCCCACCGCGGTCAGCACTCGCCGCCGGAGCCGGCCAAGGCCAAGCTTGGCCGCGATCCTGCGGGGCCCGATGGTCGGCCAGACCAGGAATGCCTCGGCCTCCAGCGCGGCGAAGCCGATGCGGGGCGCGTCCTTGGTACTGGGGAACACCAGGAAGCGCGGCACCCACTCCGGGCTGAACTTGGCATTGAACTTGTACAGCGACTCGATCTGGAACCACCGCGACAGGAATAGCAGGAATCCCCGCCAGGCCCGCAGCACCGGCCCGGCGCCAATGCGCTCGCCTCGCTCCAGCGCGGCGCGGAAGACCGCGAAGTTCAGCGAAATCCGTTTCACGCCGAGGCCGTTTGCGGCCTTGATCGCCTCGACGATCATGAAGTCGTTGAGGCCGGGCGCTGCCGACCTGTCCCTGCGCATGAGGTCGAGAGACAGTCCGGCACTGCCCCACGGCACGAAGTGCAGCATGGCCCGCAGGACGCCGTCCTGGGTCGCGGTCGCTATGACGCACTGGCCATCGTCATAGCCGCCGACGCGGCCGAGCGCCATCGAGAATCCGCGCTCGGTGTGGCTACCGCGCCAGCTATCCGCCTGGCGGACCATCTGGGCGACCTCGGCTTCTGGTATGTCCGCCACCCGGCGGACTTCGGCCGTATAGCCCTGCCGGCAGACCCGGCTGACCATCTGACGGACGTTGCGCATCGAGCGGCCCTCGAGGGTGAAGTCGGCCACTGTCACGACGGCTTCGTCGCCCAGCTCCAGGGCGTTGAGGTCGCCTTCCCGGCACCAGACCTCGGCGCCGAGCTCGCTGCAGCCGATGACGGCGGGGACCCAGGCATGCCGGGCGGCCTCGTCCAGGAAGGTATGGATGGCGCCTGGCCACGCTTCCCGATCTCCGATCGGGTCGCCGCTGGCCAGCATCACGCCGGAGAGAACGCGGTAGCCGATACATGCTTTGCCAGTCGCCGACCACACGATGCTTTTGTCGTGTCGTAGCGTGAAATAGCCCAGTGAGTCGCTGTCGCCGTGACGCTCGAGCAGATCCAGGATGCGGTTGCTGTCGGCGGGCGTGAGCCGCCCGGCCGACTCGGCCGGGCGCAAGAACATGAACAACGCGGCAATGAGGGTGAATACGCCGAGACCGCCCAGTACGAAGCCGAAATGGTCAGTCCGGTCCTCGCTGATGAACTGGACTGGCCCGGAGAACCCGACCAGATTTGCGACCACCGAGTACAGACGCGGCCCGAACGAGTAGCTGGCGCTCAGACCGCCGATCACGGTCAGCGCGATGAAGCCGAGTACCACGTCAGCCGCGACCAGAGCGCCCAGGATTCGCAGCGCTCGCCACCGGGAGCGCTGGTCCCCGACGGCGTAGAACTGCCGACGGAAGGCGTAGAGGGCGATCAGCAAGGCGGCCGAGATCACCGCCTGGAGCGGGTGCAGCCTGGGCAACGGGATGCCGGGTGCCAGGTGATGCAGGACAATGCCGAGGCCACCATGAATGACCAGGCCGACAGCCAGCAACGCCATCACTGCGGACCACGCTCGCCGCTTGCGGCGGCGCAATCCGTGCGACAGCATCAGCAGGAGCAGCCCGATGATCACGTCGCTGGTGCGGGTCAGGTTCGCCAGCGTGCCAGGCGCGAGGTCGGATAGGCCTCGAAGCCGCCGGTGGTACAGGCCCGGCAGCAGGCCCTCGGCGATATAGCCCAGGCCGATAATGAGGGCGGTGAGGCCGGCGGTGAGCGGTACCCAGCGCAACTGCTGGCGCAGGTCAGTACCCCGCACGACGGCCGGTTCGGCCTGCCGTTCGTCATCACCGGTTATGGGCTCTGCCGGCACTGGCCCACTGCGATTTGGCATCTCGGACACGAAAGTCAGGCCCCGGCTCACGGGGCATCAGCGTAGTCTTTGGCGACTTATACCGAGCCCAAACCCGGCAATAACTCGTCGCCGCTCAGCGGCGATCCGTTAGCAGGCTCATCGCCTCCGCCCTGGTGCTCTCCGAGTTCAGGAAGATACCCCGGACAGCAGATGTAACCGTCTTCGCGCCCGGCTTGCGCACGCCCCGCATGGACATGCACAAATGCTCGGCCTCAATGATGACGATAACCCCACGCGGCTCCAGAGTTGCCATCATGGCGTCAGCAATCTGGCTGGTCATCCGCTCCTGAACCTGGGGGCGCCTGGCGTACACGTCAACGAGCCGTGCCAGCTTCGACAGGCCGGTGATCTGGCCCTTCTCGTTGGGAATGTAACCAACGTTCGCCCGGCCGAAGAATGGCACCAGGTGATGCTCGCACGTCGAATACAGCTCGATATCGCGTACGAGGACCATCTCCTCGTGATCGGCGTCGAATACCGTCGTGAGCACGTCGGCCGGCGTTAGCTGCAGGCCGCCGAACTGCTCGTTCATCGCGCGCGCGACCCGCGCCGGAGTATCCCGCAGGCCATCACGATCAGGATCTTCCCCGACCGCGAGAAGTATCTCCCTGACTGCGCGCTCGATCCGCGGCAGATCGAAGCCGCCGTCGCTCAATGACCCTCGCCGTCGCCAGGGCCGTCCTCGCCCGATTGCCCATGACCGTGCTGGTTGCCGCCACCCAGCGGATTGCCGCCACCCAGCGGATTGCCGCCACCCAGCGGATTGCCGAACCCAGGCGATCCGGCGGGCGGCGAGCCAGCGGGCAGCCCAGCCGCGCTGGACGCCTGGCCGTTGCCGAGCGACGGCGCAATGCTGCCGTCAGACGCCGCGGTCAGCGCGAGCTCCTTGGGGGTCAGGACCGGCGGCCGGTCTGAAGGCAGGCGCTTGCCGTAGCCCGTGTACGACCCGCGAATGGGCCGCTTGTGCACGGGCGTGAAGATCTCCAGCACCTGCTGGCGCGACAGGGTCTCGTGCTCGAGCAGCTGGAGCACGAGGTGATCGAGCACGTCCCGGTACTGAACGAGGATCTCCCAAGCCTCGTCATGCGACGACTCGATCAGCCTGCGGACCTCATCGTCGATCGCCGAGGCGATCTCCTCGGAGTAGTCCCGCGCATGCGACATATCCCGGCCCAGGAACGGCTCGCCGTCGCCGGTGCCGAACTTGCGCGCGCCCAGGCGCTCGCTCATGCCGTACTCGACGATCATCGCCCGGGCGATCGAGCTTGCCTTCTCGATGTCGTTGGCGGCGCCTGTGGTCGGCTCGTGGAAGACCATCTCCTCGGCCGTGCGGCCACCCAGCAGCATCGCCAGCTGATCCATCATCTCCGCCCGGCTGACCAGGAACTTCTCCTCAGCGGGGGCGGCGGCGGTGTAGCCGAGTGCCCGCCCGCGCGGGATGATCGTGATCTTGTGCACCGGGTCGGCGTTCGGCAGCGCGTGTCCCACCAGGGCGTGCCCGCCCTCGTGGTAAGCGATGATCTTGCGCTCCTTCTCCGACAGCAGCACGCTCTTGCGCTTCGGGCCAGCGGTGACACGGTCAATGGCTTCCTCAAGCATGGCCATCGAGATCTGCGTCTGGTTACCCCTGGCCGTGAGCAGCGCGCCCTCGTTGATCACGTTGGCCAGGTCGGCACCGGTGAAGCCGGGCGTACGGCGCGCGATGATGTCGAGATCCACGTCCGGGCCGAGCGGCTTGCCGCGCGCGTGCACCCGCAGGATGCCCTTGCGGCCGGCCAGGTCTGGCTGCGCGACCACGATCTGCCGGTCGAACCGGCCGGGGCGCAGCAGCGCCGGGTCCAGGATGTCAGGCCGGTTGGTAGCCGCGATGACGATGACGCCGCCCTTGGTGTCGAAGCCGTCGAGCTCGACCAGCAGCTGGTTCAGCGTCTGCTCGCGTTCGTCGTGGCCACCGCCGAAGCCCGCGCCGCGGTGCCGGCCGACGGCGTCGATCTCGTCTACGAACACGATCGCGGGGGCGTTGGCCTTCGCCTGCTCGAACAGGTCGCGCACCCGGGACGCGCCGACGCCGACGAACATCTCGACGAAATCGGAGCCGGAGATCGAGTAGAAGGGCACCCCGGCCTCGCCAGCCACGGCCCTGGCCAGCAGAGTCTTACCGGTGCCAGGCGGGCCGTACAGCAGCACGCCCTTGGGGATCTTGGCGCCGATGGCCTGGAACTTGCCGGGGGTTTGCAGGAATTCCTTGATCTCCTGGAGCTCCTCGATGGCCTCATCAGCGCCGGCCACGTCCGCGAAGGTGGTCTTGGGCGTGTCCTTGGTGATGAGCTTGGCCTTCGACTTGCCAAAGTTCATGACCCTGGAGCCGCCGCCCTGCATCTGGTTCAGGAACACCATGAACAGCAGGAAGATCACCAGGATTGGCAGGTAGCTGAAGATGAGCGTCCAGAACGAGCTGCTCTTCGGCACCTTCACGGTGTAGGCGCTGGCTGGCAGTTTGCCGCTGGCGACCTGCTTCTGCAGCGTGTCAGCGAGCTGGATGCCCTGTGAGCCGACCCAGGAGGCCTGCCAGTTCGCACCCGATTTGGTGGTGAGCTGGATGGTCTGGTCCACATCGGTCAGCGTGACCGACTTCACCTGCCCGCTATCAATCGCCGCGACCGCCTGCGACGTCGGCACAGCCTTGTACGTAGGCCCGGTGTTGACGAGTTTGTACAGGATCACCAGGATGATGGCGACAAAGAGGATGGCGAGCACCCAGCCGCGGAATATGCGCTTCAGATCCATCGATGAACGGCCCACGGGTCCGGCCGGTCCCTCCTGACGAGCCTCGTGCCTCGCCGACGCGGCGGGGCTACCTTGCGTTCCAGCGCGGATGCGCGGCTAATTCTTCCCGGGCGTTAGGCACAGGAATACTCGACGGTACACCGCGCCGACCGTGACCGGTACGCGGCAGGCCGCACAGGGGCAATGGCGGCCGTCTTACGCCTCTTACCCGTGTTAACGAAATTCATCGCCCAGTCAGTTCCCGCCGGTATGCCGGTGCCGCCTCAGCCGCCGTCCGGCAGGTAAACATGCTCGGCCAACGTGCCGATAAAAGGCAAGTTCCGGTACCTCTCGGCGTAATCAAGCCCGTAGCCGATGACGAAAGAGTCGTCGATCTCAAAGCCGGTGTAGGCCACGTCCACGTTCATCCGCAGCGCCATGGGCTTGCGGAGCAAGACGCAGACCTGCACCGATGCCGGACCCCGCGATCGCAGATTCCCGATTAGCCAGGACAAAGTGAGCCCGGAATCGACGATGTCCTCGACCACCAGCACATGCCTGCCGCTGATGTCGGTGTCGAGGTCCTTGAGAATCCGCACCACGCCCGAGGACTTGGTGCCGGAGCCGTAGGACGAGATGGCCATCCAGTCCATCTGTACCGGCATGTGCATGGCCCTGGCCAGGTCGGCCATGACCATGACCGCGCCCTTCAGCACACCCACTAGCAGCAGTTCGCGGCCAGCGTAATCAGCATCGACCTGGGCCGCCAGCTCGCCGACGCGCTGATGCAGTTGCTCGGGGGTAATCAGAACGTCCTTGAGGTCTGCACCCATGTCATTCGCGTCCACCCAGGTCCTCCGATCCCACCGCGGCTCTCGGCCGGGGAGCGACGCCCGGACCTCCGGCTCTGGTGAAGAGCAGCCTGCCATATCGGCGCTGGCCGCGGACGCCGCCCGGCAGGTCAGCCCAGCGTTGGCCATGCCACCCGGTGATGAGCGCATCCAGGCTGGTGATGTGGCGGGCGGACAAGGCGCCAGCCGGGCAGCCTGCGGCTAGCGCCGCCTGGCGCAGGACGCGGTGCCTGATCGCCTCGGGCAGCTCGCCGATAGCGTCGGCAGGCCAGCCGTCTGCCGGACCCGAGCTCGGGCCGCCGAGCCTGGCCACCTCGGCCGCCGCGATGGCGTCAAGCGCGTCAGCGTCGGCCCGCAGCAGGTCGGCGGTTCTGGCCAGCGCCTCCGCCGCGCCAGGCCCGAGGACGGTCGTCAGGGCCGGCATGAGCTCGCTCCGCACTCTGGCCCGGGTGAACGCCGGATCGCCGTTCTGCGGATCGTCCCAGGGCACCAGGCCAAGCGCCGTGCACGCCGCTACCGTCTGTGCGCGCCTGATGCGCAGGAACGGCCGGAGATAGCGGCCCGAGGCTGGCGCCATCCCGGCCAGCGAGCGCGCGCCAGACCCGCGGGCGAGGCCGAGGAGCACGGTCTCCGCCTGATCATCGAGCGTGTGGCCGAGCATGATCCAGGCGCCACCCGCCGTCCCGGCCCCCCCGGCGGCTGCGGCCAGCGCGGCGTACCGCGCGGTCCTCGCGGCTGCTTCCGGGCCCTGGTAGGGATCGCTGCCGCCAGGCGCGGCCACGTCGACCCTGACTGCGAGCGACGGGCTGAGCCCGAGCTCGGTCAGCACGCCACTGACCCGCGCAGCCTGCTCTGCCGATCCAGGCTGAAGGTTATGGTCGACAGTGATGCCGCCGGCCAGGATGCCCGCCTTCGGTGCCTCGAAGGCGACAGCGGCTGCCAGCGCCAGCGAGTCAGCACCACCGGAGCACGCTACGAGCACCAGGTCACCCGGCGCGAGCGTGGACAAGGTGATCCGGACGGCGTGCCGGATCGCAGCGACGGCCGGGTGCGGGCCCACCCCGTCCTCAGTCCACTGGGCTCGAGTCAGCCGGGCTTACCGCCGGCGTGCCGTGGTCGACGCGCTGTAGCCACGAGTGCGGGTTCTGGAGTTCGTCCCTGGTCGGCAGCGTGTCCGGCGACGTCCACACCCGGTTAAACGCGGCCATCCCAGCCTCATCGACGACGGCCTTCACGAAGCGTGAGCCTTGCTCGTACTGCTTCATCTTGAGGTCGATGCCCAGGACGCGGCGGATGGCCTGCTCCATCCGGCCTGCCGAGCCGCGGCGGGCGCTGAACTTGGCCCTGATCTCGGCCACTGACGGGACCACAGCCGGGCCCACGGCGTCCATGACGTAATCGCCGTGGCCTTCGACCAGCGTCATCACCGACGTCATCCGGTCCAGGATCTCCCGTTGCCGAGGGCTCTGGATGGCCTCGATGAGGCTCTCGCCCTCACCGCCTCGCACCGCGCCCGCGACTGCGTCGGCGGCCGCGCGGAGCCGATCCAGGATCGAGGCCGGGTCGAGATCGGATGCGAGCAGGAACTCCGACATCTGCTCCTGCACGTAGGGCCGGAGCCAGGGAACGGAGGTGAACTGCGTCCGGTGGGTCTCCTCGTGCAGGCAGACCCACCGGCGGAAGTCGTGCGGGTTGACGTCCAGCTCGCGCTCCACCATGACGATGTTGGGAGCGACCAGGGTCAGCCGGCCAGCCGGGGCGCCGCGGCCGGGCGCATCGGGGTCGGGCGGCAGGAACAGCTCGTACTGGCCAAGGACCCGGCCTGCCAGGTAGGCGAGGATAAGTCCGGCCTGCATCCCGGTCACGCGACTGCCAACGGCATTGATGACCGAGCCTGGCTGTGGCGCGTTGCCGCTCTCCGCCATGCGCTGCACCAGGGGATCCAGGACGACCCGGAATCCGTCGACGTTAGCGCGGATCCAGCCTGGCCGGTCTACGACGGCGACCTGGCCGTCGTCAGGCGAGCCGGGCAGTCCAGTCAGCTCGCGCACGGGCTCGGCCACGGCGGCCGCGAGCTCGCGAAGCTCCGCCACGACCTTCCTGGCCTCGGCCATGCTGACCTGAGGTCCTGGCCTGACCCAGCGGACCCCGGTGGACGTGGCTACCTGCCAGTCGATCATCTGAGAGCTGCTCACCCCTCCACCGTACGTGGACTCGCGCCATTACGCGCCGTCGGGCCGTTAGTGGCATGCGATCAGCGACAACCGCAGCCCGCCAGTGCGCTGGCCATGTTCACCATGGCCGTCGCGGCGAGCTCGAGGGCGCCGGGCGCGGCCGGGATCTTATCCGCCATCACGGCGAACGCGAGCAGCTGACCGTTTCTTGCATAGGCGGTACCGGCGAGCGCGGCGACGGTGGACAGGTTGCCGGTCTTCGCCCTGACCACTCCGAATCCCGGTGGCCCGCCGAGACCGAAGACGCTGCCACCCACGGCGAGCGTGCCGGAGAAGCCCTCAACCGGCAGGCCGGTCAGGACCGGGCGCAGCTCCGGCCGGCCGGCCGCGAGCCTGATCAGCTGCACCAGGGCGGCCGGCGCGATCCTGTTGTCGGGCGACAGTCCGCTGCCGTCATACAGGCTTAGCTCGCCGGTGATGCCCAGCTTGCGCAGCACGGACGTTTCCGCAGCGGCCCCGCCGCTGAAGGAGGGCTGCCTGCCAGTCGCGATCGCCAGGTGGCGGGCGAGATTCTCGGCGATGACGTTGTTGCTCTCCTCGAGCATCCACTGCACGATCTGGGTGAGTGGCGGCGACTGCACGCTGGCCAGCGTGCTCGCGCCCGCCGGCGCGACCGCCGGAACCGGCCCGCCGTGGACGGCGATCCCGTTGGCAGCCAGGAACCCGGCGAACGACGCGGCGGCCACCGCAGCCGGATCAGCTGCCCGTGGCCCGTTCGAGTAGTCGTTATCGGCCGGTGCACCGCTCGCCGTCACTCGGCCCTGGTCGGCCTCCAGCGGAGTGATCACCGAGACGTTGCCGGTGCTGATGTAGCCAGCCGACCAGCCCGGGGCGAGTGCCGGCCCGGTGTAGAGCGAGGTGTCGTAGCCAAGTCGAACGCTGTGGCGGTCGCGCGCTTTCAGCGCCTGCGCGGTGCGCCGGGCCAGCTCAAGCAGCGTGGCTGGCTGCGGGTAATCGCTGGCGGGCGGCGCCCCGGCGGCCAGCGTCGGGTCACCGCCGCCGACAAGCACGATCGATCGGGAATCTGGGCCGGCCACGACGGAGGTGGTGAACCGGGCGGTCGGCCCGAGCACCGAGATGGCCGCGATGGATGTCGCCAGCTTGGTCGTCGACGCGGGGGCAAATCCGGTGCTGGCGTCGCTGGCGTACAGCACCTTGCCCGACGCGAGGTCAGAGACGAGGACGCCGAGGCTGCTGCCGAACACCGGCGAGCTGATGACCGGCGCGATCGCCGCGGCCACGCCGGCCGCTGTGGCGCGCGCCGGTCCCGGCACCGCGGCCGGCACGCCCAGCACCGGGGTCCGGCTAGCCAGCGGGCTCGTGGCGATGCCAGGCGGCTGCCAGAGCGCGAGCCTGCGCGGCAGCATCCCGGACACGGTCACGCCGGCGGCGATGGTGAAGACGCACAGCACGGCGATTGCGGCCGGCGCCAGGCGACTGCGGCGACGCACCTAATAGATTCCCTTCGGGAGATGTGGTACCCCGCGTTTGGTTCCCAGTGCACGATGCGGTACTCCGGGGGGACTAGCCGAGGACTAACGGGTAGACATCAGCCAGGCACCGCCAGGCGGGCCTCCGAGGCGCCGGGAGTGGGCAAACGTGGAGTTCGACGTAGTAATCGAGATCCCCAAGGGGCAGCGTAACAAGTACGAGATGGATCACGAGACGGGTCGGATCAGGCTAGACCGGATGCTCTTCACTTCCACGCGCTATCCGGCTGATTACGGATTTATCGAAAACACGCTAGCTGACGACGGCGACCCGCTGGACGCGCTCGTGCTGCTGGACGAGCCTACGTTTCCCGGCTGCCTGATCCGCTGCCGGGCCATCGGCATGTTCCGCATGCGCGATGAGAAGGGCGCGGACGACAAGGTGCTCTGCGTCCCGGCCACCGACCCGCGGATGGCGCACTTGCGTGACATCACTGACGTCCCTGAATTCGACCAGCTTGAGATCCAGCATTTCTTCGAGGTATATAAGGCGCTGGAGCCAGGCAAACAAGTCGAGGCGGCGGCGTGGGTTGGCGTCGGCGCTGCCGAGGCGGAGATCGAGGCCTGCCGGGAACGGCTGGCAGACTCCCCTGGCCACCCGTCAGCGTGACCAGCCTGCCAGGTGGGCACCACACTAGGGGCACCACTCAACAGGCGCCACGCGTAGTTGCTACCGCGGTAGCCGATCCGGCCCAGGAGGTGCCGTGTCTCATGCCGACGACGTGCTCGCTGAGGCGCCGCTGTTCGAGGCGCTGAGCGAGGAGGACGCCCGCGCGCTACGCACCGACATCGTCGACGTGGTCCTGGACCGGGGCGAGCGGCTGTTCACAGAAGGAGACGCCGGGGACAAGCTCTACATCATCCTGACCGGGAAGATCAAGCTGACCAAGGCGGCACCAGACGGCCGGGAGAACTTGCTGAGCGTGCATGGGCCGGGTGAGATGTTCGGTGAGCTGTCGCTATTTGACCCGATACCGAGGACGTCGAGTGCCAGCGCCGTGACAAACGCCCGGCTGGCTGCGATCGCGCACGACGACCTGCGCACCTGGCTGAGCAGCCGGCCCGAAGTGGCGATGCACCTGCTCCAGGCGCTCGCCCAGCGGCTGCGCAGGATCAACGAGGTCAAGGCCGACCTGGTCTTCACCGACGTGCCGGGCCGGGTAGCCAAGGCGCTGCTTGACCTGTCCGACCGTTTCGGCGTGCTCACGCCGGATGGCGTCCAGGTCAACCACGACCTCACGCAGGAGGAGCTAGCCCAGCTGGTCGGCGCGTCACGGGAGACGGTGAACAAGGCACTCGCTGACTTCGCCGCGCGCGGCTGGATCCAGCTGGCAGCCAAGTCCGTCCTGGTGACTGACACCGACCGGCTCCGCAAGCGAGCCAGATAGCCGCACTACCAGCTGACGCCAGCCGGGAGCTCGCCCCGGTCGGCCAGGTACCGCAGCTGCGCGCGGACCGAGGACTCGGCGAACCGCCAGAGTCGGTGGTCGACGGCCGCATATACCCTGGCCACGATCGCCGCCGGAGTCGTGTCCCCGGCCGCGATCGCGGCTCGGACCTCGTCCAGGCGCTCCGCCCGGTGCGCGAGGTAAAAATCCAGGACCGCGGCGGGGTCGGCTAGCAGCGGACCGTGGCCAGGCAGCAGCTGGCGCAGGTTCCTCGACTCCGCCAGGGCCCGCAGCCGTTGCAGCGAGTCGAGATAGTCGCCGAGGCTTCCGTCATCGGAGATGACCGCCGTGCCACGGCCGAGCACCGTGTCCCCGGTCAGCACCACCCCGTCGGCCGGGATCTCCAGGCTGACCGAGTCGGACGTGTGTCCCGGCGTGAGGATGACGCGCAGCTCGCACCCGGCGCTGTCGAGAACGTCGCCAGCGGCCAGGCCCTCGGTCCCCAGCCGATGCGCCGGGTCGACCGCGCGGACCGGCGCCCCCGTCAGCTCGGCCAGCCGCGGCGCGCCGGCCGAGTGGTCCTCGTGCCGGTGGGTGAGCACGATGTCGGCGACTCGCTGGCCGCGCTTCGCGGCGACCGCGCAGATCCGCTGCAGGTGCCCCTCGTCGGCCGGGCCTGGATCGATCACAATCGCTGTCGCCGAGTCCGGCTCGGCCACCAGCCAGGTGTTCGTCCCGTCGAGCGTCATCAGCGACGGGTTCGGTGCCAGCACGCACCAGGCCCGCTCACTGCCGGATCCGTCGATCGGGTTCGCGGCCGCGGCGCCAGCTGCGGCGGGCCTAGCTGCGGCGGGCGTGCCAGGCTCGGTCATTACCGCGCCCCGCCCGGCGCGGCCGGGAACTCGCTCAGGCCAGGCACCGTGAGCCACACCGCGCCCTGCCGCAGCTGAATCTCCGGAATGATCGGGGCAACCGCACGCGGCCCGGTTAGTGCTGTCTCCACGTCGCCGCAGGCAGCTAGCTCCGTCAGCGTCACAGCGGTGGGCGGGAACAGCCTGATCTCACCCCGTTCCCAGTCTTGCAGGGCTTTTGCCGGGGTGACCCACGCGACCTCGGACGCCTCGCCACCCACATCCCTGGTGCGCTGGCCGGCCGGGAGCGCGGCCGCGAAGAACCGGGTGTCGAACCGGCGCGGCTCTACGACCGGCGTGATCCACCGTGACCACGGTCGCAGCAGATCAGCGCGAAGCACCAGGCCGCGCTGGCCGAGCAGTTCGGCCAGGGATACCGACCTGTCCAGCAGGGCGTGGCGGTCGGCTTCGAACGCATCGCTCGTGGTGTCGGCCACGACCGATTCGCGCGACTCACCCGCCAGCAGGACCCCGGACTCCTCGAAGGTCTCCCGGACCGCGGCGCAGACCAGCGCCCTGGCCTGGGCGGGCGGCGCGTCGAAGATCCGGCCCCACTCGGCCGCGTCAGGCCCGGCCCAGGCCACTTGCTCGTCGGCGTCCCTGGCGTCGACGGATCCGCCGGGAAACACGAAGGCTCCGGGCGCGAACGCCATCGACGCCTTCCGCCGCAGCATGTAGACCTCAAGGCCATCGCTGCCAGACCGCAGCAGCATCACGGTCGCCGCGTCGCGCGGCTGGGCCGGGGCCTGCGCCCCGGACAAGATGGCTCTGGCGGACTCGCCGAGCTCGCCAGGAATCCGGATGGAGGCAGCCTTCACTGCGTCCTCTGCCATGTTGCCTCCTGCCCGGCGGGCTAGTCCTTGACTTCGACGATCAGCTCGACCTCGACCGGGGCATTCAGCGGCAGGACCGCGGTGCCGACCGCGCTGCGCGCATGACGGCCCGCGTCCCCGAAGATCTCCAGCAGCAACTCGCTGGCCCCGTTCACGACTTGCGGCTGCCCGGTAAAGTCGGGCGCGCTCGCCACGAAGCCAGTGAGCTTGACGATGCGCTTGATCGACGACAGGCCGCCCGCCGCGTCCGCAGCGGCGGCGAGCGCATTTAGCGCGCAGGTCCTGGCCAGCGCCGCGGCCTCAGCGGCGCCGACCTCAGCGCCCACCTTCCCAGCCGAGAGCAGCTGACCGTCGACCATGGGCAGCTGGCCGGCGGTATAGACCAGCGAGCCCGAGCGTACGGCGGGCACGTAAGCCGCGAGCGGGACCACGACGGGAGGCAGTGTCAGGCCGAGCTCGGCGAGCCGCTCCTGCGGTCCGGAGCCGCCCTCGCCGGCGTCCTCGCTGCTCATTCCTTGGCTCGCTTGAGATAAGCGACGAGCTGTTCCGGGTTCGGGCCCGGCACAACCGCGACGAGCTCCCAGCCGTCGTCGCCCCAGTTATCCAGGATCTGCTTGGTGGCATGCACCAGCAGCGGGACAGTGGCGTACTCCCATTTGGACATAGCCGAACCCTA
>DATHQE010000046.1:0-8799 GCA_035483035.1 Streptosporangiaceae bacterium | reverse complement strand
GTTCGGCCGGTCCGCGACCGACCCCGACGGGAACTACCAGATCAGCACGCTGCGGCCAGGCGCGCTGCCGTGCCAGGACGGCAGGATCGAAGCACCGCACCTCGACGTGTCGGTGTTCGCTCGCGGCCTGCTGGACCGGGTCGTGACGAGGATCTACTTCCCCGCCGACGAGGCGAACGCTGCCGACCCGGTACTCGCGGCCATCGAAGACCCGGACCGGCGGGCGACGCTGATCGCAGTCGCCCATCCGGAGCGGCCGGAAAGTGAGTTCCGATTCGACATCCGGCTCCAGGGCGATCGCGAGACTGTCTTCTTCGATGTCTGACGACAGCTCTCCGCCGGCTGACGGGCCGCCGGCTGCAGTGCCGCTGACTGCAGTGCCGCCGACTGCAGTGCCGCTGACTGCAGTGCCACTGACTGCCGCACCGCTGAGTGGACCCAGCCGCGCTCCCGTGCTCGTACTCGGGAACTCCCTCGGTACGAACGCAGCGGTCTGGGACCAGCAGGTCCCGCAGCTTCGGCAAGGCTTCCGGCTGGTGCGCTTCGAACTCCCCGGTCATGGCGGCTCGGCGGCGCCGCCTGGCGAGTACACGATCGCCGGCCTGGGTTTGGGGGTGCTGGCCCTGCTGGACTCGCTCGGCGTCGACCGGGTTGGCTACTGCGGGATCTCGCTCGGCGGCATGATCGGCATGTGGCTCGCGGCGCACGCGCCAGACCGGATCGCCGCGCTCGGCCTGGTCTGTACGTCGGCTTACCTACCGCCCGCGGCTGGCTGGCTAACCCGCGCCGATCAGGTACGGGCCGCCGGGATGGCATCGGTCTGCGGTCCGGTCATCAGCCGGTGGTTCACGCCGGAGTACGCGGCGGCGGCGCCTGCGGTCGTCGACGGCTTCCGGGCCGAATTTGAGCGGACCGATCCAGGCGGCTACGCGGGCTGCTGCGCGGCCATCGCGAGCATGGACCAGCGGCCAGCCCTGCCCGCCATTGCGGCTCCCACGCTCGTGCTAGCTGGGGCGGATGATCCGGCCACTCCGCCCGAGCACGGCGAGGTCATTGCGCGGGCCATTCCCCGCGCGCACCTCGAGGTGATTCCCGGGGCGGCCCACCTGGCAGCCGTGTCGGCGCCCGCGCAGGTCACCTCGGCGCTCGAGTCGCATCTGCGAGCTGCGCTGGTACCTAGCGGTGACCGGTACTTCTGGCGCTAGCATGCGTTCGATGACACCTTCTGCGCGCAGCGCGAACACGCCTGGCGGAGCCGGGCCCGCGGCTGCCGCTGCCGGTCCGGCTGACAGTGACGGCCGGCCCGGCGCGCGCGGTGCCGCAGCCGACGCTGGCCCGGCCCGCAACAGCGACTTCGTCCAGTCCCTCGATCGCGGCCTGGCGGTCATCAAGGCTTTCGGCCCCGACCGGGAACGGCTCAGCCTCAGCGAGGTCGCCAGGGCGACCGGGCTGACGAGGGCGGCAACCCGCCGGTTCCTGCTCACCCTGGTCAAGCTGGGCTACGTCCGTAACGACGGCCGCGAGTTCTCACTCCGGCCGAGAGTGCTCGAGCTTGGTTACGCCTACCTGTCTGGTCTGGCCATGCCGGAGGTCGCGGCCCCGCACCTGGAGGAACTCGTCGCCCAGGTGCGCGAGTCGTCGTCGATCTCCGTGCTCGACGCACAGCACATCGTGTATGTGGCCAGGGTGCCGACGAAGCGGATCATGACAGTCTCGATCTCGGTCGGTACGAGGTTCCCGGCCTACGCCACCTCGATGGGGCGCGTGCTGCTGGCCGGGCTCAGCCAGGACGACCTGGACAGGTACCTGGCGGAGGCAGACCTCGCACCGATCACCGGACGCACCGTCACCGACCCCGACCGCCTCCGCGAGATCCTGCGCGACGTCGCGAAACAGGGCTACGCGATTGTGGACCAGGAGCTCGAGGAAGGACTGCGCGCCGTCGCCGCTCCGATTCACGGCGCTGGCGGGGCGGTCACCGCGGCGATCAACATCTCCGCGCATGCGAGTCGTGTCAGCATGGCGTCGATGCGCACCGAGCTGCTGCCCCATTTGCTGGAGACCGCCAGCCGGATCGAGTCGGATCTGCGGTCGCAGGGCCTGGGCTGACCTTTCTGGCGGCCCCGTTCCCTGCCCTTGGGACAGTGCCCCCGAAGCGGTTTTGCACCCTGTCGCCCGCCGATATCGGTAACCGTTCAGGCCTTTCCCTCGCGGCACCGACACGCCGTTTCCGGACCGCTTTGAGCCGTTGACACCGATCCACATCGCTGATTATGTTTCTACATTGCGCATACTCGTACGCCAAGCGAACAACTGGCAGTAACCATCATGGAGCGCCTGACCCTGAGCTGAGCGTTCGAGGGGGCGCCCCGGATAAGCCGGCTCGACGCGGGCGCTGACCTCGAGGAGACGGTATGGAAGGTCAGGAAGCGGATCATGTGATCCTGGCGGGTCAGGACTTCACAAGACGTTCGCTGCTGAGAGGTATAGGGCTCGGCGCCGTGGCAGCCGGCACGGTCGGCGCTGGCGGTCTGCTGAGTGCCTGCGGTACCGGAATTAAGGGCGCCGGCTCGAGTGCGAGCGGGACTATCAATATTGGCTTCATCACCCCGCTCACCGGCGAGCTGGCCGGCTTCGCGTCCGGTGATCAGTTCGTGCTGAGCCTGATCAAGGGAGCCTCGATCTATAAGTCCGGGATCAAGATCGGCGGCAAGACCTACAAGATCAATATCAACGTCCAGGACAGCCAGTCGAGCCCGACAAGGGCCGCGCAGGTGGCGCAGCAGCTGATCACGGGCCATGCAGACGTGATCTTGACGACGTCGACGCCGGAAACCACGAACCCGGTCGCGGCGGCCTGCCAGAAGGCCGGCACCCCGTGCCTGTCGACGGTCGTACCGTGGGAGTCCTGGTACGCGGGCCTGACCGGCGATCCGCTGAAGCCGACCACGGACTTCAGGTACGCATCCATGTTCTTCTTCGGGCTGTCGCAGTTCCAGGGCTGCTTCGCGCCAATGTGGAACCGGATCCCCAACAACAAGGAAGTCGCGTGTCAGTACCCGAACGACGCCGACGGCAACGCATTCCGGGAAGGCTTTGAGCCGCTGATCGCAGCGGCTGGCTATAAGGCGGTGGATGGCGGTGCCTACGCCGACGGCACCGCCGACTTCACCTCGATGATTTCGCAGTTCAAGAGCAAGGACTGCGAAGTATTCAGCAACTGCCCGCTGCCGCCTGACTTCAATACGTTCTGGAAGCAGGCCTCACAGCAGGGCTTCAAGCCGAAGATCGCCACCGTGGCAAAGGTGCTGCTGTTCCCGGCCGACTCCGTCGCACTCGGTCCGGCGCTGGTCAACAACATCGCGACCGACTCGTGGTGGGGACCGTACATGCCCTACAGCTCCTCGCTGACCGGCATGACCGCAGCTGCCCTCGCCGCTGCTTACGAGGCCAAGTCGGGGCAGCAGTGGCTGCAGTCCCTGGGCTCGACCTACTCGCTGTTCGAGGTGGCCAAGGAGGCATTCAGCGCGGTCAGCAACCCGCACGACAGGAACGAGGTCGCGGACGCCCTGCACAAGGTGAACTACACCGGCATGTGTGGCCCCATTAACTTCGGGGCCGGCCCCGCGCCCGGCGTCGGCATCATCAACCCGGTCGGGGTGCAGTGGAAGGCGCAGCCCGCTGGCAGCAAGTACCCGGTCGAGATGAAGGTCGTGGACAACTCGCTGAACAGCAGCGTGCCGATAGGTGCCGATCTCGTGGCAACGAATGCCTGATCTGGCCCACAGCGGTGCGGACACGGCCCTGCTGGAGCTCGACGCTATCTGCAAGAGCTTCGGCAGGGTCGTGGTCGCTGACGACCTGTCGGTCGCGATCGGAGCCGGTGACCTGGTCGGCATCGTCGGGCCGAACGGCGCCGGCAAAAGCAGCCTGTTTGGCCTGATCGCGGGCGACCTGGCGCCGTCGTCGGGCGAGATCCGGTTCGCCGGCGCGGCCGTGACGAAAAAGGATGCGGCCGCCCGGTGCCGGCTGGGCATCGGGCGGACCTTTCAGGTGCCCAAGCCGTTCGGCGCGATGACCGTCTTCGAGAACGTGCTCGTCGCCGCGCAGCAGGGCGCAGGCCTGCGCCGCCGTGCGAGTTATGCGGCTGCCGCTGCGGCGCTGGAGCGCACCGGGCTAGCCGCCGACGCCAACGCCCCGGCCGAGCGGCTGGGGTTGTTGTCACGCAAGCGGCTAGAGGTGGCCAGGGCACTGGCCACTGACCCTAGACTGCTCCTGCTCGACGAGGTAGCCGGCGGCCTGACCGATCCGGAAGTCGCCCAGCTGGCGGACATTGTCCGGTCCGTGTCCGCAGCCGGCGTGGCGATCCTCTGGATCGAGCACGTCGTGCACGCCCTGACGGCGACCGTCGACCGGCTGCTCTGCCTGGCCAGCGGATCGATCATCGGCGACGGCGACCCCGCCGCCGTACTCGCCCTTCCCGCTGTACGCGAGGTGTTCCTC
Organism: Streptosporangiaceae bacterium; assembly: GCA_035483035.1. Taxonomy (GTDB): domain Bacteria; phylum Actinomycetota; class Actinomycetes; order Streptosporangiales; family Streptosporangiaceae; genus JAJYUU01. The sequence continues at coordinate 4,296 of DATHQE010000046.1, read as the reverse complement.
GGCACCGAGGTGTCGGCGTCGCTGCGGGTACCCGGCCAGGATCGCGCGTGACCGCCGTCCACGCGGCCAGCCCGCTGCTGGAGGTCCGCGACCTCAGCGTGCACCACGGTCAGCTCCAGGCGCTGCGCAACGTGAGCCTCCAGCTCCCGGCCGGCGCCACGCACGCCATGATCGGAGCTAACGGGGCTGGCAAGTCGACGTTGCTGCGCACGATCGCCGGCCTGCATCAGCCCAGCACCGGGTCGGTCCTGCTGGACGGCGAGGACGTGACGAGGCTGCGCCCGGAGCGGCGGGTACGGGCGGGCATCGCGCTGGTGCCAGAAGGACGCCGGCTGTTCCCGTCCCTGACCCTCGAAGAGAACCTGCTCGTCGGCAGCTCGAGCGCCAGGAAAGGTCCGTGGACCACGGAGCGGATCTACGAGCTGTTCGGCTGGATGCGGGACCGGCGCGGCCAGCGCGCCGCGCAGCTGTCCGGTGGCGAGCAGCAGGCCGTGGCGATCGGGCGGGCGCTGGCCGCGAACCCGCGGGTGCTCCTGCTCGACGAGCTGTCGCTCGGCTTGGCACCGGTGGTCGTGCGCCGGATCTACGGCCTGCTGCCTGAGCTCGCCGCTGCGGGCGTCACGATCCTGCTCGTCGAGCAGGACGTGAGCCAGGCCCTCGCCGTCGCCGCGGAGGTCCACTGCCTGCTCGAAGGCCGGATCACGCTGGCGGGGCCGCCGGCCGCGCTGACCGCGGAGCAGATCGAAGCCGCCTACTTCGGCGTCGCCGCGAGTGGCAACGACACCTCTCCTGGCCCTGTCCCGGCGAGCCCATCCGGACCTGCCCCGGTCGACCAGCTACCTGGAGCGAGCACATGACCTGGGTTAATGCAGTAATTCAGGGCGTCATGCTCGGCGGCTTGTACGCGCTGTTCGCGTGCGGCCTGTCGCTGATGTTCGGGGTCATGAAGGTCATCAACCTGGCGCACGGCGACCTCGCGGTGGTGGCCGCGTACGTGGCCCTCGGCGTCGTCGCGATCACTCATGTCCCGACCGTCTGGTCATTCGTGCTGGTCGTGCCGATCTTCGGGGTCCTTGGTTATGTGCTGCAGCGCACGCTGCTGCAGTCGGCGCTGAACCGCAGCGTGCTCACTACGCTGCTGGTCACCTTCGGGCTCTCGGTCGTCATCGAGAACGGTCTGCAGCAGTTCCTGTCAGCCAACAGCAAGTCACTGAACATCGGCTCGCTGGTCTCCGACTCGTTCAGTATCGGCTCCCAGATCACCATCGCCTATCTTGACCTGGTCATTCTCGCCGTCGCTGTGGTCATCCTGCTCGGGCTGCAGTACTTCTTGTCCGCGTCCAAGAACGGCCGCATGATCAGGGCGGTTGCCGATGACCGCGAAGCCGCTCAGCTGTCCGGCATCGACCACCGGCACGTTTTCGGCATCGCCGCCGCGATCGCATTCGGCACCGTGGCGCTAGCAGGCATTGCGTTCGGGATGTATACGCAGTTCGACCCCACGACCGGCAGCTCGCAGCTGCTGCTATACGCATTCGAGGCGGTCGTCATCGGCGGCCTCGGCTCATTGTGGGGGACCCTGGCGGGCGGCATCCTGCTTGGCGTCGCGCAGCAGATCGGCGCCCAGTTCCACGCATCGGACCAGATCCTGGCCGGGCAGCTGGTGTTCCTGGCGATCCTCGTGCTGCGGCCACGGGGGATCACGAGCCGCGGGGAGCTGGCATGAGCTCGGTCGGGCAGCAAGCGGAGCGGGCTGAGGGCCCGGACCTGCCGCGCGCCGCCGTCGTCCCTCGCGTCGGGCAGCGGGTCACCCGGTCGAGGCGATCGGCGCTGTGGGCCGGGGTCGCCGCCATCGTGGCCGTCGCCGTCCTGGCATACCTGCCGTACGCCGTGTACTCCAGCACCACTAACCTGCTCGTCGACTTCTTCCAGCTCCTCATCATGGCCAGCATGTGGAACCTGCTGGCAGGCTATGCGGGCCTGGTCTCGGTCGGCCAGCAGGCGTTCATCGGACTCGGCGCTTACTTCGTCGTCACGTTCGCCAACCACGGCATCAGCCCGTTCACGGCGATCCCGCTGGCGACGGTGCTGGCTGGCGTGCTGGGGCTGCCGGTGTGGTGGCTGGTCTCGCGGCTGCGCAGCGGGTACTTCGCGATCACGATGTGGGTCATTGCGTCGGTCTGCATGCTGATCATCAGCCAGATCTCGTCCCTGGGCAGCGGCACGGGCATCGCGCTGTCTGGCCTGACGCCGAACCCGACACTGCTGTCGGCCGACACCTACTGGGCCACACTCGCCGTCACCGTGGTCGCCATCGCTGTGATCTACGGTTTGCTCCGCAGCCCGCTCGGGCTGGTGCTGACCGCGATCAGGGACGACGAGACCGGCGCGCGGAGCATCGGCGGCCGCGTCGGCTCGGTGCAGCGGCTGGTCTTCCTGGTGGCGGCGCTCGGCTGCGGTGCAGCGGGCGCCCTGTATGCGATCAGCCAGCAGTTCATCGTGCCGACCGCGGCGTTCAGCGTGACGTTCTCCGCCGAGATGATCTTCATCACGATCATCGGCGGGATCGGCACCATCGAGGGCCCGATCATCGGCACCGTCGTGTTCTTCGTCCTCCAGCAGACGCTGTCGCAGGACGGCACCTGGTACTGGATCATCCTCGGCCTGGTGGCCATCGCAGTCGCCATCTGGGCGCCGCGCGGGATCTGGGGCCTGGTCACCGACCGGACAGGCATCAAGCTGTTCCCAGTTGGCTACTACCTGTGGCCAGCTGGCGAGGATGCCAGGCCCCGGAGCCGCTTCGCGCTTCCGAAGCGCGGCCGCGAGGCAGACGCATAGGGCGTCAGGGTGGATGTGCCGCCCCAAGATGGGCAGCAGATCCACCCTGACGCCCAATGGCGGCAGCTCGGTGCGCGCGGCCGCGGCCGTTGTCGCCGGGACTGGCTGCTGCGGCCCCGTTCCCGTCCTGGTTAGCCCCCGCCCCAGACGTCGCGCGCGACGTCCACGATGAGACGGAGCTTGGCTGCCTGCTCGTCCTGGCTTAGCACGTTGCCCTCGACGGTGGAGGAGAAGCCGCACTGCGGCGACAGGCACAGCTGGTCGAGCGGGACGAACTTGGCGGCCTCGTCGATGCGGCGCTTGAGTACGTCCGGGTTCTCGAGCTCGCCGCGCTTGGTCGTGACCAGGCCGAGCACGACCATCTTGCCCTTCGGCACGAAACGCAGCGGTTCGAAGCCGCCCGAGCGCTCGTCGTCGTACTCGAGGAAGAACCCGTCGACGCCGAGCTCGGAAAACAGCGCTTCGGCGACGAAGTCGTAGCCGCCTTCGGCTGCCCACGAGGAGCGGAAGTTGCCGCGGCACATATGCGTGGTCACAGCCATCGTGTCCGGCCGGGCGCCGATGGCGTCGTTGACCTGCTGGATGTAGCGCAGGTGCAGGTGCTCTGCATCCTCGCCGCGCTCGGCGATCTCGGCGCGCTGGGCCGGGTCGTTGAGGTAGGCCAGGCTCGTGTCGTCGAGCTGCAGGTAGGTGCAGCCGGCCGCAGCGAGCCGCTGCACCTCGTCGGCGTAGGCAGCCGACAGGTCCGACCAGAACTCCTCCATGTCGGGGTACACGTCATGGTCGATGGACGCTGGTCCGCCACGGTAATGCACCATGTTGGGCGACGGGATCGTCAGCTTGGGCGTTGCCACGCCGACGGCGGACTGCAGGTAGCGGAAGTGGTCCGCGAAGATCGTATGGTCCAGCCGGATCCTGCTGCCGACGTGCAGTGCTGCTGGCGTGAACTCGAGGCTGCCCGCGCTGTTGCGGAACTTCACCGCGAGATTGCCCGGCGCTTTCTCGATGCCGCCGAGCTGGTAGATGAAGTCCATGTGCCAGGAGGCCCGGCGGAACTCGCCGTCGGTCGCGGACTGGAGCCCGGCGTCTGCCTGCATCGTGACGGCCTGCGCGATCGCGGCGTCCTCGACCGCTCGCAGGTGCTCGGCGCCGATCGTGCCCGCGGCGAAATCCGCGCGCGCGGCGAGTAGCTCGGGCGGACGGAGCAGGCTGCCGACATGATCGGCCCGGAACGGCGGCGTTGTGCGCATGGTGGCTCGTGTCCTCGTCTCTGTCGATCAGTGGAAGGCGAAGCCTGTGTAGTTCTCCGCTAGCGATGTCGCGGCCGCACGGGAGGAGACCACGTAGCGAAGCTGGGAGAGCTGCAGCTGGCTCGCCATCGCGTCGGCGCCTGGTGTTCGGTGCAGCATGGTCGTCATCCACCAGGAGAAGTGCGTCGACCGCCAGACCCGCTCCAGG
>DATHQE010000045.1:0-2508 GCA_035483035.1 Streptosporangiaceae bacterium | reverse complement strand
GGCCGGACGCATGCCTGGACACGAGTGCACGAGCTGCCTCGGCGTAAGGACCACCGCGCCAGGGACGACCCCGTTCCCGCAATGAATCGTCCAGGTATTCGCGACTGCGCGGGTTCAGGCTCCGGACCGGCACGCCGCCGGCCAGCGGACCCGCGGTATGCAGCACCGCGAGCAGCTCGGTGACGGCGACGCGGTCACGGGTGCTGATGGCTCCTCCCCACTGGCCGGGGATGCCGTCGGCGAAGGGGAACAGGCTGATGGCGTAGCCCGGCGGGTCTTCTATCAGGACGTCACCGCCGTACGCCGGCACCGGTGCCACGACGAAGTCCAGGCCGGCGTCGGCCAGTTCCCGCGCCGCGCGCATCGTCGCGCGCAGGTCAGCGACATCCGCCGCCCTGGTCCGGCGGCTGGCGGTCGCGAACCATCGCAGGCCGGTGGTGTCGGTCACGGTCCAGTGATAACCGCCATAGCCGGCCGGGGTGTAGCGAACCTGGGCGACCTCGAGCCGCCAGTAGCGGCTGACGGCAGCGGCCAGGTCGGCGTCGCTGAGGTCAGCCGGCCGTTCGTACACCGGCCCGATGCTAGGAACGGGGTCCGTCGTCGGCAACTGGATTACCGGTGCGCGGCCGCCTGGGTAGTCTCGGGCGCGTGCTCCGGACGCTGGCGATCGAGAACTACCGGTCATTGCGCCGGCTCGTGGTGCCGCTCACGAGCCTGAACGTGGTGACCGGTGCGAACGGCACCGGGAAGTCCAGCCTGTACCGGGCGCTACGGCTGCTCGCGGACGGCGCCCGGAACGGGATGGTCGCCGCGCTGGCACGTGAGGGCGGTCTGCAATCGACCTTGTGGGCCGGTCCAGAGCAGATCGGCCGCGCGGTACGAGAGGGCCGTTATCCGGTGCAGGGGACGGCCCGCAGGCGCCAGTCCATCGCGCTTAAGCTCGGCTTCGGCTCGGACGACTTCGGCTATGCCATCGACCTCGGCCTACCGCAGGAGACCGGAACGGCGTTCGCGCGAGACCCGGTGATCAAGCGCGAATCGGTCTGGAACGGGCCGGTGCTCCGGCCGTCTGCTGTGCTCTGCGACCGGCTTGGCGGATTCGTGCGCGTGCGGGATGACGAGGGAACGTGGTCGACCCCGTTCCCGATTCGGGACTACGACAGCATGCTCAGCGAGTTCGCCGACCCGCAGCGCGCGCCCGAGCTGCTGAGCTTGCGCGACCGGATCCGGTCCTGGCGGTTCTACGACCATTTCCGCACCGATGCCGGCGCGCCCGCCAGGGCTGGCCAGGTCAGTACCCGCACCCCCGTGCTGAGTCACGACGGGTCTGACGTTGCTGCGGCGCTGCAGACGATCCGCGAGATCGGCGACGGCGCCGCACTCGACGCGGCCATCGACTCCGCGTTTCCTGGCAGCAGGCTGACAATCGCGGCCACCGAGGAGGGCCGGCTGTCCGTCCAGCTGCACCAGCACGGCCTGCTGCGACCGCTGGAGGCGGCCGAGTTGTCGGATGGCACCTTGCGCTACTTGCTCTGGGTAGCGGCGCTGCTGAGTCCGCGGCCTGCCAGCCTCCTCGTGCTGAACGAGCCGGAGACGAGCCTGCATCCGGACCTGCTCGCGCCGCTCGGCGAGCTGATCAGCCAGGCCGCGGCCAGGACCCAGGTCATCGCGGTGTCGCACGCCAGACCGCTGATCGATGCGATCACCCGGCCCGGCACCGGGGCTGGCGAGGCAGGCCGGGCCGAGCTGACGGCGATCGAGCTGACTAAGGACTTCGGCGAGACCCGGATCCAGGGCCAGGAGCGGTTCGACGGGCCAGTCTGGTCCTGGCCAAAACGCTGAGCCCGCGCCTCACCGCCTCGCCGGCTCGCTCGCCGCTGAGCGCCCTCAGCGGTAGCCGCAGGCCCAGGCGTCGGCCACCATGTCGCGAAGGCCCCGCTCGGGCCGCCAGCCGAGCTCGCTGCCGATTCGCTCCGACGAGGCGACGAGCACGGCGGGGTCACCTGGCCGACGGTCGGTCACCTTGGCCTGGATCTCCAGGCCGGTCACGTCGCGGCACGCCTGGAGCACCTCGAAGTTGGAGTAGCCGGTCCCGCAGCCGAGGTTGTAGATGGCGTGCTGTCCCGTTCTGCACGCCTCGAGCGCCAGCAGGTGCGCGGTCGCCAGGTCGGTCACGTGGATGTAATCCCGGATGCAGCTGCCGTCCGGGGTCCGATAGTCGTCACCGAATATGCTGACCGGCCCGGCATCATCACGAGCGATCCGCAGGATGTTCGGGATCAGGTGCGTCTCGACGGTGTGCCGCTCGCCGAGCCAGGTGCCGGCCGCCTCGCGGTACGCGCCCGCGACGTTGAAGTAGCGCAGGCTGATCGCGCCGAACCCGTACATCCGGGCGTACTCGGTGAGCGCCGTGTCGACGGCGAGCTTCGACGCGCCGTACGGGTTCGTCGGCCGCGTCGGCGCGGTCTCCTCGACCGGAACGCACTCGGGCTCGCCGTATGTCGCCGC
>DATHQE010000044.1:0-5845 GCA_035483035.1 Streptosporangiaceae bacterium | reverse complement strand
CTTGTCCATGGCGTTCTTGCGCTTGAGCAGGCTCGCCTTCAGCTGCTGAATGCCGACCTTGGTCCGCTGCTGGATCTGCTGGGTGGTGGTGAGCTGCTTGGCCGCCGCCAGGAACGCCTGGATCTGGGCGTTGTCGGTGTCCGACAGCTCCAGCAGGATCGAGGACTGGTCCAGGATCTGCTGCGGCTTGCCGGAAGTCAGCAGCGCGACCGAGGAGCTGAGGTTGCCGTCCTCGTAGGCGGTGACTGCGATGCGCCCGATCTGCTGCCGCAGCGCGGCGAACCTGGCATTATCGGCGGCCATCTCTGCGTTCACGAGCGCGAGACGCTGATTGGTGGTCGCAAGTTCCTGCTGCACCTGATCGAATTGCTGGTCAAGCTTCTCAAGCTGCGACTGGAGCCTGCCGAGCTTAGCCTGCACCTGGCTGAGTGTCGGGGCCGGCGCTGCGCTCGCGCTGGCCGTGACTCCGATGAGTACTCCCGCGGCAAAGACCGAGACGGTCACGGCCGCAACACCCTGCCTGACGATCCTGCGAACCGACGGCGGCGTATGCACCTGCGTGACACGCTCCTTCTTCCACTTCGGCCTACCGGGTCAGCTGACGGGTTCGGGCTGTGGAAGTCTGCCCTACGGCCCGGCCGTAGTCCGGGCCGATTCACCCCTGGAGGCGCCGCATGTGCGTGCGCCATCCGGTGGGTCCCCGGCTCTCCCAGCGGGCCGCGCACGCCTGCTGTCAGGAGATTAGGCTGCGGCCGCTCGTCGCCGCCGGATGGCGGCTGCCTAGCGATGCGGCTCGGTCCACGACCCTAGTGGCGGGCAGAGGGTGGATTCAACCGCTTCGCGCACTCTCACGCTGTGTTTCTCTCGCCGCCGACCGACAAGAGAGGCGATACCGGCACCATGACGGCGTGCCTCAGCCGGACTGTCGGCACCGGGTCCTAGCGTGAAAGCGTGATCGGAGCCCTGGCAGACCTCAGCTTCGTCGTCGTTGACGTCGAGACCAGCGGATGGCTGCATGAGCAGGGCGAGATCACCGAGATCGGGGCCGTCCGGCTGACGGGTGGTCAGGTCACCGGGGAGTTCTCGTCCCTGGTCCGCCCGCGCGGCGCCATCCCGGCCAGCATCACCACGCTGACCGGCATCACCGACGACATGGTCGGCCGCGCCCCGCAGCCCGCGGCCGCACTGCGCGCGTTCCTGGCCTTTGCTAGTGACAGCGTGCTGGTAGCCCACAACGCGCCGTTCGACCTGGCCTTCCTGACGGCCGCGTGCGCGGCCTGCCAGATCACATGGCCGCCAGCGCCGGTGCTCGATACGGCTGTGCTAGCCAGGCTGGTCCTCGGCCCGGACGACGTGCCGGACTGCCGACTGAGCACGCTGGCCGACTACTTCGCGGCCAAGACCTTGCCGTGCCATCGGGCGCTGGCCGACGCCAAGGCCACCGCGGACGTGCTGACCGGGCTGCTCAGCGCCTCGGCCGGAAGCTGGCCGACGCGCCAGCCCACGCTCATCCGCCGGCTAGCTGATCCGGCGGTACGCTACTGGCGCGGCTGGGGCGCACGATCCCGGCCGGCCCAGGAGGCGAGCTATGGTCACCGCAATCGTCTTGATCAAGGCCGACGTGGCCCGCATCCCCGAGACCGCGGAGGAGATCGCGAAGATCCCCGCGGTCAGCGAGGTCTACTCGGTGACCGGCGAGTTTGACCTCGTCGCCATGGTCCGGGTCCGTGCGCACGAGGAGCTGGGTGATGTCATCCCCGGCACCGTCAACAAGGTCGCGGGCGTGACCCACACCGAGACCCATATCGCATTCCGGACCTACTCCAGGCACGATCTGGAGGCGGCCTTCGCCATCGGTTACACCGAGGCGTAGGCCTCTCCGGCTACGTGGACGCCTAGCTGTCCTCGCCGCGGGCAGCGAGCCGCCTGCTGGTCTCGACCCAGCGGTCGAGTACGCTCGCCGCCGCGCCGGAGTCGACGGCGGCGGACGCGCGCCGGTAGCCGTCGGCGAGCGCCGGGACGAGCGCGTCCGGGCCGGCTACGCCCGCCTCGGCGGCGAGCGCGGCGGCCGCGTTCAGCAGCGCGGTATCGCGTACCGGGCCCTGCCTGCCACCGAGGAACTCCCTGGCGACGCCCGCATTGTGCGCCGGATCGCCGCCGAGCAGGTCGGCTGGCGTCGACCGGGGAATTCCAAGATCGGCTGGCTCGAAGGCAGTCTCGCTGACGGTGCCGTCTTGCACGATCCAGACCGTCGACGGTGCGGTAGTCGTCAGCTCGTCCAGGCCATCGCCGCCATGGAACACCAGCGCCGAGCAGCCCCTGGCCGCGAGCACGCCGGCCAGGATCGGTCCCATCCGCGGGTCGGCCACGCCTAGCGCTTGGGCCGCTGGCCTGGCCGGGTTGGCCACCGGGCCGAGGACGTTGAAGACCGTGGGCACGCCAAGCTCGCGGCGTGGCACGATCACGTGCCGGAGCGCCGGGTGGTACAGCGGCGCGAACAAGAACGCCACGCCTGCCTCAGCGACCAGCTGTTCGGTCGCCGCCGCCGGCAGGTCGATGACGACGCCGAGCACCTCCAGGACGTCGGCCGTGCCGCACGCCGAGGAAGCTGCCCTGTTGCCGTGCTTGACCATCCGGGCGCCAGCGGCCGCGGCCGCGATCGTCCCCATGGTCGAGATGTTGACGGTCCTGGCGCCGTCTCCCCCGGTGCCGACGAGGTCGACCGTCCGGCCGGGTATCGAGATGGGCGCCGCGTGCTCCAGCATGGCCTGGGCCAGGCCGGTGACCTCGCTGGCCGTCTCACCCTTGATCCGCAGTGCCACGCCAAAACCCGCGATCTGAGCCGGGGTTGCCGCGCCCTCCATGATCTCGTTCATCGCCCAGGCGGTCTCCTCAGCGGTGAGCGATTCGCCCTTGATCAGCGCGCCGATCAAAGCAGGCCAGGTTGAGCGCGAGTCCATCTAGGGCCACCTTCCGTCAGGTCTTAACAACCCTGCTGCCCGCGGCGGCCTGCTGGCGCATGAGGCCAGCGAGCTCGCGGGCCAGTGCCACCGGGTCGATCGGATGGCTCACGACCGCATCAGCCCGCGACCACGTGGCCAGCCAGCCGTCGTCCACGCGGCCGATGATCAGCAGCACCGGCGGACAGTCGTGGATCTCGTCCTTGGCCTGGCGGCATACGCCCATCCCGCCAGCGGGCTGGGACTCGCCATCGAGCACCAGCACATCGGCGCCGCCCGCGTCCAGGATCCGCCACAGCATGGGCTCGGTAGCGACGTCAATGATCTCCGCCTCCGGCACGTCGGGGGCCGGGCGGCGGCCTATGGCGAGCCGCACCCTGCCCCGAGTGTCGGCATCATGGCTATACACGACAACCTTCATGGCAAAGGATGCTACCGACCCGGGGGGTCGGGCCACGCACGCCTACGCGGTGTCGTAATAATGTCCCCGTGGTCACAGCATCTACTGAGGTAGCTCCCAGGGGAGTCACCAGCCGGCCCAACCTCGTCAGCGTGGGCACGATTATCTGGCTGTCGTCGGAGCTGATGTTCTTCGCGGCCCTGTTCGCGATGTACTTCACCGTGCGCTCGGTCGACAAGGGACTCGGCCAGGCATGGCCGAAGGCCCACCTTGACCTGCAGCTGGCCTCGATCAACACCACGGTCCTGCTGCTGTCGAGCGTCACCTGCCAGATGGGCGTCTTCGCCGTGGAGCGGCACCAGATCCGCCGCGCCGGCCGTATCTGGAACTTCCCCAAGTGGGGCCTGCGCGAGTGGTACGTGCTGTCTTTCCTGATGGGCTTGTACTTCATCGGCGGGCAGGGTTACGAGTACCTGGACCTCATTCGCAAGCAGCACGTGACGCTGTCGTCCAGCAACTACGGGTCCGTGTTTTTCCTCACCACCGGCTTCCATGGGCTGCACGTCACCGGTGGACTGATCGCGTTCCTGTTTCTGCTGGGCAGGACGTTCGCCGCCAAGAGATTCACGCTCGAGCAACAGACGAGCGCCATTGTCGTGTCCTATTACTGGCACTTCGTGGATGTGGTCTGGATCGGGCTGTTCACCACCATCTACCTGATCCACTGACCGGGACTTGAGGATAGCTGTGAGCTGGATCACCGCGAGGCGCCGCCACCCCGCCGCTGGGTACGCGGTCGTCGCCTTCGTGCTCGTCCTGATCGGCGGCGGATACGCCGTTGTCACGAGCGGGAACGCCTCGGCGGCCTCGCCAGTCGCCGCCAATGCCAGCCAGATCGCGCAGGGCCGCAGCCTGTTTGTCGAGGACTGCGCCACCTGCCACGGCCTGTTCGCCGAGGGCGTGGCAGGCCAGGCGCCCAGCCTGATCGGTGTCGGCGCGGCCGCCGTCGACTTCCAGGTCAGCACTGGCCGGATGCCGGCCGCCGAGCTTGGCGCCGAGAACCCGCGCAAGCCACCGCGGCTGACAACCGCCCAGACGCACGCGGTCGCTGCCTACATCCAGTCACTGGGCGGCGGGCCGCCGATCCCGTCCGCTGCTCAGGTCAGCAGCAGCGGCGCGAACATCGGGCTTGGCCAGCAGCTGTTCGTGGCCGACTGCGCGGCCTGCCACAACTTCGACGGCGCCGGCGGCGCGCTCACCTACGGCAAATTCGCACCGCCGCTGACCGCTTCGACTCCGACACAGATCTACGAGGCCATGGTCACCGGCCCCGAGGCTATGCCGGTGTTCAACGACCTCACTATCACTCCGCAGGAGAAGCGGGACATCATCTCCTACGTCACCACTGTGCGGGCCGAGCCCAACCCCGGCGGCTTCAGCCTCGGCCGGATCGGGCCGGTGACCGAGGGCCTGGTGGCGTTCCTCGGCCTGCTGATGTTCATGGTGCTGGTGGCACTCTGGATCACTGCGAAGCACGGGAAGGCGCATGAGTAACAGCTCCCCAGGACAGCCCGGCGCCGGAGACTCCGGCGAGCAGAGCTGGCCCGAGTACCTGAGCAGTACCGAAGGCCGCGGCACCGAGGGCGGCGCGGCGTCGGCCGGCGAGGGTTCGGTCCCGCCGGAAGGTCACGCTGCCCCCCGCCGCGTCATCGGCACGCCGTCGCCTGCGGCCGCCCGGACGCTCCTGGCCGAGGCCGGCGATGGCGGCGAGAAGCCTGCCCGCGAGATGCCCGCCGACCCGCCGGATCCGACCCGGGCCAAGAAGGCCGAGCGGATCGTCGTCGCGTGCTTCCTGCTCGCCATGCTGGCCGGCTTTGGTTTCCTGGTGGCCTACGCGACGATCGGCGTCGGCACGATCAACAAGACGCTGCACTCGAACCTGGCGCTCGGGACCACGCTGTCGCTGGTCTTGCTGCTGCTGGGGGCCGGCGCCGTGATCTGGGTCCGGCACCTCATGCCGGACGTCGAGCTGACCGAGCAGCGGCATCCGATGCGGTCAACTCCGCAGGAGCGGGAAGCCTTCAAGGAAACCTTCGAGGAAGGCGCCGAGACCAGCCAGTTCGTGAAGCGGCCCATGGTCCGTCGCAGCCTGATCGCGGCGACGGTACCGCTGGCCGTCGCGCCGATCTTCCTGCTGCGCGACCTCGGCCCGCTGCCGGGGACGAGCCTGGACACCACCGCCTGGAGCAGGGGGCGGCGGCTGCTCGTCTACGGCACCGGCAGGCCGATCACGCCGGCCGAGTTCAGCTCGCCGGGCGCCATCGTCAGCGTCGGTCCCGAGGGTTTCCTGAACAACGACGACGCGATGGCCAAGGCAGCGGTGATCATCATCAAGTTCCGGCCAGGGCAGCTGCAGTTCACATCCGCGAACCACGCTGTGGCCAACAAGGTCGTCGAGAACTGGACCGTCAGCGACATCGTGGCG